>CAZSHF010000003.1:0-92718 GCA_964606655.1 uncultured Treponema sp.
GGCATTGTAAACAGCCTCGCGGATTGCGTCGCGTGCATACGGATAAGTTTCAACCCGCCTGTCATGCACGTAAGTGATTTTTGCTTTCAAGTATTTCAGATAAATCAAATCAATCGTCTTGTCCGCAATTTTGATAAGAGATTCTTCTATCGTGTCCTGATACTGCAAGTCTGCGCCTGAGCTGAATTTTCCGATTTGCAAATAACTTCCGTTTTGAATAATGCTCGGATCGTTGTAAAAAAGCAGAACCGCCGAACGCTTTAATTTTCCGCTAGACATCAAATGAAGTTTTTTCAAAAGTTCCTCGTTCGGAATATCCAAATCTTCACGCGTCATGCGTCCGCTCCGCAATGCTTCACGCCGGAAAATCTTAAAACTGTCGCTGTCCAAATCATCAACAGAAATATTGTCAACAGTAACATCTTCCCAGCGAACATCACGCCAGGATTCTTTGTATTCTGTGTTTTGGTTTTCTTGCATATTTAGTGTTCCTTACTTATTTTCTTCCGTAAGCAGTTTTCGTTCTTCAACATTTTCCAGAACTTTCATCTGCTGAATCGCAATTTTATTCAGTTTTTCAAGCCGTTCGGATTGTTGAAGTCCATCGTTGATAAAGACTGCGTTCAAGTTTTCCATATTTGAAAGGCAAATCAGCTGGTTGATTGTGGCATAGTCGCGGATATTTCCTTTTAGATTCGGATTTTGCCCTCGCCATTGTTTCGCTGTCATACCGAACATAGCGACATTTAACAAATCCGCTTCGTCGGCGTAGACAAAAGATTTTTGCTGCGATGTAAGTTCCGGCGGAATCAAGTTTTGTTTAATTGCGTCAGTGTGAATGTGATAGTTGATTTTTGCAAGTTCACGCTTCGCGCTCCAGCCAAGCTGCTTTTGCTCTTCGGCTTTAAGACGCTGGAATTCTTTTATCAAATAAAGTTCAAATTCAACAGAAACCCAGCTTGCAAATTTAAAAGCGATGTCGCGTTGTGCATAAGTTCCTCCGTTCGCACCATTCTTAGAAATCAGACCAATAGCGTTTGTTGTTTCTATCCATCTTGAAGGACTCATTGTAAAAGCGTGGCTTCCAGCTTCGTGCAAAAGGGGGTCGAATTCGACCCCTTTGAAGTCTGGATTGTTCAGCATTTCCCAAAGCCCTAAATATTCAAGCGTATTTTTTGAACGAAGCCAGTTTTTTACCACATCTTTCGGTTCAATAGGATTCTTTTGTCTTGCAATGTTGGTAATACAAATATAATCCGTGCCATTTGCTTTTAGCGTTTTAATGACTGTATCTTTTACTGTTATTTTTTCCATCCTTCTATTTCTCCTCAAACGCGTCTTTTAGTATGACTTGCACAAGTTGTTTTGTCTGTTCCTGTCGTTCTGCAATTTGATTTTCCAGCTCCGAGACTTTTGCAAGCAGCGATTCAACTTTGCGTACAATTTCCGTCTGCTCAGCGAGAGGTGGAAGAGGAAGAAAAACAATAGCAATTCTTTTTAGAGCTAATTTTGGTAATGCCATTCCGTAAATTGCATTTTTAAATTGGTCTTGCACTAGAGATGATTTCAAAAAATATAGAAGAAATCGATTTGTTATTACAAAAGGTTTTAGTTTAGAAGAATTTTCTGTCAAATTCATCCCATGCTAAACATGGGGGAATTATTCCTACTTGTCCAATTGTTCCTGCTATAGTGATATATAATTCATCTTTATAAATACAATATTTTTTTAGTTTTTCAGCAAGATTATCATTTATATATTTTAAATCATTTAATTCCACAGAATCATTTTTCATATCTTTGATTCTGATATAAACATGATTTGTTTTTTCATTAGCAAAATTTTCTCCAGGAGGCAATCTTTTTCCACCTGCTAAGGTTCCGATTTCTCCCAATCTCACCCACTTCCAGCCATCAGGGATTTCAAACGGAGTTTCGTTTTCCGAAATAGATTGTCGGGTCAAGCCCGACAATGACACAGTTTGCTTCCTCGACAATGACACACATTTCTGGGAATTGCGTAGCAATTCCGAATCCGCGTGGCAATTTTTCTTTCCGAGTGAATCCGTGTGGCATTTTTCTTCCTGAATCTTCTCAAACAATGATTCCGCGTCAAAATCAGGATTTCCTTTCACAACAGGATGAGTTTTTCTCCAGTCAGCAGTCAACTTGCCTTCAATTGCTTCCTGTAAAATATTCTGGCGGAGTTGTTTAACGTATGATTTTTGTTTTTGGATTTCTTCTATTAGTTTTTCTGCTCTTTCTAAATTTGCAGAAACCTTTTTAACTATTTCTTTTTGAGTTTGTAAATCGGGAATGAAAATTTCTAACGGCAAAAAATGTTTTGGTTTGATTTCGGTTTTTATTCCACCTTTTACTTGTTTTTTGAGAATTTCCATAAATGCAGGACTTTTTACAAAAAATTTAAAATAATCTAAATCAATTAGTGAATCATCAAAAATATAAGAAGAATAATGAATTGTAGCGACTATAGGTTCTGTTCCTTGATAAACGGCAAGTGCTCCTTTTGCAACATTAATACCAGAAATAACAAGATCACCTGGCTGAACTAAAATCATATTCGTTTTTGTCGGTTTGGTTGAAATTTGAATCATTCCTGAAAAATCAATTTTATCAAGTCGTTTGTACTTTGTAATTCTATTATCATTAGGTTTATAGTGTTCGCTTCGCTCTGTGAGAAAATCTTTGATTTTAACTTTTTTCCATTCTTTCATAATATTACTTAATTCCTAATAGTCCATTTTCCTTTAGTGAGTACGTTCTGTTTTATCTGCTTTCCTCATCTAATTCCAAAACAGACGCTTTGCTATCTTCCGTAAGTCCGATTCCGTCTCTTGCGTTCAGCGGAGTTACAACTTTTTTGCCTGTTTGCTGTTCAAGTTCAACTCGTGCGTTTTTTGCAATCGTTGCACCGTCAACTGCGTTTTTTGCGTGGTCTGAAAAATCTTTTGGATTTCTTGACTGCGAGATTTCTGTTGTTGAAAGTTCCGCAAGCATATTCAAAACCAGTTCTTTGTTTGTCATATTGTCACGCAGATTTTCTTTTTTAAGACCTTTGTATTCCTTGTATTCTTTCGCGGTCTTGCCAGCCCAAGTTTTGTAGATTATGTCAGTTAGTGTTGCAAACTGCACGCCTTCTTTTAGTCCGTGCTTTTTCCATTCGTCTGTTAAATCTTTGCGAATTTCAATTGATTTTAGCCGCTGATTTATCCAGTTGTCAGAATATCCAAGAGCCTTGTATTCTTTTAGCGCGCGGTCAACTGTGAGTTCGGGGTCCTGCATTTCGTCAAGACGCTCTTTTGCAACTTGAGCCATCCACAGTTTAAATGGTTCAGCTTTAGGCGAAGGAATTGACTGAATAAGGCGGAAAATTCCTTGTGAATTTGCCGCTTGAATCTTTCGGTGCTTTCCATCTTTTCCAATCATTTCAACTAGGGTACAAATTGTACCCCAGTTGAAATTCAGCTGCTCATCGCGTGAACGCATTTTTTTGATGTACTGTTTTGGGTCTTTGCTGTCCGTCAGAACTGCCACAACATCTACGACGCTGAAAAACCATTCTTCTTTTTCTTTGTCCCAAATTGAGCGAACTTGCTTTTCTTCAAAAAGTTTAATTTGCGTGTTTTCTGTCATTTTTTTTCTCCAGTTTTTCAATTTTCTACGCCGCTCCAAGAATTCCATCTTCAAGCAAAAAATCCCTCAAAGAAACAATATAAATTCCGTTATCATCGTAATGAGGAACAATGCTGTTTTTTTGAACAATAATCTTCTTGAAGCTGTCAGAAATTCTGCGTAAGGAGTTTTCTTCCTGCAAAAATTTTTCTGAATCCGAAATATTCAGTGCAGATTGAATGTAAATCCGATTGCTTCCAAGATTTGCCACAAAATCACATTCCAGCTGACTTTTTATGCTTTTGCCGTTTTTATCTTTTGAATTGTATTCAACCATGCCGACATCAACATTAAAGCCACGAAGCCGAAGCTCATTATAGATTACATTTTCCATAATGTGTCCTTCCTCAAGTTGCCTAAAATTCAGTCTAGCGTTGCGAAGCCCCAAATCAGTAAAATAATATTTTCGGTTTGCGCCGATATACCTGCGTCCTTTTATATCAAAACGCTCGGCAATCTGAATCAAAAAAGCGTCCTCAAGATATTCCAAATAAGAAGTGATTGTTTTGTTTGTAATCGTGGACTTTTGCTTTGTCTTAAATGTGTTTTCGATTTTCACAGGATTTGTAAGCGAGCCGATTGAAGAAGCCATAACGTTCAGCAAATCTTCAAACTCTTTTTTATTGCGGATTTTATAGCGGTCAATCACATCGGTTAAATATACTTTTGAAAACAGTGAAGAAAGATAATCCGATTTTTCCTTGTGGGTGCTCATTCCTGCAACAAGCGGAAGTCCGCCGTAAGTGTAATAATCAGTCCAGGCAGAATCAAAATCATCATTCCTAACAGAATAAAATTCTTTAAAAGAAAGCGGAAATACCCGCACTTCGTCCCCGCGTCCACGAAATTCTGTAATCACATCTTTTACAAGAAAACGAGAATTGCTTCCTGTCACATAAACATCAATATTTGGAATGTGAAGAAGCGAATTCAAAACTTCTTCAAAGCCTTCCGCAAGCTGAATTTCGTCCAGAAGGCAATAATACATTTTTGAATCTGTAATTTTAGACTTGATAAATTTGTAAAGCGCGATTTTATCTCGATACTCATAAAAATCAAGATTATCCAGCGGAATTTTTATGATGTGATTTTCTTCTACACCCTCTGAAAGAAGAGCATTATAAAAAATATTAAAGAGCAAATACGACTTTCCGGAACGCCGCAATCCAGTGATGATTTTTATTAGTCCGTTGTGTTTTTTTGTTTTTAGCTGATTAAGATAGTAATTTCTTGTGATTTCTGTATTCATATTACCTAAAAATAAATATATACGAAAAATTCAGTAATAACAAGCAACCATATTCTACGCCGCCTTGTAAATCTCGTTTTCCAGTTCTCGAAGCGCAGCAAGATAATTCTGTTTTCCGCCAAAGAATCCAACAATTTCTGTCGGTGTGCCAAAATCTTTTAGAGGCTCTACGGTTAGTATTTTCATCTCTTCTATTTCTTCAATTCCAGTTTCAGCGTACTTTTCCAAAAGCGCGTTCAAAACATTGCGGGCTTTGTCGCCGTATTTTGTCCAGTAGTTGCGTTTTCGCACATTGTCGGCTCGCTCTTTTCGGGTGAGCGCGGGAGCGTCCCAAACGATGTGGCAGATTAAATCAAAAATATCCAAATCAGATTTTGTTTCTTCTTTTAGTTCTTCAAAAATCAATCCCTGATTTTCAAGTTCCTCGACAATCGCTTTTTTCTTTTGAGCGTCATTCCAGACTTGAAGAAAATTGTCGAGCGAGCGGTAGGAAGTTAGGATTCCGTTTTTTGTGTATTCTTTCAAACTTGTTGTTATAAGTTTTCCGTTTGCATCAAGAAACTGGCGTCTTTCGCTCAAAATGCTCACGTCAACTCCTGCGATGTAGACTTTTTCTTTTTTAGAGGTGGCCCTGCCTGTCGAAACCACTTCAGATGAATCAGCGACTTTCAAAAGTCCAAAGTCATCATCAATTTTGTAGGCTTCTTCGTCAAACACAACTTCCTTTCCAGTCACCGGATCAATTTGATTTTCAGAAATTCCGTCGTCAATCATATCTTCTGAAATTTCATCTTCCTGATTTGTTTCCTTGATTTTTACAGGCATGCCGTCAAAATCCTTGTCGGCAAACTTGTCCGTGGCGTTCCTAAAGTCGATGATTGTAAAATAACGCTTTCCGTAGTCCTCGTTGATTCTTGTTCCGCGCCCGATAATCTGCTTGAACTCAGTCTGCGAGCCGATGTTTTTATCAAGCACAATGATTTTGCAGGTCTGTGCGTCAGTTCCGGTGCTCATCAGTTTTGAAGTCGTCGCAATCACTGGAAATTTTTCCTCTGGATTTATGAAATCCTCAAGATAGCCTTTCGCAACCGGATCATCGCCTGTAATCCGGACAACGTATTTGTCAGTGTACGAAGTGATTTCTTTTGGAGCGTAATTCAAAAGCGCCTGCCGCATCCGCTCCGCGTGCTCTATGTCAACACAAAAGACAATCGTTTTTGCCATTGGGTCGGAGTTTTTCAAAAATTCCATCGTCTTTTTTGCAACAAGTTTTGTGCGTTCGTCAATCACAATGCTGCGGTCAAAATCCTTCGTGTTGTAGATTCTGTCCTCAATGATTTCGCCTTCAATGTCGGTTTTGCCACGCTCTGGCCGGTAGCCTTCCAAGTCAACATTGATTCCGACTCTTAAAACTTTGTACGGAGCCAAAAATCCGTCGTCGATTCCTTGCCTCAAAGAATAAGTGTAAACCGGCTCGCCAAAGTATTCGATGTTTGAAAGCGATTTTGTTTCTTTTGGAGTCGCCGTCATTCCAATCTGCGTTGCGCTCGAAAAGTAAGTCAGGATTTTGTGCCAGGCTTTGTCCTCGTCAACTGAACCGCGGTGGCACTCGTCAACAATAATCAGGTCAAAAAAATCCGGGCTGAATTCAAGATAAGCGTCCGTTTCGCCGTCATAATTCGTAAGTCCTTGATAAATCGCAAGATAAATTTCATACGCCTTGTCGATTTTCTTGTTTTTGATTGTTGTGAGCTTGTCCTTGAAATGCCTGAAATCGCCTTTTTTTGTCTGTGTGATAAGATTGTTTCTGTCCGCAAGATACAAAATCCGCTTTTTCACGCCCGATTTCCAAAGCCGCCAGATTATCTGAAAAGCCGTGTACGTTTTTCCAGTTCCAGTCGCCATCACAAGAAGAATTCTGTTTTCACCGCGTGCAATCGCTTCAACCGTTCTGTTGATTGCAATCCGCTGATAATAACGCGGCGCACGTCCTTGCGAGTCAAAAAAATATGACGAAAGCGATGTTTTTTCTTCATCTGATGTTTGAAGATTGTTGTATTTTTTGTAGCAAGCCCAAAGTTCTTCCTGCGTTGGAAAATCTTCCAGACTACGTTTTTCTGTTATGATAGAGTTGCAGTTTTTTCTGTACTGGATTACAAACTCATCTCCGTTGCTCGAAATTGCGGCTGGAATATCAAGAATCTCCGCATAGTCCAAAGCCTGCTGCATTCCTGCCCCAGAAGAATGATTGTTGTCTTTCGCCTCGATTACCGCGACAGGGATGTTTGGCTTGTAGTACAAGATGATGTCGGCTCGTTTCCGTTCCCCGCGTTTTGTCTGTTTCCCCTTAACAAAAATGCGTCCCACCGTAAAAAAACTTCCTCGCGGATTTGCGTCTGACGATTCCAGCCAGATTTTTCTACCGAAGGAATGATGTATTTTGTGATGATGTCGCGCTCAGACAACGTTTTTTTGGAAAACATAAAAATAATATAGCACGGAATTTTCTAAAATACAGATGATTTGATTACTGCCAATTGATTTGCTTTTATGCGTTAGGGATAGCAGGGGCAAACCGAAGGTTTGTTGCGGAATGAAATGTAGCAATGAAGCGTTAGCGGAACCCCGAATAGCCCGACCTTTTTGTGATTTCGTTTATCGAAAATTTTGGATTGAGATTCTCGAAATCCCTGTATTGAGTTTATTTAAATCCTTGGACTGAGTTTATCGAAATCACAAAAAGGGGAACGCCCGAATAAAAATGCCTGCAAATTCTTGCTTAAAGATTCTTTCCGAAGAATTCGTTCAATTTATTCATCGCGTCATCGACGTATTCTTTCTGCCAGTAAGTTTTGATGTGAGACGCGCCTTGAATCAGATAAAGCTCCTTGTCCTTTGCGTTCACGGCTTTTTTGAAAGCGTCTTCTGTCATATAAAGCGTGTCGGCAACGCTTCCTGCAAGCATCAGAAGAGGCTGGTCCACTAAATCCATTCTGTCTTCAACGTCGAACGCCATAAGTTTAAGGAAAGATTCAGTTGTGTAGCTTCCTGTCGCTTTCGGATGCCTGTAAGAAATTCCGTAGTAATCGATTCCGTCTTTGTAAAGTCCTTCAGGAAGTCCTTCCATAATTTTTCTTAGTTCGTCTTCGCTTTGAGCCGGAAGAAATCCTTCGTACTGGATTTCGCCCTCAAGCTCCTTGTTGCGCGCCTCGCTTGCTTTTAAAAGCCTTTCCTGAATTGTAGAAATCTGAGAATCCTGAAATCCGTTTCTTCGCACTCGTCCTGAATTGAACATTGAAAGTGTCGCGACCGCTTTGATTCTTTTGTCGGTCTGGCTTGCCGCAAGAGTGTAGCCGCCGCCTCCGCAGATTCCGAGCGAGCCGATTCTTGAAGAATCAACTTTTGGAAGCGAGACAAGATAATCGACCATTCCGCTTATGTCGTTGATTCTGTTCGCAGGATAGTCTCGAAGCCTAGGAGTTCCGCCGCTTGAGCCTTGGTAACTTGCGTCCGCAGCGATTGTAATGTAGCCTTTCTCTGCTAAAAGCTGCGCGTAAAGTCCCGAAACTTGTTCTTTAGTTCCGCCGTTCGGATGAGCGACTGTGATTCCTGCGTATTTTTTGCTGTCGTTCTCATCGTAATCGGCAGGAAGATAAAGGTTCGCCGCGACCTCGATTCCATTCAGGACATAAGTTACAGGACGAATCTGAACTTTGCCTTTCTCGTTTTTTTCGATTGCTCCGTTGTAAACTAGTCCGAACGGATTCTTGATTCCTTTTGGAATTTTTGTGTCCGCGCGGTTTTCTCTTGGAATTTTTGGAAGCGATTTTGCAGAAACTGTCATAGCCATTAAACCTCCGACTAAAAATGAAATTGTTTTTTTCATAAAAAACATCTCCTGAAAAAGAATTTATTGTTCATCAAACAGAAGTAAACAGGGTTTAACAAACCGAGTTGAAAAAACAGAAAGCAGGCGAACAGGCGAGTGAAATCAGCTGATTAAAACGGCTGGTTTTTCTGCCTGCCGATTTGATGAAATTATGTTTCGGTTCAACGAACGTTTTTATACTTTGAATTTATCACTGTTGGGAAGAAGATGTAAAATAGAACTTTGTTTTGGTGAGTATGAGTTTGAGTTATAGTAATTTTCAAAAGAACTCCAAAATCTTCTCCGCAATTTCCTTACAGCAGTTTTCAAGCGCAAAGTGTCCGCTTTCAACTCCGACGATTTTCGCGTCCGGCAAGTCTTTTTTGAACGCAAGTGCACCCGCCCAGACAAAACTCGGGTCGTACTTTCCCCAGACCGCAAGAAGGCGCGGCTGGTTTTCGCGCAGATATTTCTGAAAAGTAGGGTAGAGCGCAACATTCGTCTGATAGTCAAAAATCAAGTCGGACTGCTTTTCCGCGTAGTCTGGAATCGTGGCGGCGTAGTACAAGTCAAGCGAATATCCGTCGGGCGAAACGAAGCCTTCCTTTGCTCCGAACGTGTACTGGCCGATTACAGTTTCCTTTGCGAACGCGGATTTGTAGCTTTCGCGAAGTTCCTTTGTTGGATTTTTCCAATATTCCGCGCGCGCTTCCCATTTTTTGCCCAAGCCTTCCTTGTAAACATTTCCGTTCTGGCTTACGATTCCGAGGATTTTCTGAGGATTTTTCAACGCGATTCTGAATCCAACCGGCGCGCCGTAGTCAAACACATACATAAAAAACTTTTCGATTTTTAATGCGTTAAGAAAGTCGTCCATAACTTTTGCGAGATTATCGAAAGTGTAGGGGAAAACATTGCGGCTTGGACTTTCACTCTGCCCGAATCCCGGATAGTCCGGCGCAATCAGATGAAACCTGCTTTCTAAAAGCGGCATCAAGTCGCGGAACTGGTGGCTCGACGACGGAAAACCGTGGAAAAGAATCATCGTGGGATTCTGTGGATTTCCACACTCGCGGTAGAATATTTTGATTCCGTCAACGGTGATTTTGTTGTAGTTCATTTTTGGCTCCTAAAATTTATGTCATTCCGAACTTGATTCGGAATCTTATAGATGAAAGATTGCCGTGCCGAATACTGCAATGACAATTAGATTTTTTGGTGGCTACTTAGCTACCGCTCGTGCGCAAGCGAGCGGGCGGACTTTGCTCAAACCACCGCAACTTCTACCATACATATTCCGAAGCAAGCATAGAATCAGCCGGGCTTTCATCCATCTGGGAAAATCCTTTGAATCCGAAAACTGTAAGCAGAAAAAGAACTGCCGCAAACCGCATCATTTAATTTCCAATGTGTCGACCCAAGACCGAACTTCAGAAACGCTTGCGCTTGTTCCGAATCTGTGGCCTGGAAGCCAGTTTCCTTTTCCGTCTGCAATGTCGCGTAAAAGCGTGTCGCTTCGTCCAAGGCCTGAACTCATTGAAGTCGCGAACGGAACGATTGTTTTTCCTTCCAGATTGTTTTGCGTGACAAATCCGTTTACCGGCCAAGCCGCGATTCCCCACCAGATTGGATAGCCGACAAAAACTGTGTCGTAGCCGCTTAAATCAATCACGGAATCCGAATCGACTCTTGTTGAAACCTGCGACGACGCTCTTTGAAAATCTTCGGCGGTCGCCTGTCCGTTTCCTTTTGTGCCGAAAATTATGTCGTGCTCGCGGAAAACCCGGCTGTTTCTGTCGCGCCAGTTCACATCGGCGGAAGAGTAGGGATTTTCGCTTTCGATTTCAAGCAAGTCCGCGTTCAGGTAAGACGCGATTTTTTCTGCGACCGCTTTTGTCGTTCCTGTGTCGGAATAATACGCGACAAGAATTTTTGTGTTTCCGCTTAGATTTGTGTTGCGTTCGCTGCTTCTTGAGGAAGGATTTGAATCTGCCGCGCAGGCAGTTCCTGCAAGAATCAATGCCGACGATAAAATCGTTATAAATTTTTTCATAATTTTTCTCCTGGTAAAAAGTCATGTTTAAGGCAATTGCGTTGCCTTTGCTTTTTTGCAAAGTTTATGCGTTAGGGTATGGAAGCCCGAAGTTGCCGCTTGCGGCAATGAGCCGAATGGCGAAGGCTGGAACACCCGACCTGCCGAGTGGCTGTCTAAAAAGGCAAGAACGTGTCCACAGCACTTCATTCTTTTTAGACAGCCACTCGGCAGGGAACGCCCGAATTCGAATTTCAATCGTGGATTTTCCAAGTGTTTATCATCTTCACAAAGTTCGGGTCGAAATGGTTCACGATTTCGCTGTGTCCAAGGTCGAGTGTCGCGATTTTTTTCATATCGTCATCGTCAAGCGCAAAATCCCAAATCTTTAGGTTTTCTTCCATTCGTTCTTTGTGGACAGATTTTGGAATCACGATAACGCCGCGCTGAACATTCCACCGAAGAACAACCTGACCGACGGTTTTTCCGTGCTTTGCGGCGATTTCACTCAGAAGAGGATTCGTGAAAATTCCGTGCTTTCCTTCCGCAAAAGGTCCCCAGGCTTCCGGAAGAACTCCGTAATTTTTCGCTGTTTCAATTGCAAGCGGCTGCTGAAAGAACGGATGAAGCTCAATCTGGTTTACCGCAGGCTTTACATCAAAGTTTTCGCACAAATCGGCAAGGACGTGCGGATACATATTGCACACTCCAATCGCGCGAGTTTTTCCTTCCTTGTACAAATCAATCATCGTGCGGTAAGAAGAATAGTAATCGCCCATCGGCTGATGGAACAGATACAAGTCAAGATAGTCGAGTCCAAGCGATTTTAGAGACTTTTCAAAAGCCTTTTTTGTGTTTTCGTAGCCGTAATCCTGGACCCAAAGTTTTGTCGTGATGAACAAATCCTCGCGCTTTACAAGTCCGTCCGAAACTGCGCGTTTGATTGCGCGTCCGACAGAATCTTCATTCTGGTAAGCCGCCGCTGTGTCAATCAGCCTGTAGCCAACAGAAATCGCATCGTAAACCGCCTGTTCTGTAACATTTCCATCCGGGACTTGAAAAACCCCGAATCCTTCCTGCGGCATTTTCACGCCGTTGTTCAGTGTAAGATAATTCATTTTTCACCTCCAAATGAAGAACTTCAAAAGTCAGACGAGTTTTGAATCTTCTTCAAATATATTTTGCGAGTTTCCGTAAGAAAACCCGGTAAGTAGCACAGTGGCACTAAGCGGCACGACGCATTTTTACGCCGTCGTCTAAATCGATTTGATTCATAAATTGCGTTCTGCTATGGGCGTTCCCGTGGCTGTCTAAAAAGAATGAAATGCGGTGGTTGTTGAAACACTCAATGACCGCTATGTTCTAAACTTTTTAAACAGCCCCGGTCGGCAGTTCCGCACTTCGCTATCCGCTCATTCCTGCGCTTTGACGCTTGCACTTGTTTCGAGAAACTCAACCGCCGCAACCGCCGTCGCTTCGGAACTGCTTCGCAGGTGCTCCATTGCCTAACGCGTTTTAAGTTTTCCGTCCTACGATTCCGAATATAAAACCGCCGCAAAAAAAAAGTACAATACAAGTTTTTTATGTTCGGTATCAGTTTTTGTTATAGTGGAATTCTGCTGTGTTTGCTGTGGTTGTTGCGGAAGAAAAGTGCAATAATAGATTTTTTCAAAAAATCGTCGTACAATGCCTTTATGTCACAACAGGCGAAACCTTTTGTAAAGTGGGCGGGCGGAAAAACGCAGCTGCTCGAAGAAATACGAAAACATTATCCTTCTCACATTGAAAAATACTGCGAACCGTTTGGGGGTGGCGGTGCAGTTCTGTTTGATGTCTTGCAAAAAGCACATCCGGAGCAAGTTTTAATCAACGATATAAACCGCGAGCTTGTGAACACGTACATTCAAGTAAAGAACAATTGCGACGCTCTGATTGAACAACTTTCCGAACTTCAAACTCAATATAAAAACCAAACTTTGGAAGAAAACAAAAATCTGTTCTACGAAAAACGCAACCGATTTAACGAATTTAAACTTGATGGCACGGTGGTTGAGCCTGCGGTTACTGAGCCAAGTCGAAGTATCGAAACCACCAGTGAAAATCTTGAAAAAGCCGCACTTTTCATTTTCCTAAACAAAACTTGCTTTAACGGATTGTATCGCGTGAATTCAAAAGGTGCTTTCAATGTTCCGTTCAACAGCGCAAAAAATCCGCTTCTTTGTGACGAGGAAAACTTGCGTGCGTGCTCAAAACTTTTGCAGAATGTAAAAATCACTTGCGGCGACTACAAAAACTGCGCCACCTTCTGCGATGAAAAAACTTTTGTCTATCTTGATCCGCCATATCGTCCGCTTACAAAAACTGCGGCGTTCACGTCATATTCGGAAAATGGCTTCGGCGACAAGGAGCAGATTGAGCTTGAAAAGTTCGTCGCAGACATTTCCAAAAACGGCGCGAAAGTTCTTTTGAGCAATTCCGACCCGAAAAACGTGGACGAAAAAGACGAGTTTTTTGATGAACTTTATTCTGGATTCGACATTGAGCGGATTTCAGCGGCAAGAATGATAAACTCAAACGCAGCAAAGCGCGGAAAAATAAACGAACTTTTGATTACAAACACCGCGGCGATATTTTCTGACTTTTTGCTTATTTAATGCTATAATAAATTATATTTTTTGAGGAAAAAATGACAAAAATTTCAAACGAGAGCAGCACCTTGATTTGTGCGGATGTTTTTGAAGGCTTAAAATCTGTTTCCGATGAATCTGTTGATTTGGTGTTTATTGATCCTCCTTATAACATTGGAAAAAAATTTGCTTCTACAAACGATAAATGGAACTCGGACGAAGATTATCTTGATTGGTGCTACAAATGGATTGACATTTGCATCGAAAAACTGAAAAAAAACGGTTCAATGTACATTATGACTTCCACGCAGTTTATGCCTTACTTCGACATTTACATCCGGTCAAAAATGGAAATTCTTTCAAGAATTGTGTGGAATTACGACAGCTCAGGAGTCCAGGCTAAGAATTATTACGGTTCAATGTACGAGCCGATTTTGTTTTGCGTGAAAGACAAGAAAAACTATTGTTTCAACTCGGCGGATATAATGGTCGAAGCAAAATCCGGGGCAAAAAGGCATTTGATTGATTACAGAAAAGCTGTTCCTGCTCCGTACAATACAGAGAAAGTGCCCGGAAATGTCTGGAATTTTCCGAGAGTCCGCTACAGAATGGACGAATACGAGAATCACCCGACGCAGAAACCTGTTGCTCTGCTTGAAAGAATCATAAAGGCATCTTCAAATAAAGGTGATACTGTTTTGGATCCGTTTTCTGGAACTTTCACAACTTCGTTTGTTGCAGATTCTCTCGGCAGAAAATCAATAGGAATTGATATTTCTGAAGAGTATTTCAAAATCGGACTTAGAAGAGTTTTAAAGATGACTGAATACAATGGCGAAACATTGAAAAAAGAGCCGAAAAGTTATCAGAGAAAAAATATTATGCCGCAAATAGAAACATTGCCTTTGTTTGCATAAGTTAAGGGAAAAATGGTCGAACACGAATTTACTGAAACAATCAAGAAAATAATAAACTCTGAACTAAAACTTGACGGAACCGAGGCTCTTCAGATTTCGCCGTTGCTTGGCTACATAAACATAAAAACAAAATCTGCAAACAGAGGATCAAAGGCAAGAGGAAGTTTTGCAAACTTGTATGCAATTTATGTTCTTGTTGAAGATTATATAAATATTGTCTTTGTCAAAAATCAGGATTACAAAAAATATGAAGGAGCTGTATTTTCTGACCTTTTTGCAAGACAGAGGGAACTGCCTTTTGGCGAGAAACTTCAAAACCACGCATTGAATCACAGACTGAATGAGGAATTTCATAAATATTTTCCTGCAATTCAAGAAAGTGTAATAATCCGTGACATTCCGACAAGCCGATACTGGATAAATGAGAATTTACTGAATATAAAAATCGGCGGCAAAAACTACAATATCAGCAAATGCATAATCAAAATCATCAATGCTTATATAGCTGCAAAGAAAACTGCATTTGATAAATTTATCAGTTCATGCGAAGAATTGCAGAAATTGTCATCCACTGAGCCAGAAAAAATATTCTCTTTTCTATCAAATTTGCTGGAGCCGAATGTTGATGCAAGGTTGTTTGAAATTGTCAGCTTCGCGATATTAAAATACTTCTACTGGGACAAAAAGATTTTCTGGGGATATGACAGAATCAATTTGACCGAAGAAAACCTGAAACTTTACAAAACTGGAAGAACAAACGCAAACGACGGCGGAATAGATTTTGTTATGAAACCTCTTGGAAACTTTTATCAGGTCACGGAAACATTGGATGTGAAAAAATATTTTCTGGACATTGATAAAATCGAGCACTATCCGGTGAAATTTGTAATAAAAACAAATGAATCTGTAGAAGAAATTTTGAAACAGATAAAGCAAAACGCAATCAAGCAATACGGAATTGAAGCGATTGTTGAACGCTACATGAGTTCCATTGATGAAGTTATAAACATTCCTATGTTGATTTTGTATTTGAATGAAATCTACAGAAATAAGAGAATCAATGATGTTCTAAAAGAGATTATCATTCAAAGCAAAGTTGAATTTAATTACGAAGAAGATGATTAAACTCCTACTACAAATCCCCGAACCGCGACTTTACTCTCTTGCAAGGCAACTGGGATAAATCTCACGGATTTGACGCTGACAACGACTTCAACCGCAAATGGATTTCCTCATGCCACTCGCACTTGAAGCCCGATGGCACAATCTGGATTTCAGGCACTTACCACAATATCTTTTCCGCCGCGCAAATGCTCTCATAACTCAACTTCCGAATCTTGAACTGCATCACCTGGGCAAAGACAAATCCTCCACCGAACCTTTCGTGCAGATTCTTCACGCACTCGACCGAGTTCATCTTGTGGGCGAGGTGCGAGAAAAAAGTTCCGTTTTAGATAATTATCGTTATATATTGATAATAAAAAGGCTGCGAGTTTTGCTTGCAAAACTCGGTAGTGAGCGAAGCGAACGAAGAACACAAATGAGAGATTTATGGAATCTTCCTGCGATTGCAAAATGGGAAAAAACTGCTGCGAGTTTGCTTGCAAACTCGGTAGTGAGCGAAAGCGAACGGAGAAAACATCCCACGCAAAAACCGCTTCCGCTTCTTGTACGAATCATTCTGGCGAGCACAAAAGAAAACACATGGATTTTAGATCCGTTCACAGGAAGCTCCACAACTGGAATTGCTGCAAGTCTGCTCAACCGCCGTTTTCTTGGAATCGAAAAGGAAACTGAGTTCCTGGAAATGTCTAAACATCGGAGAGAGGAAATTGAAAATCCTCTTTTGCATAATGATTTTAAGAAAAGAATCGAAAAATATTCTGACAAACCTTTCCGCGACATTCTTGAAGTTCACGAAAACGCCGAATATTTCGGCGCGGATTTGACGTTCTGACAACATTTTTCATCGCTCTTGTTCAATCTCACTTTCCCTTGTAAATCGCGTTTATCTGTGAAAAAAACGCGGAAAAATCCTGTTCGTGGCGTTTCTGGCAGACGCAGTAAAAAGTCACGTTGACTTCGGGATTTGTAAGCGGAATCATAATTCGCGTTTCCGGGACTTTAAATGTCCGGTTTGTGAAATTTGTTATGAACGCCGGAATGTCCGCAAGCCCGACAAGTTCGCGAAGTGAATCAAGGTTTGTCTGGTCAAAGAATTCGGCTTTTGGAATCAGGCGTTTTGTCGTGTTGTACCAGAATCCGATTCTGTTGTGAATCAGAAATTTTTCGCCGGAAAGTTCGTTCATGGAAATCTGTTTTCTGTCCGCAAGTCTGTGCGTTTTCGGAAGAAGAACAGAAAGGTTTTCCTCAAAAAGCCGTGAGAACGAATATTTTTCTGTGTCTTTCGGCGGCTCGTTCATCACAATCATTTTGAATTCTCCGTTGTCTAGTTTTTTATACAGTTCTTTTCCGTTTTCAAGGAGAAAGGATTTTATTGTCATTCCCATAAAAATCTGAGAAAGAATCGGCGTGAGTTCTGTTATCGGAATCGGAGCGATTGAGCCGAACGAAAAAATTCTGTGCTTCTGCTCGTATTCAATCAGTTTCCGTTCAAATTCGTTTTCCGCGTCAATCACTTTCTGGGCAAGCGACGCGGCGGTTTTTCCGTTTGCGTTCAGAGTGATTTTGTTTTTGGTGCGTTCAAAAAGGCTTACTCCCAAATCGTTTTCAAGTTTTTTCATCGAGCGGCTTAAGGCTGGCTGAGAAATGTTTAGTTTTTCCGCTACGGCAGTGAGCGTTCCGTACTTTGAAAAAGCGGCAAGCTCGTTCAGAACATAAATCTCAATCATATAAAAATCGTAGCACGGAAAGTCGGGTTTTGCTATAAAAAAAAGTTATAGCGAGCGGAAAAAAATTATATTTTAAAATCGGTTAGTTTCGGCTTACAATTGAATCATAAAGGGAACGGAAAGTTTTCTTAGAATCAAATTACATTTACCAGAGAGGTGGTTTATGAAAAAAATTGTTTTGTCGGCGGCGGTTCTTGTTGTTTCGGGAATCGTGTTTCTTTCCTGCCAGAAAACTTTGAGCATCAAAAAGCAGGGCGTTTTCTCTTCGGGCGGAACTGTTACTTCTCCGATTCCGGGAGAATATGATTCTACGGCAAATTGGCTTTCAACAACACGCGAAGGAAACACCGCTCATGTTGACCACGCGAGCGTTTTGTATCAGATTCCGGCAAAGGAAAAATCAAATCCAGTCGTGTTTCTTCACGGATTCGGGCAGACAAGAACAGGCTGGATGGCGACACCAGACGGAAGGGAAGGCTGGAGCGATATGTTTTTGCGGAACGGACGAGGCGTTTTTCTGGTCGACCAGCCGCGCCGCGGAGATGCGGGAAACACAGTCAGAATGACAAGCGGATTTCCTGATGTAAAAGCGGACGACCCGATGGCTTATCTTCCGGGCGACCAGGCTTGGTACACGCATTTCAGAATCGGACGCGTCGCTCCTGACCGATACGAAGGCTCGCAGTTTCCTGAAGGCGACGAAGCGCAGAATCAGTTTTTCCGTCAGATGACACCGAACACCGGAGCGTACGATGAAAAGCTTTTCGGCGACGCATTGAGCGAAGTTCTTTCCGATGTGAAAAAGATTACAGGAAAGAAAACTGTCTACATAACACATTCGCAAGGCGGAAGAGTAGGCTGGCAGACTGACGCGGAAAACATCGCGGCGATAATCTCGGTCGAGCCGGGCGGAACTCCTATTGTGGATTCAGAAGAGTACAAAAAATTTCTTGACGCGAAAGTTCCGATGCTTGTGATTTTCGGCGACTACATCGGAGAACGCGGACCGAACGATATTCAGTCGAGCGCGTTCTGGAAAGCGATTCTTGACCAGGCGAACGATTTTGCTTCTCATTACAACGCTGACGGCGGAGATGCGGAAGTCTGGAATCTTTCTGAAATGGGAATCATAGGAAACAGCCACTTTTTGTTCCAGGAAAAGAACAATAAAGAAATCGCGGATTTAATCGAAAACTGGCTTAAAGAACGGAAACTCTAGGAATGTCTTTGCGGACGCTGGAACACTTTAATCCGCAAAGTTCAGTTTGAAGTTTTGCCTAAAATTCAGTTTATAAATATGGAGATTTATTATGAGAAAATCAATTTCACTTTTATCAATTTTTCAGGTGGCTTTATCAGCGGCGGCGTTTTTTACATTTGCGTCTTGCTCAAGCACGAAAAATATTTCCTGGAAAGTCGGGGAAAACGATTCCGCGAGCAAGGAAGAGATGCCGTTTGCTTTCGGCGACGATGTGAGCGCGCGTTTTACAGGAACAGTTTATTTCAACAATCTGATTCAAAAAGATTCTGTCTACAACTTTCCTGTTTCTAATGTCATAACTTTTGCTCCAAGTTCCAGAAGCGCTTGGCACGTTCACGGCGGAATGGAAATTCTTGTTGTCGGCGGAAAAGGTTATTATCAGGAGGAAGGAAAGCCGGCTCAGATTATCAGAAAAGGCGATGTTCTTCACATTCCGGCTGGAACTCGACACTGGCACGGAGCGGCGGCGGATTCCTGGTTTCAGCAGATTGTAGTCTACGACGCTGAATGGAAAAATCCTGACGCGAATCCAAAGCTTTCTGAAAGCGTTTCGGACGAATGGTACAGCAATCTTTCGTCAAAAGGAAATTCAGAAAACTACGCAGGACGGAAAATCACAGCGGCGGACACTTTCATGTTCGGAAACGGAACTTTGCTTAGTTCTGAAAATTTTTCAGGACCAGTTTATCTTTCCGATACTTTAGGTTATCCGAACGAGGCTGGAAGTCCGGGACTTCACAATGTTGTGTTTGAAAAAGGAACTTACAACAACTGGCATTCGCACGCGGGCGGACAGGTTCTTATTGTCACAGACGGAATCGGATATCACCAGATTGAAGGAAAGGAAGTCGAGGTTCTGCATCCAGGCGATGTCGCGATGTGTCCGCCGGATGTAAAGCACTGGCACGGAGCGACGGCGACTTCAAGCTTTGCGCATCTTGCGGCGAGCACAAATCCTGATGTTCCGGGCGTTGAATGGTCAAACGAACGAGTTCCAGAAGAAGTGTACAGAAATCTTCCGAAAGAATAAGCGGATTGAATGTTCCGGGAAACGAATAATCAGTTTGCTGACGGCGGAAAGTCATCTTTATTTTTACTATTCAGTTCTCTTTCCGTCGTTTTCATTGTTTTTCAATTTATTTTCCAGAAAAGCTTTCCCCGATTCCGTATGTTTTTTTGTTTCTGCACAAGTTTATTTTTTCAAGTCTTTCAATCCGCTTTCATCTGTTGTTTTTTCAGGCTGCGTGTCTTTTTTTTCAAGGCGTTTTTTGTTTTTCGGAAACCAGCCGCGTTCCACTCGTTTTGTCTGTTCTTTAAGTTCGCGGATGCTCCAGATGCACGCGCTTCCTAACAATGCAAAAACAAGCGAGACGATTCCTTTTGTGAAAACCGAAGCGGCGCAGAACGCAATTCCGGCAACAAGAAAAAGCGGCCAGATTTTTTCTGAAAAACGGTATTCGCATTTAATCACAAGCGGATGAAAAATCCCGATGACTAGAAGAGAGGCTACCGCCGTAAATATTCCTTCAAAATTCAACATATTTCTCTCCATAACATAAAAATATCAGGTCAAATGTCGAGTTTTAATGCATTATCAAAAATGTACTTTCGGCAAGAACCCGATTATGAAAAACGGCTTCCGCGTTCATCAAAAAAATGCGGTGGTTGAGCAATGTCGCCCGCTTGCGCACGAAGCGAAGCGGAGTAACCACCAAACAAGTTTTGCCTGCAATTTTCAGGTTTTACAACTCACTTGTGCAGATTGTTTTTCAAATCGGGAGCTTGCCTACGTACATTTTTTACTGTTCGTAAATAAAACTCGACATTTGTGCTATTCAATCTTCCTGCAAAAATTCTATAAATTTTTTCGCTGCGGCGGAATACGGAATGTTCCGTTTCCATGCGATTACAGTTGATGTTTCAATTTCAGGCGAAAATCTTTTTGCCGCGACTTCAGAATCGTCTTTCCTGCTTGCGACTTCGTTTTCAATAACAACTGCGTTTCCAAGTCCGTGCTTTACAAGGACAAAACTGTTTCCGCTCAGATTGCTTGTTCCCGAGACATTGAGATTTTCAAAATCCTTCCCGAACCAGGAGGAAATTTCATTTCTGACCGCATTCCGCGCAGGCAAAATCAAAGGCTCGTCTTTTAAATCCTTCGGACTGACAGAATCCATTTTTGCAAGATGCGAATCGCTTTTCACAAGAAGAACACAACGCTCCTTTTCAGAAACGCGGAAAAAATCGTATTTTTCAATATTAATCGGCTCAAGAAGAATTCCGATGTCAAGAATTCCTTTGTCCATCAGTTCTGTTATCAGATCCGAAGTCGCGGTGAAAAAATCAAATTCGACTTTCGGATAAAGTTTTCGGAATTTCGCCATTTTTTCCGCGATTTTGCCGACCGCTTTCAGTTCTCCGCTTCCGATTGAAATGCTTCCGTTTAAATTTTCCGCGCTTTCAACAAGTTCGCCTTCGGTCTTTTCAATCAGCGAAAGAATTTCTCTTGCCCTTCGTTTTAAAAGCTCTCCGTCTTCTGTCAAAGTGATTTTCCGCGAGCCGCGTTCAAAAAGCAGAATTCCGCGCTCTTTTTCAAAATCGGAAATCTGGCGGCTTATCGTCGGCTGGGTTATGTTCAGAACCTCGCAGGCTTTTGAGATGCTTTCGTGTTCGGCGACAGCAAGAAAATATTTCAGAAATTGGAAATTCATAGTGAATCCATTGTTATGACTTTCAGCTCTTGGATTTGTCTAAGCTGGTGGTCATTTGTTAAGAAAGTTGAGCAATTTGCAAGTTTTGCAGTTGCAAGGTGGATTGAATCTGAGGCTTTGAAAGATTTATATTTTGCTATGATTCGCGCGGCTTCTAAAGCGATTTCAGTGGACACTTGAAGAACATCAACTTTCATTCCGTCTATAAAAGTTTTAAAAATCTCAACTGATTTTTCATCATTGTTGGAAAGCGGATAAACGCAATATTCTTCAAATGTTATAGTGGAAGTCACAAGCTGAATGTTTGATTTGTAGCAATTCATAAAGAAGTTTCGAGCCTTGTCAAAATATTGACGGTTCATTTCAAGATAGTAAATAAATGGAGCAGTATCTATGTAAATTTTAGAATCTGTCATTGTCACGCAGACTCCTTACATATTCATCTGCAAAATCAGCTCGTTCAGTATGATGCACAAGAGAGTCAAACACAAATTCTGTCTCCTGTTTTTTGTACTGCTCGATAACATTGTCAATCAATACAGAAATTTCATCAAGACATTCTTCTGGGGCTGTTTTTACTTTTTCCAAAACTGCTTCATAACTCATGTTTTTTCTCCGCGCATACGTTTAGTATAACATAGAATATATTCAAAATGTAAAAATTATAATACAGAATTATGCCATAGCAAAAAAGCATAGAAAACTATAAAAAGAAAATATTTGTAATATCAAAAGTCGGACTTTATAATGAACCTAGAAAATAAGAAACCGGTAAAGTGACTTGCTGGCTTTAAGAAATTTTTCTGTCTTTCCGTTTCGATATTTTTGTCAATATTTTAATAAAACGGAGGCAAGAGATTATGAGAAAACTCTATCTTTTTCTGTTTTTGGCTCTGATTTTTTCGGCTTTTGGAACGCAGACTGTTTTTTCTCAGAGCCGGCAGAACAGTTCAAGCCGGACAAATTCCAGGCATCAAAGCGGATTCTCTTCTCAAGAAAATCCGCAAGGAAAAACACAATCAAATCCTGCGGAAACAAATCAAAGTCTTGTGTATTTCACAAAAGATGTTTCTTCCGAAGGACTTTTAAAAGCCTACAACGCGCTGAATCAGAAAATCGAAGGAAATGTCGGAATCAAAGTCAGTTTCGGCGGTGCGAATGAACAGATTCTTGACGCGGATCTTCTACGCGGACTTGTGAAGAAAACCGGCGGAACAATGTTTGACGGAAACGGACTTTCTGGAAACCGCTGGACAAGCGCGATGAATCTTTCCTTGGCAAAGGCGAACGGATTTTCAGATGTAGGAAAATGTATTATGGTCAGCGATTCTGATTCTGTCGACCTGCCTGTTGAAAACGGATATTTTCTTAAATACGCGCGGACAGGAAAAGAATTCGCCGGTTTTGACACTTTGATTGCGGTTCACCGTGTCAAGCTTCATTATCTTCCTGCGTTCGGCGGAAACATCAAAAACATCACGCTTTGCATGGCGAACAGGAGCGGAAAATGCATTATCCATTCGGGCGGAACTGACGAAAACCGTTACCACAACACTCAGCCTGATGTTCTGATGAAATCGTATGCGGACGCGGCGAAAGCGGCTTTGGATTACAAGAAAAACTGGGCGTTCATCAATGTTCTTGAAGACATAAATCCAGAAGACGGATGCAGGGAATCAAAAAACCAGGGAAAAATCGGAATAATCGCGTCGAACGATATTGTCGCCCTTGAGCAATGCGCGGTTGATTTTCTTATAAACAACGCCGATGCAAGCGAGTCAGCGAAAAATCAGTGGAAAACGAATCATCAGACTGGAGTGATTGAATACGCGGAATCGCTCGGCTGCGGAACAAGGAATTACAGGCTTGTGGAGCTGGAATAAAATGAGTTTCAGCAGAACAGCCCGTTCTGAACTTAGTTACGGAACAAGACATATCGTCTTGTGGAAATAAAATAATTCATTCAAAACTTGAAAAACTCGGAGGCAAGTTATGAAAAAGATGAAAAAAACAAAAAAAATCAAGGCGGTTTCAGCTGTTGTTTTTGCGGCTTTGTTTTTGGCTTTTGGAAGCACAGTTTTTATGTCGTGCGGAAAAAATCAGGCTTCGCAAGGAAACAGCGGAAAAATCAGTGAAAGAAAAGGCAACACAATCGTAAACCCGGAGGAAAAAATCATGACAGAGAAAATTGTGCAGACAGCAGGACGCGACAGGCTAGGCGAGTTCGCGCCGGATTTCGCGCATTACAACGACGATGTTCTGTTCGGCGAAAACTGGAATTCAGGCGGAATCAGCGTGAAAACACGTTGCATTGTCACAGTTGTTTCTTTGATGTCGCAGGGAATTGTCGACAGTTCTTTAAGGCATCATCTTGAGAACGCGAAGAAAAACGGCGTAACTCAAAAGGAAATCGCCGCGGTCATAACTCACAACGCGTTTTATGCGGGCTGGCCTAAAGCCTGGGCGGTTTTCAATCTTGCGAAAGAAGTCTGGCCGGAAGAAGAAGTTTCTTCCGTTTCGGATTCCAGCTCAGGCAGCGGAGAAGATTTTTCTGGCGGACAGCCGGGCGGATTTTTCGGGCTTGGAGAACCTAACAGCGCTTACGCAAGATATTTCATCGGAAACTCGTACTTGAACCGTCTTACAAAACAAGGCGACCCGATTGGAATTGCAAACGTCACTTTTGAACCGTCTTGCAGGAACAACTGGCACATTCATCACGCTTCAAGCGGCGGAGGACAAGTTTTAATCTGCGTTTCGGGCGAAGGCTGGTATCAGGAATGGGGAAAACCTGCCCAAAGTTTGAAGCCTGGCGACATCGTTGAAATTCCTGCCGGCGTAAAGCACTGGCACGGAGCAAAAAAAGATTCCTGGTTTTCTCATCTTGCGTTCGAGATTCCTGGCGAAAATCCGTCAAACGAATGGCTTGAGCCAGTAAACGATGAAGAATACGGAAAACTGTAAAAGAATTTTCTGAAGAAACGAAAGCACTTGCGCGCAAATTGAGTTTTCAGGAAACTTTTATGAACTTTATGAAAAACCAGACAGAATTTATTGCTCCGCTAATTGCAGGCGCGGTTCTGTTTTCGGCGGTTCCTGCGGTTTCGGTTTCCGCGCAGCAAAATCCGAATCAGCCGAGGCAGACGAATATTTATTCAAATATGATAAGAATTCCGGGCGGAACTTTCACAATGGGAAGCCCTTCAAGCAAACGCCAGCGGAATTCAGACGAAAAACAGCATTCTGTTTCCGTAAGCGAATTTTATGCGGACGCTTATGAAGTCACGCAAAAAGATTACGAGCGGATAATGGGCGGAAACCCGAGTGTTTTCAAAGGCGAAAATCTTCCTGTTGAAAATGTCTCGTATTTTGACGCGATTGAATACTGCAACCGGCTGAGCGAAAGCGAAGGTCTTGAAAAATGTTATTCGGTTTCGGGAAAAGATGTTTCGTGGAACCGTTCGGCAAACGGCTACAGGCTTTTGACAGAAGCGGAATGGGAATACGCTTGCCGCGCAGGAACAACAACGATTTTCAGCACAGGAAACTGGAACAATCCGCGCGACATAAATTACGAAGGAAGCTATCCTTATCTTATTGAAGAAAATTATGTCCGCCGCACAAATCCGAATGTTCAGCCGGGACAAAACCGCGGACGGACAATCGCAGTGAACTCGCTTTCGCCGAACAGTTTCGGGCTTTACAATATGCACGGAAATGTAAGCGAATGGGTTTTTGATTTCTACGGAGAATACGATTCTTCTGATTCTGAAAATCCGGCAGGAGCAAAGACAGGAATTTACCGAGTGAACCGAGGCGGCTCTTACAATGATTTTGGAAAACATCTTCGTTCCGCGTACCGTTCCGCGACAAATCCGCTTGACCGAGACCAGAATTTAGGATTCAGAATCGCGCGGAATTCAAACGGAACTGAAGACGGAAACAGGAACAGTATTGCAAGAAATGGAACTTCAACATCAAACAGGAATTATTCAGGACAGAACTTGAATTCTGTCAACCGAAATCGCAATTCATCAAATCCATCTTCAATCGTCGAGACAAAATACGATTCAAGAATCGCCTCAATCTCAATTCCAAAAAATCCGAAAATCCTGATTCCGTATTTTTCGTATTCGGGAAACACAGAAAAAGCGGCGAACTATATTTCAAAAGTCCTCAAAGCGAGATACGGAGATGCGAACGTCAGCCTTGTTGAAATCGAGATGCAGAATCCGTACCGCGGCGGAATTTACGACGCAAGCCAGAAAGACTTGATGTCGGATTTCCGTCCTCCGCTGAAAACAAGAATAAACAGAATTGAAAGCTACGATGTTGTGCTCTTGGGTTATCCGACCTGGTGGGCGACGCTTCCTATGCCGGTTTTCACATTTCTTGAATCTTACGACTTCAGCGGAAAAACAGTGATAAGTTTTTCAAGCCACGGCGGAACTCGTTACGGCGACAGCGTTTCGGATTTGAACAAATCGTTGAAAGATTCGTATGTTTCTCTTCCGTTTGAATTTTATTACGGCGGCGGAGGCAATCTTGAACGGAGGATTGACGAATGGCTTGAAAAAAGTGGATTATAATATGACTTCAAATGTCGAGTTTTATGAAATCGTGAAAAAAATTGTTTGAACTTCCGCGAAAATCCGTTTTTGATTCACGCGGTGCACGTTTCAATGAAATTATTGACGGTTTTCAACCTCAACGTGCAAGCGGATCTCAAAAGCCGGTTTTCGCTACATTCCAACAATTTTTACGCTTCGAATAGAAAATTCGACATTTGCCGTATTAATCTAAAATTTGAATAAAAGAAAACTGAAAGCATTTCTGGGTTTTGGACAAGCGGATTTTCCTTTGTGATGATTTTTGTCTGAAATCCGAAATGTTTTGAATCCGGGAGAGTTTATATGAGCCTGAAAAAATCGAATCCGAAAAAAGTCGTGAAAATCCTGATTGATATTCTTATGTATCTGGATTTTATTTTTCTTATGAGCCACGGAACTGTGCGGAATCTTGAAGTCCATGCTTTTTCAGGAATCGGGCTTTTTGCGCTTTTTATCGCGCATCACATTCTGAACATCTGGTTTTACAAGACGACGGCGAAAGGAAAATACAACGCGAGCAGAATTCTTCTTTCAGCGACCGCATGGATTCTGCTTGTTCTTATGATTCTGATGGCTGTAAGCTCAATGCTCGCAAGCGGAATGGTTTTCAGTTTCTCGCCGTTTGTTTTTTCGGAAACGGCAAGGACGATTCACACGATGTCGTCAAGCTGGGGATTTGTCGTGATGAGTTTTCATCTTGGACTTCACACTGATTCCGCTTTGGTCCGCCTTGAGAAAAAAATCTGCGGAAAAGCAGAACAGAAAGAAAAACAGGGAAGTGTAGGTTCGGAAAACGCAGAAAGCGAAAGAAAATCAAAACCGAAGAATGTGCCCACGCCAAGACTTGTTCTGAACATTGTCTACGCGCTTGTTTTTCTTTCAGGCTGTTTTGCGTTTTACAAAACCCAGCTGCATTTTTATCTGTTCCATCTGAGCGCATGGAAACTTTCCGCGCCTAATCTTTTTGTTTCCTATCTTGAATATTTTGGAATCACTCTGGTTTTCATTGTGCTTGCTCATTGGATAAAAGAACTGATAAGAACGAAAAGCAGGATAAAGAAATAAGGAGAAGGGGAAAGAAGAGCATCACTTTGTTTTTCTTTGCAGTTCCAGAACTTTTTCAAGAGGAATATCTGTTCCTTTTGAAACTTGTTCAGGAGAAATTCCCATTTCAAGGAATTTTTGTGCGGTTTCGATATTTTTTTCTTCTGCGATGTTTTGCGCTAAATCTTTTGCTAAATCTTTCGCCATATTAGTTGCCATATCTTTCGCTAGATTTTGTGCGATGTCTGTTGCCATATCCTGAGCCATATCTTTTGCCATGTCTTCCGCTAAAATTCTTGCCTGATATTTCATTTCCTGTTCCCACGTCATAAATCTATGCCTCCATTGAGCATTCAGCTTGATACGTTCAACTAATGCGGAAAGCCTGTCTGTGAAATCTGAACTTGAATCTTTTCCGCAAAGATATTTGAAAAAAGACTTCAAATTTTCTGATTCCATTTTATCATACTTTTTTGCGTTGAAAAATATATTTACAGTTCCATCGTTCATGCATAAACTTTTGTCTTCGTCAGCAATGTAACGGAATGTATAAATCGGCAATCCTTTTCCGAATGCATCGCCTAAGCAAAGAAAAATCACATAGCTTTCTTTAAGCGAATTGAAATCTGCTCCGCTCTGAAGATTGTCAACATCCATCAGACCTTGATAATAGCGTGCCCGTTTTGCAAGTATTGTGCTGTGCGTTGTCTGAATTTCAATGTCAAACGAGCGTCCGTTTCCGTCTTTTACATATACATCAAATCTGATTCCCCGGGACTCAAAATCCGTTTTCATTATCCGTTCTGCCACTGGAACTTCAAGCCTGTCGATTTTTATATTCAGCAGAAGCTCAAGAAGCTCCTTGCATATTTTCGGATTGTCCTCCATAACCTTGCAGAAAATAAAATTGTCCGCGAATGTAAGCCGTTCCCATTTTTCCGCCGGCGTAAGTTCAGTTTTGGCATTCATAAAAACTCCCATAAAAAGTCAAGAGGGAAGTTTCAACTTCCGAATAAGTTTTTAAGCGTTCCTGCAACAACGTGAAGGAACGCAAGTATGATATGTAAGTTTGCAACGCAAACCTGTCAAGATAAAAACTGACGCTATATTGGGCAGTTTTTATCTTAGACTCCTTCTTTTAATAAACTCTAACTATATATAGCAGGAGAGTGAGTGTTTTCTGAAGTCAAAACTGAAAAAAATTGATTTTTTTTTGCAGATTTATGTGGAACAGAATCTTTTAGATTGCAGATTGAGCGTTTAATAAAGCTCAGCGGTTGTCTGAGGCATGATAAACCGAAATCGTGATTTTGACATCGCCGCCCGAAAGCAGTCTCCGCATTTCGCTCGCGCTCTTGTCCCTGATTTTTCCGAGCCTTGTGTAGCTCCAGGTGTTTGAGCCGTAGAAAACGACAATCTGGTTTCCCGAGTACAGAACGATGTCGCCCGCGTTTGTTGTTGTGCGTTTGTCGTTCCGAGGAAGGCTTTTTCCGCTTGCAATCGTGCCGACCTGCTCGAATCCGCCGTACATCGACATCTGGATTTCAAGCGGATTTTCTGCGGCAAGTTCTTTCAACGCTTCAACAGATTCGTTTTCTTCCCAGGCAACTTGAACTTCCGTTCCGCCGATTGTCATTTTCAGACTTGAGTTTTGGGTTTCCGAACCAGAGTTTTCTTTCATCTCTTTCTCCAAAAAATCCAAAGAGTATTTTGTCGCGGTTTCTTTCGCGCTTCCGTAAAATCCGTGGTTCGCGCCTGAAATTTCAATCAGATTCGCGTCAGGAAAAGTTTTTTCCGCCCGCTCGGAATAAGAAATCGGAACAATCGAATCCGCAGTTCCGTGCACAATCAGAACTTTTTTCGCATAGTTTTTCATCACGTCGTAAATGTCAAAACTCTGCGCGTCAACATCGTAGATTTTCCCGATTGTGATTCCCATAAGATTTTGAGTTCCGCTTCCGGTTTCAGGATTCGGATTTCTTTTTTTGCTGTCGTCTTGCAGAACATAAGCCGGATAGAACGCGACCAAAGCCGCCACATCTTCAGCGCGGTTCGCCGCAACATAAGTCGAAACAAATCCGCCTTGGCTTTCGCCGAACAGGAAAATCCTTTTGCCGTCGATTCCTTGATAATCCTTGAAATAATCCAGAACCGCGTTCAAGTCCGTCGCCTCGGTCAAGACCGACATTTCTGTCATTTTTCCGCTGCTTTTGCTTGCTCTTCCGCCGCCGCAGAAATCAAACGCGAACGAGGCAAATCCGTTTTCAGCGAACGAAATCGCGTAGTCCTTGCAGTTTCTGTATGTTCCGCCGAATCCGTGCGACAGAATCACAAGAGGCGGATTTTGTTTTCCGTCCGGCAGATAAAGACGACCGTAAACAGATTTTCCGCCGTAAGCGATGTTCATTTCGTCCAGAGAATAATCGTAGACAGATTTTGATTCTGTGTCCGAGCCGGCATCAGCTGAAGCGGAAAACGCAGGCGCGCTTCCGCAGCATGATGAAAACGCAAGAAAAATCAGAATGAATGTCGATAAAATATAAGATTTTTTCATATTTTTTCCTCAGGTGGCTTCGAGAACCTCAGCCACCTTCAACCGTCATTCAATTCAGCAGATTATTTCAGATAAGATTCAAAGAACGACTGTAATTTGTCCCACGGAATGTAATTGTTTTCTCCGCCGTCGTACAAGTCGCAGTGGGTCGCGTTCGGCACAATAAACAGTTCCTTGTTCGCTGTGTAGTTGCTTCCTTTTATCATGTCATTGTACGCGGTTTCGCCCATGTAGCGCGAATGAGCCTTTTCTCCGTGGACAACCAGAACCGCGCTTCGGATTTCGTTTGAAAAGCGAAGAATTCTTGTGTTCATCAAGGAAGAAAGCCCTTGAATCGCCCAGCCGCCGTTTGAGTTCGGACTTCTTGAATTATATCCGCGGGGAGTTTTGTAGTAATCCCAGTATTGTCCAAGGAATTCCGGAACATCTTCGCCTTCAGGTCGGTTTTCCGCAACTCCGCCGTTCCGCGCGTAAGTTCCGTTTTTGTAGTCTTCAGTTCTCTGACTGTTCATTGCTACACGAGCCTGATAACGAGCCGCTTCATTGTCCGCAGCATCAAAATATCCGTTGTTTGCAGTCCGGCTCAAATCGTACATTGTGATTGCCGCGCTCGCTTTGATTCTTGTGTCGATTGCCGCGACATTCAAAGCGTATCCGCCCCATCCGCAGATTCCGATGATTCCGATTTTTTCTGAATCAACGTTCGGCTGAACAGAAAGGAAGTCAACCGCCGCCTGAAAATCTTCTGTGTTTATGTCTGGAGAATTCACATTGCGCGGATTTCCGCTGGATTCGCCTGTAAACGAAGGATCGAACGCGATTGTCAAAAATCCCCGCTCCGCCAAGCCTTGCGCATACAATCCTGAAGACTGTTCTTTTACCGCTCCGAACGGACCTGAAACAGCAATCGCAGGAAGCCTTTCATTTTTCGCATCGAAATTTTCTCCGCGAATCTGTCTTAAAGTCTCTTCGGTCGGCGTGTACATATCCGCCGCGAGAGTGATTCCGAAATGATTTACAAAAGTCACTTTTTTGTGTGAAATTTTATCCGACTTCGGGAAAGTCTTGTCCCAGTTTTTTTCAAGCCTGAGTTTTTCCATTTTCACAGCTCCTTGCATATTATCCTTCGGTTTTGCCGAAGCTCCAGAAATTGCCGCAGCCGAAAAAGCCGCGGCGGCCAAAACTGTCTTGAGTGATTTTTTCATAATCAACCTCCGAATTGTAAGATGTCGCAGAAAGTGTCGCGGCTCGTGCCTGCCGCTTTTCTTTCTATGGTTCTAAATATAAGAGATTGGTTCAGTTATTTCCAATACTTTGTTTTCATAATTAGATATTCAATTTGGTTATCGAAACGTCGCAAAACTGCAAAAGTGCAAAACTGCAAGACGCGGAAAATAAAGTTCATTCTAAGGAAAGGAAAATCTCTGTAGCAATTCAGAAAGATAATTTCTATAATTCTTTTATGGAATTCCGGGTTTTAAAATATTTCATTGCGATTGCGCGCGAGAAAAATATGACACGCGCCGCGGAAACTTTGAATGTCACTCAGCCGACTTTAAGCAAACAGATTAAGGATTTGGAAGACGAGCTTGGAAAAAAACTTTTTGTCCGAACAAATTATTCTATAAATCTTACTCCAGAAGGTGAAATTCTTTACAAACGCGGACGCGACATCCTTTCGCTCGCAAACGAAACCGTCGAAGAAGTAAAATCGATGGAAGAGGCGACAGGCGGAAACGTGAATATAGGAGCGGCGGAAAGCGATTCGATAAAATTTCTTGCGCGGATTATAAAACAGCTTCAGCAGGAAAACTCAGGGATTGTAGTGAACATTTATTCGGGCGACAGCGAGTCAGTTGAATACAAACTTGACAAAGGTCAGCTTGATTTTGCGGTTGTCGTCCGTGAATTCAATCTTGAAAAATACAGTTTTATCAGGCTTCCTTATTCTGACAGTTTCGGGCTGATTACAAGACGGGACAATCCTCTGTCGGAGAAAAAACAGATTACAATTGACGATTTGATTGATTCAGACGAACCGATAATCGCTTCAAGGCAATGCCTGGATTACGATTTGAAAAAATGGGCAGGCGAGAAGGCGGACAAAATCAGAATCGTCGCGACAGGCGACATTCCGTTCAATCTTTCGATTCTTGCAAAGGAAAATGTCGGCTCGTTTCTGTGCTTTGACAAAATAATAAACACTTCGGAAGAAAGTCCGCTCTGCTATATTCCGCTTGAGCCGCCGATGATTTCCCCGATGTATATAATCTGGAAAAAGAACGCGGAGCTTACTTCGCCGGCAAGAAAACTTATGGAACGATTCAGGTTTCTGGTTCTTTAGATAACCTGCAAAAAACTCTGATAAAAAATCCGTAATCCATTATTTAGATTTTTATTGACATAATAATCCAAATATACACGGTTTCCGCATTATGCTAAAAAAATTGGCGTTCGGGAATGCAGTATTTTAGCGTAAAAACATTCTAGTTTGCTGCCGTTTTTATTTTGATTTCCCTGACATTATATAAATTTATCAAAACTGATTATTTGCGTAATATCAGAATCGCTTTATTCTCTGTTCCAGACTTGAAATAATCAGGAGAATTTTATGAAACTGACAGACGAGCAGAAAAAACAGCACGAACTGAACAAGAATCTTGCCCAGATGCTGAAAGGCGGCGTGATTATGGATGTCACAAGTCCGGAACAGGCGAAAATCGCGGAAAACGCAGGAGCGTGCGCGGTCATGGCTCTTGAACGGATTCCGGCGGATATTCGCGCGGCAGGCGGAGTTGCAAGAATGAGCGATCCGAAAATGATAAAAGGAATCCAGGATGCAGTTTCAATTCCTGTCATGGCAAAATGCAGAATCGGACATTTTGTCGAGGCTCAAATTCTTGAAGCGATTGAAATCGACTACATTGACGAAAGCGAAGTTCTTTCTCCGGCGGACGACGTTTATCACATCAAGAAAAATGATTTTAAAGTTCCGTTTGTCTGCGGAGCGAAGGATTTGGGAGAGGCTTTGCGAAGAATTGCGGAAGGCGCATCGATGATTCGCACAAAAGGCGAGCCGGGAACTGGCGATGTTGTTCAGGCGGTTCGCCATATCAGAAAGATGAACAGCGAGATTTCGAAAATTTCTTCTATGAGGGAAGATGAACTCTTTGAAGAGGCGAAACATCTTCAAGTTCCCTTTGAATTGCTGGAATTTGTCCGCGGACACAAAAAACTTCCTGTTGTCAATTTTGCTGCCGGCGGAATCGCAACGCCAGCGGACGCGGCTTTGATGATGCAGCTTGGAGCAGAAGGAGTTTTTGTCGGCTCAGGAATTTTCAAGTCTGGAAATCCTGAAAAACGCGCGGCGGCGATTGTAAAAGCCGTCACAAACTACAAAGACGCGAAAATGATTGCCGAACTTTCAGAGGATTTGGGCGAAGCGATGGTCGGAATCAACGCGGACGAAATCGCGCTTTTGATGGCAGAACGCGGAAAATAGCGGAAAATAATTGATTCGTGGCGGTGATTGAGATTGTGGCTACTGAGCCTGTCGAAGTATCAAAATCGCCGCATAATCAGGAGAAAAAATGAAAGCAGCGGTTCTTGCCCTTCAAGGCGCGTTTATCGAACACGAAAAAAAACTTTCAGAACTCGGATTTTCCTGCATTGAACTCCGCGGGAAAAACGATTTGGAAAAATCATTTGATGCCTTGATTCTTCCGGGCGGAGAAAGCACTGTCCAGGGAAAACTTCTGCGTGAACTTGAAATGTTTGAAATTCTGAAAAACAGGATAGAAAGCGGAACAAAAGTTCTTGCGACTTGCGCAGGACTGATTCTTCTTGCTGAAAAAATTGAAGACGAAAACCGGATGCATTTTCAAACAATGCCGGTTGCAGTAAAACGGAATGCGTTCGGCCGTCAGCTGGGAAGTTTTTACACGGAAGAAAATTTTTCAAGCCTTGGAAAAATTCCTATGACTTTTATCCGCGCGCCTTATATTTCAAAAGCGGACACAGAAAACGGGACAGAAATCCTTGCGGAAGCCAGCGGAAAAATCGTCGCCGCGCGTTACAAAAACCAGACTGCGCTCAGTTTTCATCCTGAACTGAATGAGGATATGCGTTTTTACGAATGGTGGATTTCGCAGTGAATTTACCCAAATTTGGATTTCCGTTGTTTTATTCAAACGGATATTTCACGCCGAACTGATTCCGAATCTCGTCCATAAGTTTCATCATGTAAATAGTTTCGGAGTGCGGCATTGAAGGACATTCGGTTTTTCCGTTTTCAATCGCTTCGGCGGCTTCAAGGACTTCGTATTCATAGCCTGTCAATTGTTCAGGACGAACGATTTTCTTAATCAAATTGTAGTTTTTGTCGTAAAGCTCAATGCTTTCAGGATTGTTCACGTTTTTAATCTGAAAGAATCCGTTCTCGCAGTTCACAAACGCGTTTCTGTTTCCGACTTCGCGCATTCCGCTTGTAAGAGAAGCCATTTTTCCGTCTTTGTAAAATAAAGTTATGCTGTCGTGAATGTCAACGCCGGTTTCGCTCTTCTGACAGACAGAATGAACTTCGTCAGGATGACCGAAAACCATCGCCGCAAAATTCAAAGGATAAATTCCGACATCAAGAAGCGCGCCGCCGGCAAGTTCAGGACGGACAAGACGCTCTTTGCTCATAATCGAATAAGAAAGTTCCGCCGAAAGAGAAAGCGGCTTTCCAAGAACGCCGGAATTTATTTCGTCGCTGATTATTTTCCGCATCGGCTGGTAACGAGTCCAAATCGCTTCTGTGATTAAAAGGTGTTTTGGTTCGGCAAGCAAAATCAAGTCTTCCGCCTGTTTCGCGTTTACAGTGAAGGCTTTTTCGCAGAGGACGTTTTTGTTGTGTTCAAGGCTGAGTTTTGCCTGCTCGTGATGAAACGAGTGAGGCGTCGCGATATAAACCAGATTGACTTCTGTGTCGCAAAGAAGCGATTCATACGAGCCGAATGATTTTTCAACGTTGTTTTCAGCGGCGAACGCTTTTGCTTTCTCAAGATTTCTTGACGCGACCGCATACATTCTGATTCTGTGGTCGCCGCTTTCATTCATTCTGCGGACAGTTTTTGCCATCGTTTTTGCAATGCTTCCCGCTCCGATGATTCCAAGATTAATCATAAAAAAATGTCCTGATTATTTTGACTATCGTGATTGTGGTAATTGTTGTGAAAATTGTTTCCGAAGTTTTATTTATGGTAATGAGTTCCGCACTGGACGATTTCGATGTATTTTTTTTCATCATCTTCAACAATTCTGTAAACAACGCGGTTGTAGTCGTCAATATGTCTGCTCCAGTAGCCTGACAGGTCGCCTTTTAATGGTTCTGGTTTTCCGATTCCTGAATTTCCGTTACGTTCTATGTCTTTTATTAGAGCGTTTACTTTTTTCAGGAATTTTTTATCTGTTGTAAGCAAGGTCAAAAAATCATCCCAAGCATCATCGTGCCATATTTTGTTCACAGTCTTGCCTCGCTAATCTCATGATTTGAAACATTTACTCCGTTTTTCATATCTTCGATGTTTTTTCTGAGAAAATTCTGATTTTCCTCGCTCCAGAACGGATCATCGTCGGTAACTTCAAACGGAATTTTGTGCTCGCGGACAGTCGCTTTTGCAAACATATTCACCGCCGCAGAAACTGTGAGTCCAACATTTTTGCAGAATCTTTCAAAATCCGCCTTTGTTTCGTCGTTCATTCTGATACTTAATGTAGCCATATTTTCCTCCAAATTAATTACAATGTAACACAATTTATATACAAAAGCAAATGAATTTGTGGTTCCATATAGAAATCACTTTTTAAGAATGTCGGTCATTGAGGCTTGCTTGCTGAACAAGATTGAAACGCTTGAAAAAACAAAGTTCAATCAAAACTTGTTAAAGTTGCGGTTGCTTGCGCTCCCTTTCAGGACGAAAGGCTCGGCCACCGATAAAAAAAATCTCAAAATCAGAACTTTGCTGAGCAAGTCAAAATCCAAGCAATAAAAAATCCGGACTATAAAGAACCTTTTGTTCAAATTTAAATCTTCCAGACAGGAATTGAAACCAGATTTCTGCTTAAAGGCAAAAAATTTTTGTAAAGACAGATGATTGCTCCTTTTCCTGTTTCAAGTTTTTCCAGTGCAGAAAAATTCTTTGCCATTGAAAGTTCAGGTTTTGCGCTCCGTTTTATTTCGACCGGAAAAAGTTTTCCGTTGCTTTGAATCAGCAAATCAATTTCACGTCCGTCAGAATCTCTGTAGAAATAAAAATCACAAGAAAATCCGTTATGAATCCAGGTTTTTATGATTTCTGAAATCACATAAGTTTCAAGAATCGCTTCGTTCATAATTCCGTCGCGCAAAGCCTCGTAATCTTTCCAGCCAGTCAAATAGCAACAAAGTCCTGTGTCCAAAAAATAAAGCTTTGGAGATTTGATTGTCCGGCTTGTTATATTTTTTGAATAAGACCGAAGAAGATAAATAATTCCGCTTGATTCAAGAACGCTGAGCCAATTTTTTGCAGTATTCACGCTGATTCCTACATCTTTCGCAATTTCTGAATAATTTAAAATCTGTCCTGTCCGTGCGGCGCAGACTTGCAAAAATTCTAAAAAAGCGTGCTGATTTGAAACATTTAAAATCGACTGGACATCTCGCTCAAGATAAGTCTGCACATAAGATGAATAAAAAATCTGTGCGTCTGTTTCAGGATTTGCGTAAAGCGCAGGATAAGAACCTCGCAGAATGTGTTTGTAAAGAGAATTTATATCTTTATTTTGCTCAAGCGACTGCTCATTTGAAAAATCGTTTTCCGGCAAGAACGCTTGATGTTTTTCATTGAATTCAATTTCGGCTTGAGAAAGTCCTTGCAGATTTAAAATTCCAACACGGCCGGCAAGACTTTCTGAAACATTCTGCATTAAAGAAAACTGCTGGCTTCCTGTAAGCCAGAAAATTCCGTTTTTATGTTCCCTGTCAGCGATTATTTTTAAATAAGGAAAAAGTTCTGGCGCGTATTGGACTTCATCAATCAAAAGCGGAAATTTATACGTTTCAAGAAAAAGCTCCGGATCATTTTTTGCAAGACTGCGAATCTGAACATCATCAAGAGAAATATATTTTCTGTCTGAATTTTCTTTTTCAAGGCACTGCTTAAACAAAGTTGTTTTTCCGACTTGCCGCGGACCTAAAATAAGAACGATTGGAAATGTGTTTGAAATTTCAATGACTTTGTTTTTTAAAGTTCGCGGATATGTTTTTATTAAGCTGTTTTCTGAATCCATAATCAGATTTTACTGCAAATTTGCAATGAAAGCAAAAAATTTTCTGTAAATTTGCAATCCTACTGCAAATTTGCAGAAGCCTTTATCTTTGATTTTTGATTGAAATCCACGCAGAGCAAAAACAAAAACGGATTTTCTAAGAAGTTCAAACAATTTTCTTATGCGATTCAAAACACAACCGTGAATTCGCTTCCTTTTCCTTCTTCGGATTTTAAGTTTATCGTCGCATCGTGATATTTTGCCGCGTGCTTTACGATTGAAAGCCCAAGCCCAGTTCCGCCGATTGATTTCGAGCGGCTTTTGTCGACTCTGTAAAAACGTTCAAAGATCCGTTCCTGCTCGCTTTTTGCGATTCCGATTCCTGTGTCTTTCACCGAAAGCGAAACTTCGCCGTTGTTCGCGTTTTCTTCAATAAAAACATCGACTTTTCCGCCCGGAAGATTGTATTTAATCGCGTTGTCAATCAGATTGTAAATCATTTCGTAGATTACTTCGCGCACGCCAAGAATTTTTCCTTCGCCGCCAGAAACATTCAGCGAGACATTTTTTGATTTCGCTGCCGCCGAAAGAATCCTTGCCGCTTCTTCCGAAATCTCGCGTAGACTTATCGCTTCTTTCTGCAAACTTATCGATTTTTCGTCGAGCTTTGAAAGTTTTATTATGTCGTTTATTAGACTAATCATTCTTTGGCTTTCGTCGTAAATTGTCGAGGCGAAATCTATCGTCGTCTTTCTGTCTGTCGTTCCGCTCTTTAAAATTTCCGCAAAACCCGAAATGCTTGTGAGCGGAGTTTTCAGCTCGTGGCTCACATTCGCGGAAAACTGTTTCCTGAGTTCCTCACGCTGCGATTTTTCAAAGTTTTCTTCCGCAATCCGTTTTGTGAAAGGCTTGAGCTCCTCGTAAAAATCAGAAGATTCAGGATTTTCAAAATCGATTTTGTTCAGCGGATTCACGATTTTATTTGAAATCCAAGTCGCCGCAATTCCGGATATGACAAGCGCAATCACAAGCATAAAAAGAAGAGGCTGGCTCATTCCGAAAACAAGAAGGGCGACAGAATGCTGGTCGCACGAAATCCTGAGAACATCGCCGGAAGAAAGCAGCTTTGCAAAATACAAAGTTTTGTCTGTCATTGTGGAAGAGTAGCGCGAGACTTTCGCAGAGCCGTTTTCTTTTGCCTGGACAAATTCCTCGCGGAGCGAATGGTTTTCCATTTTTGAAGAATCGATTGTGTTGTCAAAAAAAACTGTTCCGTCCGCGTGAATCAACGTGATTCTGTTTTTTATTGAAGAAAACTGATTTAGAAAATCGGAAAGAGAGAATGAGCCGGAATTCTGAGAACCAAAATCCGAATCAGAATGTTGCGGATTAAAACTAGAATCCGAATTCTGTGAACCAGAACTCAGAGTTTGTGATGAATTTTGCAAATTGAAGTCCGAATCAGAATTCTGTGAACCAAAGTCAGAACCTGAGCTGGATTTCTCCGAGTAATTTTCAATGATTTTTTCAAGGAAAGCCGCTTCCGTTTCAAGTTCGCTGAAAATCTGCTTCTCAAAATAACTGTACATATTCGAGATGAAAAGCAGAACGCAGACAAAATAAACAAGAATTCCGACGGAAACTGTGCTCAAAAAAATCCTGAATGTAAGCGATTTAGTTTTTGATTTCATCTATTCAACCTTGTAGCCGACACCGCGGACTGTTTCGATGATTTTTCCTTCATCGTCGCCGATTTTCTGTCTTAAAGTCCGAACGTGAACATCAACAGTCCTTGATTCGATTTCCGCATCGATTTTCCAGATTGAATCCAGAAGACGCTCGCGGGTAAGAACATTTCCGCGGTTTTCAATCAGAAGCGCAAGCAAGTCAAATTCCTTTACTGTAAGGAAAACCTGTTTTCCGCCGACAAAAACCGTGTGCTTTTCGATGTTCAGATTTATGTTTCCGGCTGAAAGTTCTTTCGTCGTTTGTTTTTTCAGAGCGTTTTTTTCGTAACGGCGGAGAACCGCTTTAATCCGAGAAAGAAGCGACATCATTCCGAAAGGTTTTGTGACATAATCGTCCGCGCCTGAATCAAGTCCGTTCACAACATCGAATTCAGAATCCTTTGCGGTAAGCATAATCACAGGAATCGAGGAAGTTTCAGGATTTGCGCGGAGTTTTTTCAGGATTGAAATTCCGTCCTCTTCGGGAAGCATAATGTCAAGGAGAACGAGTTCAGGCTTCTGGTTCCGGACAGATTTCCAGAATTCAGAGGGCAGGGCAAAACTTTCTGTCTCGTAGCCTTGAGATTTCAAAGTGTAGTCGACAAGTTTTCTTATAGAATCGTCGTCTTCAATCAGATAAATCATAGTTTCAATCTATTAAGTTTCTCCTTGTTGTTCAAGATTTCATTTCCTGTTGCGGCTTCAAAGGATTTTGTTTCAGGACACAAGACGCTTTCCTGTGTTTACAGCCGCATCGCAGATTCTCATTCCTTTTTTCCTGTAAGAGCGAAGACAACCCATTCGGCGATGTTCACAGCGTGGTCTCCGATCCGTTCGATGTATTTTGCAATCAGAAGATAATCCAGAATCAGTTCGCCTTCGTCAGTTCTTTTGATTTTTTCAATCAAATCGCTTTTTATCGTGTGGTAAAGAAAATCAACTTCGTCGTCGCCGGCAATCACGTTTTTTGCCTTGTTGAAGTCACATTCTACAAATGAAAAGACGCTTTCATGAATCATGACAAGGACTTTGTTCGCCATTTCGGAAAGTTCATTCATCCGGCTGTACTTTAAATCCGGAAGATTCAGGACAAGGTCCGCGATGTCAACAGCGTGGTCGCCGATTCGTTCCATATCTGTAATCATCTTGAGCGCGCTTGTGATTTTTCTAAGGTCGCCCGCAATCGGCTGCTGCTGCAAAAGAAGTTTTAGGCACTGGGTTTCGATGTCGCGTTCCATTTCGTTTATCGCCTCGTCGTTCGCGCGCACAGTTTTAGCCGCTTCAGAATCGCGCCCCATAAGAGAAAGCATAGTGCTTTCAATCGCGACTTCAATCATTTTTCCCATCGTCTGAATGCTTTTGTTCAGGCAAGACAACTGCTCGTCGTATTTGTTCCTCATATTTATTAATCCTTGTCTAATTCTAGTTGAAGCCAGGAGAATTTTGTCTAATCTTGCGTGATTCATCGAAGCCTGATTAATCTTACGAATTCGGCTCAAGACCGATTCCTGACTAATCCTGCGTCAAACAAAAAAATATCTGATAAATGTAAAATTCTAGATAATGTGATGTAAAATTCTGATTAAATTTAAAACGCGGGAATGATGAAAACTTTATTCCAGCCAGTTCAGCGCTTTTTGTGTCATTTTTTTTGAAGAGAGCAACTTTTACAAAGATTTTTTTAGAATTCTTTTAATATGCAGTTTCTGTTCCAAATCGTAACTTTTGAACAGAAACAATAAATCTGATAGAATAGAAAAAATATGAAAGTTAATGACTTCTTGTACAAAATAAATCACAACTTCAATGAAATGGAAGAAACAAACAATGATGATTTATTTTCTGAATATCTATTTGACTACATAAATAAAAATTCTCCAAAATCAGATGCAACAAAAGAATCCTACGCAAAAAAGTATGCTGATATTTTAAGAGCAAAGCACAAGAACAAAAAATCTCTTGAAGTTGCCGAAAATGATTTTTTTCAGATAAACACATTGTTTCCCGAACTTTTCAAAATTCCGTTTCCAAATCCCGAAAATCCGTCGTTCACTTTTATCGACTTGTTCTCTGGAATCGGCGGATTTCATCAGGCGATGCACAAGTTGAACGGAAAATGTCTGCTCGCATCCGAAATTGACAGTTTTGCAATCGATACTTACTTGGACAACTACGGAATTAACTCAAACAAAGACATCCGCTCGATAAAAGATGATGATTTTCCAAAGCACGATGTCCTTTGCGCGGGCTTTCCCTGCCAGACATTCTCAAAGGCGGGAAAGCAAATGGGCTTTGCCGACCAGACGAAAGGAACGCTGTTTTTTGAAATTGTGCGGATTTTAAGAAACAAGAAAATCAGACCGAACTACTTTATTCTTGAAAATGTGAGAAATCTTCTTTCTCATGACAACGGAAACACTTGGAAAGTTATCCAAAAAACACTTGATGAAGTCGGCTACAATTTCAAGGAAGTCATAATGAGTCCGCACCAGCTTGGAATTCCGCAGTTGCGCGAGCGTGTGTATATTCTTGGCGTAAAAAAAGAAATCTATTCGGGCGAACTGAAATTCAATGTTCCTCACGTGAAAAAGGAATCGCTCGACATCTACAAGGCTGGAATCATTGATGAGAACGCGGACAAAAAATATCACATCAGCAAGCACGAGGAAAAAGTGCTAACTTGCTGGGATGAGTTTTACGAAGGAATTGAAGAAAAAGTTATCGGTTTTCCAATTTGGTTTTCTGAGTTCAAGGCGACTTATGACACAAACGAACTTCCAGAATGGAAAGCGGAGTTCTGCCACAAAAACCGGAAATTGTACGAAAACAACAAGGAGTTTATCGATGGTTGGTCTGAAAAATGGAACGATTTGAATGACTTTACGCCGACTGAGAGAAAGTTTGAATGGCAGGCTGGCGAAAGCATAAAATCAATTTGGGATGGCTTTATTCAGTACAGACCTTCTGGAATCCGTGTTAAGCGTCCGGATTCTTTCCCTGCGCTGGTTGCAATAGTTCAGATTCCGATAATCGGAAAATATAAACGTCGGCTTACTCCACGAGAGGCGGCACGGCTTCAAAGTTTTCCTGATGAGTTTATGCCGAACACAAACGAGCATCAGGCGTTCAAGCAGTTCGGGAATGCTGTAAATGTAAATTGTGTAAAGTTCTTGGCGAAGCAGTTATTCAAATATGGAAAGGAGATAAAACAAAATGGCGAAAGTTTATAAATCTGGCTCGTGGGCGGAAAACGGAAGAGTGATGCCCGGTCAACGTACAAAAGAAAAACAAATCGACCAACTACTTTCAGATGGCTCTGTAATTATCACAAATGAAGACCAACTTTTTTCTTCAAAAGAATACAAAGAAGTTTTGCTTTCTCTTTTTGCGGATGCTTACGAAAAAGACGGTCATCTATTTTTGCAAAAGAAAACCACGGGCGGAAAATCTGTAGGTTTTTACACAAGAAACATCTATCACTTGGGCGGAGACTGGAGTTCGGAAAAGAAACGGATTGAAATCGGAAAAGACTTTCTGGACTTTTACAAAAGCAATAAAACTCAAGGAATCGAAACTATCTTGCTCGGAACTTATCATTACTATCCTGATGGGAAAAACGGCGTGATTTTGTTCGTCTGCTTTAGTGCAGACACTTACGCAACAAGAGATGTAAATAATTCTGCTGCTCATGTTCATACGTTGGATTTGATGAATGCGTTGAAATCTGGTCTTTATCGCAGAGTCGATAAATCTAATAATGAAATTTTTGTCTTAGATAAGGAAAATTTTGTAAATTACATAAATGGATTGCGAAGCGAAAAACAGTTACAAGATATAAAGACTGACAGAGAAATTTTGGAATATTTTGGACGAATGTATAAAACTTTACCCAAGACACTTTACGGTATTCAATGCTACAAGGAAATGTTTGCCGATCACGATTCAAATAGAAATCAGAATCATTGGGAAGGGTTTTACATGGAATATTATGTAAAGAAATATCTGCAAAATCATCCAACCGAGGCAATCGGATGGTGGTCAAGCAAGAAAAAGACCGACCTTGATTTTGATTTGAAGTTTCATACAGAAGAAAACTTCTATGGTGATGTGAAATCCGACAATATAAAAAATGACATTCAGGGAAACCAGCGGAAAAACATTGATATTCTTATCAACGAAAGAAACGGTCGCCTATGGTATGTGGTTTTTGAATTCACTCCCGAGCGAGATATAAACCACGAAAAACAGGTTACAATCTGGTGGGCACAGCACAAAGACAACAAAACGAAAGAAGGACATGACCCGATGAAAGTCGCACCAAGAATGAAATATTCTATAACTATAGAGCAGATGAATGTCTATGAGATAAACAAGATTTATTTTGATTATTTGGATAAAACAGATGCAAGTCCAATCAAAGGAAAATCAAGGCTCAAATATGGCATCCCAAACAAGATGAAAGAGTTTCTGCAGATTTATCAATGTTCGTGAACACTGCCAGCAGTTTCCGCCTTTCTTATCCAAACCGTCCTGTTATATAATCTTCCGTTTTCTTTTCGCGCGGCATGCTGAAAATCTGTTCTGTGTCGCCTGTTTCGATGATTTTTCCCAAAAGAAAGAAAACTGTTTTGTCGCTGACTCTGACTGCCTGCTGCATATTGTGAGTGACAATCACAATTGTGTATTTTTTTTTGAGCTCAAGAACGCAGTCTTCAATTTTGGAAGTTGAAATCGGGTCAAGGGCGCTTGTCGGCTCGTCCATCAAAAGGATTTCGGGTTTTACCGCAAGCGCGCGCGCAATGCAAAGACGCTGCTGCTGTCCGCCGGAAAGAGCGAGCGCGGATTTTTTCAGGTTGTCTTTAAGCTCATCCCAGATTGCCGCGTTTTTCAGCGAGTTTTCAACAATCTCGTCGAGTTCAGAACGTTTTTTGATTCCGTGCGTCCGCGGTCCGTACGCGATATTGTCGTAAACGCTCATCGGAAAAGGATTAGGCTTCTGGAAAACCATTCCCACATTTTTGCGCAGCTCGTTCACGTCTGTTTTTTTGTCGAGAATGTTCTGAAATGTGGCAAGTGGCGGTTGAGCAACGTCGAGACCACTTTTTTCATTGCCGCACGGATTGGAAAAATCCAACAGTTTTTCTTTTTCGTTTTTTAAAGAGACATCATCAGCCGACCCGAATCCACACGGCATTTTTCGCGAAATGAGAATATTTCCCTCGATTCTACAGCCTTCAATCATGTCGTTCATTCTGTTGATTGATTTGAGCAAGGTCGATTTTCCGCAGCCGCTCGGCCCGATAAACGCAGTAATCTGGTTCTCCGGGATTTCAAGGTTGATGCTTCGCAAAGCCTGAAAATCTCCGTAAAAAAGGTTCAGGTTTTCTATTTTTATTTTTGTTCTTGTTTCTCGATTCACACTATTCACGCTTCTTATAAAAGCAAATCGCAGTAAAACTCAAGTTAAGGCGATGTTAAATTTCTGTAAAAGAAATCAGGAAATCGGGCAGGGTCAGCCTTTATTACCCAAATGCCGATTTTCTTTGCATAGTTTTATAAAACTCAACACTTGAGCTATTATTTCTTTCCGATTTTTTTCGCCGCAAATCCTGCAAGCGCGTTGATTCCGATGACAGCGGCAAGAAGAACAACCGCGGTTGCGAACGCCTGGTTTGTATGAAGCCCTTCCGAACTTAAAACGTACATCTGAACCGCCAAAGTTCTTCCCGAGCCGAAAACATTTTTCGGAATCTGGGCGACAGTTCCGGCAGTGTAAATCAAAGCCGCAGTTTCGCCGACAACTCTTCCTGTCGCGAGAATAACTCCGCTAAGAATTCCGGGAACAGCGGACGGAAGAACGATTCTAAAAACTGTCCGCAATTTTCCGGCTCCAAGACCAAAACTTCCTTCGCGGAACGAATCAGAAACAGAAAGCAAGGCTTCTTCGGTTGTCCGCATAATCGTCGGCAGAATCATAATCGCGACAGTGCAGCTTCCTGCCAAAAGAGAATATCCCCAGCGGAAAGTTCCGACAAAAAGCAGCATTCCGAAAAGCCCGTAAATAATCGAAGGAATTCCTGACAAAGTTTCAGCTGTGAGCCGCACAAGTTTTACAAACCGATTTCCGCGTTTTGCGTATTCAACAAGATAAACCGCCGAGCCGATTCCAAGAGGACAGGCAATCAAAAGCGAAATCAAAGCCATGAAAATCGTGTTCACCAGAGCCGGAATCACAGAACAGTTTTCGGAAGAGTAGTGCAGTGAGAAAACCGAAGGCTTTAGGTAAGGAATTCCGCGCGCCAGAATGTAAACCAGCATGAACGCAAGAACCGAAATCGTAAAAAAAGCGGAAGCGTAGACCAAAATCCGCAAAAAATTTGACCAAAGAGATTTTGGCGTTCCCCTCCGCTTCGCTGCGGGTCGGCTGTTCCGCACTTCGCTTGCGCTCATTCCTTCACTCCGCTTCGCTCCGTTCCGGAACTTCGGTGCTCCATAGCCTAACGCTTTTGCTATCATAAAATTTTTCTCCTCGGCGATAAAATTATTTCCTGTTCTTCAATAAATTGAACGCCAGGTTTATTATCAGAATGAAAACAAAAAGCACAACGCCGGTCGCAATCAGAGCTTCGCGGTGCAAATCTGTCGCGTAGCCCATTTCAATCACGATGTTCGCTGTCAAAGTCCTGATTCCTTTAAGAATATTTCCTGTGAGCCGAGCCTGGTTTCCTGCGACCATAATCACTGCCATTGTCTCGCCGATTGCACGTCCGATTCCTAAAATCACGCCAGCCATGATTCCGCTTTTCGCCGCCGGAAGAACTGTTTTGAAAACCGCGCGTTCGTGGCTTGCTCCCAATGCTCTTGCGCCTTCGTAAAAACTTTCTGGAACTGAGTTAAGAGTGCTTTCAGAAACAGAAATTATTGTCGGCAAAATCATGATTCCAAGCAGAATGCTCGCAGTAAGAATCGAAGAGCCGTTTCCGCCGAAAGTGTCCCGGACAAACGGAACAATCACCACAAGTCCGAAAAATCCGTAGACAACGCTCGGAATTCCTGCAAGCAAATCAATCGCGGGCTTTAGAATCCTGTGAAGCCTTGAAGGGCAGAACCTTGAAAGAAAAACCGCTGTCATTAAACCTACAGGAACACCGAACAGAACCGCGCCTGCCGTGACATAAAGGCTTCCGACAATCATAGGAAAAATTCCGAAAAGATTGTTTCCCGGCTTCCATTTTGTTCCGAACAGAAAATCGAAAATCCCGATTTTATGAATCGCAGGAATTCCGTTTGCGAACAGGAAAACGCAAATCATAGCAACCGCAAGAATTGAAAATGCGGCGGAAAAAAGGAACACAAATTCCCAGAATTTTTCTTTTGTCGGCTTTGCGATTTTTTCTTCCGTGTTTACTTTTGCATTTTTTTTCTCGCTGTTTGCATTGTCTGAATTGTTCTCATTTTCCGCGTTAGGGCATGGAAGCCCGAAGTTGCCGGAGGCAATGAGCGAAAGCGAAGGCTGGAACGCCCGACGGTGACTTGTTCGCCGGAACGCCCTGATTTTTACTGTTTTTGAATTTCGTTCCATTTTGCTGTCTCGCCGGTGAAGATTTTTTCAACCTGATTTTTTGAAATGTCCGAAAGCGGATTTGAATTGTTCACGATGACCGCGATTCCGTCCATTGCGATTGTGATTTCTTTCACGCCTTTTGAAAGTTCTGTGGCTTTGAGAGAACGGCTTGCAAGTCCGATGTCGCAGGTTCCGCTTATTGCGTTCGCGATTCCTGTTGTCGAGTCCGAAGTCTGAAGCTCGATTTTTGCGTCAGGATTTGCGGCTTTGTATGATTCAATCAGTTTTTCGATTACCGGAGAAACTGAACTTGAGCCGGAAACCACGACTTTTTCGCGGAGAATTGTTTTAGAAGGAATTGATTCGTTTTTAGAACTCTGTTCGTCCGACGAGATTTTTATGTATTTGTTTTCTTCTATGATTTGCTGGCCTTTTTCGGAAAGCACGTAATTCAGAAAATCTTCCGCCGAATCGGAAAGGTTTTCCTTTACAGCGGCATTGAAAGGGCGGGCGATTTTGTAAGAGCCGTTTTTGATGTTTTCAACTGTCGCCGCCGCTCCGTCGATTTTCAGCGCTTTTACAGAATCGTTCAGAGAACCGAGCGAAATGTAACCGATTGCATACTGATTTTGCGAGACTGTTGTCATCATGACCGCAGTGGAATTTGTGACTGACGCTTCGTCCGTTGTAAAGTCGATTTTTTTTCCGTCCGCATCTTTTTTTTCTATTCCGAAAAGCTCGATGAAAGCACCGCGCGTTCCAGAGCCTTCTTCACGCGAGACTACATTTATTTGCGAATTCTCGTTCCATTTTTTGTTTCCGCCGCATGAAGCAAAAGCCAATGAAACAAAAATTGCGGACAAAGAGAATAAAACCGCAGGTCCCGACACCGGCAGTTTCTGTTTTTTTAGTTTTTGTTTTCTGATTTTCATCCGTTCCTCCGTTGATATGCAAGTCTGCAAGAAAAATATTAGACCTATTTTCTGCAACAAGTCATCAAAAACTTATTGCAGAAATGTAAAATCAAGGAGAACCGAATGTAAAATCAAAGTAAAGTTTGTTATGGCGGTTTCGTAAAGTTTCGTTCTGCGCGGTCAACTTAGGAACGGAAACTAAACTTAAAACCGCCGTTTAAGTTTAGTTCAAAACTCCGTCAAGATATTTTTTTATATCCGCTGAACTTGCGCGCGAAGAAAACTGCCTTCCGCCTTTGAAATTCGCTCCGTTCGCGCTTTTCATCAGATCTGTTCCGCTCCGGCCAAGTCCGCTTCCGCCGCTTGTGCATAAAATCGCGACATTTTTTCCGCTCAGATTGTTCTGTTCCACAAAAGTATACATGATTTTCGGCGCCATTCCCCACCAAATCGGATAGGCGAGAATGACAGTCTGATAGCCGGACAAGTCAACTGAATTTTCAATCGCAGGACGCGCCTTGCTGTCGTTTGATTCTTTTGTCGTAAGAGAATTTCTGTCGTTCCAGTTCAAGTCCGCGCTCGTGTATTTGTGGACAGGAACGATTTCGTGCAAATCCGCTCCGATTGCGTCCGCCGCAGTTTTCGCAAGCCGCCCTGTGTTTCCGCTCGCGCTGAAATAACAGACAATCACATTCGACTTTGAAGAGGAATTCTGATTCTGCGGAACATTCTGTGCGTTCAGCGAAACAAGAAAAATTCCTCCGGCAAAAAGAGAAAACAAGAGTTTTTTCATAACTTCCTCCAGATAAAAAGTAAATTGATTTTTAGTTACGCTATGTAACTAATTATAAATCTAATAAACCATATTTTATCTGTCAAGAAAATTTTCTTTCATTTAAGAAAAAAATCCGAACAAATCAGATTTGACTTACAATCCGTCGCTTATTGACTTATTAAAATCGGTGATGTATCTTTAAATTATGAGTGATTTTATAAGGGCAAGAACCGATGAACAAAAAGAAGAGAGAATGTCGCAAATCAAGAATGTCGCGGCGGAACTTTTCAAGAAAATTCCGTATTCTGAAATAACTCTTACAACAATTGCCGAAAAACTGCTCTGGTCGCGGGCAAACCTTTACAAATATGTGACAACAAAAGAAGAGATTTTCCTGGCGATTTCTGAAGAAAAAATGGATTCATATTTTGAATCCTTGAACGCGGCTTTTCCCGAAGAAAACAAATATTCTCACGAAGTCATAGCGGAAGTGTGGGCGGGAATCATAAACGCGAACCAGGAATATTTGCGTTATGTCTCGATTCTGACTTCGATAATCGAAAAAAATGTCACAGTCGAACGGCTGGCTGCGTTCAAGAAAAAATATTATGAATCCGCGATTGCGTTCTGCAAAAAACTTTCAAAAATGCTAAAAATTTCCGGGGACGATTCATCAAAACTTTTTTTTGATGTGCTTTTGTATTCAAGCGCTAACGCGTCAACTTGTGAAAAAAATCCGCTGATTCAGGAAGCATTGCAGAAAATCGATTTGGAGCTTCCGAAATACGATTTTTACGAGAACATAAAACAGTTTCTTCTTATGGAAATAAAATGGCGGACAGAATAAAATCAGGCTTAAATGAAATTGTTTGCGGCGGGTTCTGGTTGACAGAATTAACGCGATGCATTTTATCTGGCTGTTTTCGGTTTTGATTCCGCAGAAATTTACTTTCTATAACGGAGATTCTGTCTACCAAATGTCATTTTTCTCCATATCTTCATAAATTATTCAAGCATTTTCCAGATTTTTATCAGTTCACGCATGATATAATTTCTCCGATAAAACAAAGCCAATCGTCATTCTGGAAATTTGGTCTTTGACGGCTTATTTGTTTCCGTTCTTCAAATATTCAGATTTTTCGATTGACAGAACATCTTATTTTACAGGAGTTTTTTATGAATAAATTCAACCGCGTTTTCTGCATTGTGCTTGATTCTTTGGGAATCGGAGAAGAACCTGACGCAGACTTGTACAACGATGTCGGTTCGGACACGCTCGGACACATTTCTGAATCAGTGAAAGAATTCACAATTCCGAACTTCCAGAAACTCGGAATCGCAAACCTGAAGCCTTTGGTTCAAGTTCCGCCTGTCGAAAAACCTCTTGCCTATTACGGCGCGCTCCGTGAAGCAAGCCGCGGAAAAGACACGATGACCGGACATTGGGAAATGATGGGCTTGAAAACAACAAAACCTTTTGTGACTTTCACGGACAACGGATTTCCGCCGGAACTCATAAACGAACTTGAAAAACGCACAGGCCGAAAAATCATCGGAAACAAAGCGTCGTCGGGAACAGCGATTCTTGACGAGCTTGCCGAAGAAGAAATAAACGAAGGACATCTTATTGTCTACACTTCCGCCGATTCGGTTTTGCAGATTTGCGGAAACGAAGAGACAATGGGGCTTGAAAATCTTTACAAATACTGCGAAATCGCGCGTGAGCTCACAATGAAAGACGAATGGAAAGTCGGACGGGTTATCGCCCGCCCTTACGTCGGAAAGAAAAAAGGCGAATTCAAAAGAACCGCGAACCGCCACGATTATGCGGTAAAACCTTTCGGACGAACCGCGCTCAACGTCTTGAAAGACAACGGATTCGACATGATTTCAATCGGAAAAATCAACGACATTTTCGTCGGCGAAGGCGTAACAAAAGCGATTCATTCTGAAAGTTCTGTGAACGGAATGGAACAGACAATAGAAGAAGCGAAAAAAGATTTCCGCGGCCTCTGCTTTGTGAACCTTGTTGATTTTGACGCGCTTTGGGGACATCGCCGAGATCCGATTGGCTACGCGAAGGAAATCGAAAAGTTCGACGTGAACCTTGGAGTTCTTCTTGAGACTTTAAAAGACGACGACCTTTTGATTCTGACTGCCGACCACGGAAACGACCCGACTTTCCGCGGAACTGACCACACACGCGAAAAAGTTCCGTTCATCCTTTATTCAAAGTCGCTCAAAGAACCGAAAGCGCTTGAAGAAGGCGACACTTTCGGAAACATCGGAGCGACGATTCTTGACAACTTCGGGCTTGAAATGCCGGAAAACACAATCGGAACTTCGATTTTGAAGCAGCTTGTGTAAGAGGTTCAGGTCAAACTAGACAGAAAAAGCCGAAGATTTCAATTTCTTGAATAAAAAAGAACCGAAATCTTCGGCTTGTAGAATGCCGCCATTCTTTTTTTGGCATCAGTTTGTTATTAGACTTGTTCGATAACTTCGTTATCAACAAGTCGACGAGTTTAAAATCGCTTAAATAGCACGATTTTAAACATCGCGCTTCAAAGCAACCTGTTCTGAAACTGAAGTTTCCGAACAGGTCTATTTTATGTCATAGAAATCTCTTACAACTATTACAGTCTGTTTATTAGCCTTGTTAATGAAGCTAGGGTCATATAGACCTTCTTGCATTGTTGCTGTGAAAGGCTTTAATCTCCAGGCAGAAGTTGAAGAAGTTACTCCTGATGTTGAATGGTATTGACTAGAAGACCAGGCATGGCCATTATCTGTGAGCACAACAGTATTTCCTTCATTCGATAGAGATATAATTCCATCTGAAAGAATAAAACGATTTAGAACAAAGCCACTCTCCGTTTTTATCAAAGAGTCATTTATACTCTTATTTGGTAAACTTTTCGTAAGTGAATACATTTCTCCAAAGCTTAAAATATACCAGCCGCTTGCAAAATCTTCTGTTTCGGAAAGCCCAAGAATTTCAGTTCCATAAGTTTCCGCGTAATGGAATGCAGGATAATTGTTTTTCGCGTCTTTTGCTCCGGCAGGGTCGACATATCTTACATAATCAAAGTTGTCACTTCCGTCATTATCCGAAGAATCTTCATTAAAAAACCCACCGCTGGGGGTCGATGTGCTAATCGCTCTTATTCCAGCAAAATTATAACTGTGTCCTATCGTATTTTCCTTTGCCCATTCTAAATCTGTTGCGTATTTTAGTCCTATCCCGACACCTACACTTCCGCCGTATTTTAAATCAATGATTACCGCGACAGGCTTGTTGTTTTTATCCGCGGCAAAAGATTTTATTGTGTCGGCATCGTAAGAATATTTGCTTCCGTCTGCCAGAATTATATCGCCGGGCGAAAAAGTCTCGTCTGTAAACCGCAAAGTCGCCTCGCCTATTGAAAGCACATCTTCGCTGTAATCAACATAAGAAATCGAAACCTTTACATTTGTGTCGGCGGTAGAAGAAGGAGTATTCGCGTAAATGACAACTTTTCTGTCACTTATAAATTCTGTTCTGTTTTTTACAAGACCTTCAAAATCATATGAAAGCGTTCTTGTAAATCCTTCGCCGATTACGGTTATCGGAATTTCTTTGTTGAGATAAGTTTTTTTGACAGGCGGAATTTTTATGGAATCAATTCTAGGCTTTGAATATTTCTCGATGATTTTGAATTTCGGCTTATAGTACTGAGTAATTTCACCGAACACGAATTTCGCAGTATAAGTTCCGAGAGAAGAAGGAAGCAAAAGTTTTGCATTGATTTTTTTTCCAAAGGCCGTGTCTTCCGCAGTCGCTGGAATTTCAAGAACGCACTCCTCCACTTCTTTATCAATAAGATTGAAAAGTTTTATTTTTGGCGCTTCACAAAGGTCAAGATTCGTTCCTGTGATTTCAGCGTAAACATCTGTTCCCGAAGAAACCAGACTTACATAATTGTTGCTTAAATCTCTGTCTTTATTGAATTCGTTGCCTTCGTTGTCAATAAATCTGAATGCGCTCACTTTTGGAACGGCTTGGGTGCTGGACTCTGCTGTGACTTCCACCTTTTTTATGAATTCTTTTCCGTCTGAGCTTATTGTCTTTACAGTCACAACATATTTTGTTCCGTCGTTTTCAATCGTAGGGATTTCATAACTGGAAGGAAGCGTGGAATTTTCTTTTTCAAGGCGGAAAGTTTTTATCACATCATCTGAGGAATATTTCCTGTAACTTATTTCGATTGCAGAAATATTTTCAGTGCTAGGATTTTTCCAGTTCAAGAAAATCATTCTGCCGTCAGCCGCAGAATAATATACAGTAAGATTTTTCACGGCAAAATCTGTTTCTGAGGACGGACTTGTTTCTTCGTGAGGAGTCGCTTTTATTGTCTTTTGCGGGCTTTCATTTCCGAAAGAATCAACCAGATAAAATGAGAATGTGTATTCGGTGTTTCCGTCAAGACCGTTTATGCTGATATATGAGCCTTCTTCAATTTCTTCTGATTCTATCCAGTCCTCGCCCACCAGGGAAAAACTTGATGCCGTGATTTCTTTTTCTATAGGCTGAGCAACACTTTCTTTTTCCGGAGTGAACGTTATTTTCACCTTTCTGTATTTGGAGTTTGTCGGATTTTTCCAGGAAAAATAAACTCCATTTTCCAGAGAAGTCGCCTCAAGGTTTGTTATCTCATCTGATTTCCTGCGGGAATCCGAATCTTCAGAAGTTCCGGGATTGTCAGGTCTTTCAGGAATCGCTGGAACGTCAGGCACATTGTAATCGTCCGGGATTGTTTCTGTGTCGCAGCCTGTTATTGTTCCTGCAGCAATAAGAATCATAAGTCCTAGGATAAATTTTATTCTTTTCATTGTATTGTTCCCCGTTAAAAAGTAAAAAAAGCCAGAATAAAAAAAATCTGTCCTGGCACAAAACATAAGTTTCTATTCGGAATCTCTGTCAAGAGTTCTTGCAAGTCGGAAGCCTGCTTGCACATCCCCAACAGCATTTGCCAATGCTGAAGCTGTGCATTCAGAAGCCGGAGAGTTATAGCTTCCGCCTTTTATGAAGTAATTATACTCATACTCATCATTTAGTCCTCTTTTCCAGACCCATTCTTCTGCGTTTCCGCTCATATCGTAAAGACCAAGTTTATTAGGTTTTCTTGTTCTTACATCAGAAAGCATGCCATTGCTGTTATTTTTATAAACCGCATAATCTCCAAGATTTTCTGCTGTAATGATTGTGCCGTCATTGCCGATTCCATAAGTACTGTCGTCTTCAAGACATTCACAGGCCCATTCCCATTCAATCCTGTCTGGAAGCCTGTATCCGTTCGTTCCTGTCGTATAAACATCGCTTACAGTTATTCTTCCTTTTTCCTTCAAATTGCGGATATTTCCAGTTATCGTGCCAGCGTTTCGTTCAATTACAGGAGTTGCTCCAACTTGTGATGAAAGCAAAAACCTGTAGACAGGTGTCAGTCCGTCCTTTTCGCTTTTTGCATTAATCCAGAGAAGTGTATCAAGGATGGATGCCTCTGCCGGCTGGTTATCACCGTTTCCTCCAGAAATTGATAAAGTGAAAGTATATTTTTTGTCTCCGCGCTCTTCATCAGTCGCCCAGTTCCATACTTCTCTCCATTCTTTTCCAGTAACTTCTGAATTATAAATAAGATACGGTCTATTATAACCAATATCAGTAACTTTTATAAAACGGCCTGTGTCTGCCAGAACTATGGAAAATTTCCCTTGTTTTCCTTCATCGTCTTTTGCAATCATAGAAATTTCTTTTCCGATTTCATAACTTCCGGAAGGAGTTCCAGACAGTATTCCGCCAGATGACAGCTTAAGCCAGTCAGGAACATCTGCCCCGCTTGCAAAACTGAATGACAAATCGCTGCTTGCATTTGTCGCATTGACAGCTGAAAAAAGGTCAACTGTTTCAATCGGAGTGTCTGCCTGCACTTCAATTACAATTCTTCCGGAAAAATCAGAGGTAAATGAAAGCTCTGTGTCTTTCTGTTCTTCAGAAGTTCCGGGATTGTCAGGTCTTTCAGGAATCGCTGGAATGGCAGGAGCTTCATTGTAATCGTCCGGGATTGTTTCCGATTCTCCGCAACCGACAATTGCAGAAGCAAGCGCAAGAATGCCAATCATGGCAATCACATTGAATTTTCTTTTTCGTATCATTTTTTTCCTCCGTATGATATGAATATTAAAATTCTTAATTTTTCTTTTTATCTGATTTATTTGCGGTTTCCGAGTCTGTTTTGCTGAAAATCGAATAGCCGATAATCAGATTGTCTATGACTTTGGGAACATTCCTGTTCCAGCCTGTGTCTGATATGAATTTTTCCAATGCGAAAGACTTGCTTTTTGAAAAATCCCTGCATTGTTCTTGCATTTTCTTGAAAACATAAAACTGAGCATTCAAAGATGAAGGATAATACGCGGCTGCTCCGCCTTCGTGCGGATAAAAGAAACTGAAAGAATATTTTCTGTCCACAGGAACAATAAGATTCGGAAGATAAAAATGCATAAGTTTTGAGAATGAGACTATTTTTGCATTTGTGGTTGAAATTTTAAGGTTCGAGAACAAATCTTTCAGGTCAGAAAAACATTCGTCATTCAAATCGTTCAAGCAAAAGTCTTTTAGTTTTGAGATTTTTTCCTTGTTGCCTGAAAGCGATTCTTTATATTCTGTGAAATCCGCAAGTCTTGCGCCTCTGCTGTCCATTCCCCAGGACTGAAGGGCAAGATATGAAATTCTAAAAAAATCTTCAGAAAATTTGTCTGAAAAGCCGTAAGCAAGAACGCAATCATAGAAATAAAGGTTTGGAGACAAAGACCTGAATGTTTTTCCGATTTCAGAAAGATATTTTTCCAATTCAGCGTCTTTTAATCTCTCTGAGATTTTAAATGTTATTTCTTTTGGCATAAAAACTCCCTTGAAGTTCGGTTTAAGGACAATATTAAGTATCTTTAAAATAATTTTACCCCCCCCCCGTTCAGTTTTGTCAAGAAAAAAATTCGCAGATAAAAAAAAGTCAGAAAAGAAACTAATCTTTTCTGACTTCAAGAGAGATTTTATTTTGAACCGCTTCTATGATTTGATTGTTTTCCTTTCAATCACCGAGAAAATCAGCGGATAAACGAAAATTGAAAAAAAAGCGAGAATAAAATATTTCGCAAAATGCTGCCAATGCGTTCCCAGAAATTTCAAGGCAGGACTTAAAGTCAAAAACAGAACGGCAAAACAAATCACTCCGAACAAGGAACGAAAAAATTTTCTCTTCTTCCCTATTCCGTCCGTTTCAAACCTGACAAAATGCCGTTCGAGCCACCAGCCTGAAACTCCGCCGATTATCATTCCCGCAGCCGTGTAGCAGTCCGTGAGCATCTTGAACGGCTCTACAAGCAATGTTCCGTCCTCAGAATAATCAAGCGGATAAGGTTTTAGCGAAAGAAACACAAGAACCGCCGCAGAAACAAGAATCACGACTACCGAAATCCACGAATCAAGTTTTATCCGTTTCTCTTTTTCTTTTTCCAGAAAACAGCGCAGAACATTCACAACACAAAGACAGACGCAGGTGTGAAGAATCGCGACAACAACATCTTTCAAAGTGTGCGCGCCAAGCCAGTTCCGTGAAAAAGCGACAAGAAGAATAAAAAACGACATCAAGGCGACAATCCATTTTTTGTCGCGCTTGTAGACCGCGATTCCTCCGAAAACTGAAGCCGCCGTCGTCGTGTGTCCGCTTGGAAAAGAATATCCGGTCGCGCTTCCCGAAGCAATTTTGTCGATATGAAGACGGCTGTCCAGAATCCAGGGACGATAAACGCAGGCGATGTTCTTTATAGTCTGGTTCACAAAGTTCGCGCCGACATAGCCAAGAAAAATCGCCGCTCCGTCTTTCTTGCTTAAACTCCAGTAAATGATTCCCGAAACAATCGGCCCGGAAATCAGAAAGACTTCTGAAATAAACAGAAAAATCCAGTTCACAAATTCCGGCGCGGACTCGCGGATTTGCTGCAAAGCGTATAAATAATCCATATTGAAATTAAATTTCATTTTTCACCTCTTGATTTATTTTCAATCTCTTTTATTGAATCAAGAAAATCTTTCTCTACGCTGCTCAATGTCCTTTGCTGATACTTCTTGTATTCGCTTGTCGCTTTATCCAATGCTTCGCCATGAGAAATCGAGCCGTTTCCTTGCAAAAGATTTTCTCGCTCATTGCAAGGATTTTATCTAAATGTTTCACCCAGTCTTTCATTGTCATTGTCTGATGGCGTTCAGCCTGCCGTTCCGCAAAATCAAGATAACCGGAAACAATTTGTCCCATTGCCCGAAGTTCTTTTTCATCAAGATAATTTTTTGCGATAACCGCATCTTTTAAATGAGGTCTATCGCCGACAAAAGTCTTTAATCCCATTATAAATAACCTCGGCCGCAGTTTGCCCGTGAACAGCAAAATGCATTTTATTCTGAACTTTTTTGAAAAACTCGACAGATGTGTCAGAACGAGGATTATAATCTATGCTTGTTGCGTAAATATCTAAAATCTGACGATAAAACACTTTCTCAGAAGCGCGAATATCACGGATTCTTGAAAGAAGCTCCGTCCAATAGTTTCCGCCGCCAAGTTGCTTTAAGCGTTCATCATCCATTGTGAATCCTTTGCGGATATACTCATTGAGCCGTTTTGTTGCCCATTTTCTAAATTGTGTTCCGCGAAGAGATTTCACTCGGTATCCTACAGAAATAATGACATCGAGATTGTAGTAAAAAGGCGCTTTCTGCTGAAATTCGGAATTTCCGAATTTCTTTACCGATTCCGTTTCGATCAGTTCGTTCTCTTGAAAAATATGCTTTATATGCTCATTTATAGTCGATTTTGATTTTTCATATAAAACCGCCATTTGTTCTTGAGTAAGCCAAACTGTTTCATCTTCAAAAATGACTTCTACATTTATAGTTTCTGAATCTGTTTTAAAAATCGCTATTTCTTTTTCCATAAAAGCTTTATTTATAAAGAGACTTTGATTTATAATGCGTTTTGCAGTTCCGTTTCAGTTTCTTTGCAGAAAATTTCTATCACTCTGCCGGAAATTTCGCCTGAACTTCCGCAATATCGGCCTGCGTCGCCGGAATCCAATACTGGAAAACCTGGATCGGGCCGAAAGTTCCTGCCATCGCGAGCGTCGGGCCTTTTGCGACATATTTTTTGTTTTTCTCGCCAGCCGACAGATATTTTATCACGCAGCCGTAACGCTTTCCGTTTCCAGGGTCAATGATATTTCCTTTGCTCCAGTTTCCTTCCGACTGTTTTTCCATGTTATGAATCCAAGGCGTTCCTACAGTGCGCATTTTGTTCACTTCTCCTTCGATCGGAAAATTCGGATAAGAAGCCTTGCACGCGCTTGCGACAACATTCTGCGGATAATTCACGACCGCGGCGATTGTTCCAAAAAGCTTTCCGTCTTTTTCGTAGATTTCCCAGATTGCGGTTATTTCGCCGGACTGGTCGTCAATGCTTTTCCATAATCCGACAGCAGGATCGGAGGCAAAACTCAATCCGACAAAAACAGACAGAACGACCGCAAAAGCAAAAAGTTTTTTCATGTTTTTCATAGTAAAACCATTCTCCTTTTTTCCAAAAAAATTTTCATAAAAGAATATCTAGACAATATTTTAATTCAATTTGACTGAAACGCAAGTGTTTTTGCCCTGCTCGTCTTTCTAAATTATTTTTAAGGCATTTCTGAACCGCCGCCAGTTTTTTCATTCCTCAGGCTTTTTCCAGGTTCTTTCCGTTTTTTCAGATTTTTCTTTACGCAGAGGCAAAATGGGTTTATATTTAACCAATCAAAAGTGTAGTATAACAAATGTCGAGTTTAAATGTATTAGCAAAAATGCACTCTCGGCAAGAACCCGATTATGAAAAACGGCTTCCGCGTTCGTCAAAAAAATGCGGTGGTTGAGCAATGTCGCCCGCTTGCGCACGAAGCGAAGCGGAGTAACCACCAAACAAGTTTTGCCTGCAATTTTCAGGTTTTATAACTCACTTGTGCAGATTGTTTTTCAAATCGGAACCTTGCCTACGTACATTTTTTCTGTTCGCAAATAAAACTCGATATTTGACTTAGTATAAAAAGTAAGAGGAATAGAGTTGTTGGAGGACAGTTTTGTTAGCAGAGAGGTTCAAACAGATTCAGCTGGAAATAGGATTCGGAAGGAATCTTTTCAAGCACAAAGAGGGAAAATATTCATATAAACAGCAGATTTTAAAGCGGAGAAAACTTGTAAAACTAAGCACGGCAGAAATTTCAGATTCGCAGACTGAAATCAGATTCATAAACCATGAAACCGATTCAATATGCTCGCTTATGATAACAGAGAAGAACGGTTTTATTTATGTCGATTTGTCCGGCGCGCTTCCAGAAGAGATAAACCGCTACTGGCTGACATTTCCTAAAGCGTCGCCCGACGAGCATTTTTACGGCTGCGGAAAAACACATTCAAAATTCGATTTGGCAGACGCGAAAGTCAGAATCTGGGTCGCAAATCAGCCTTCGTTCGCCCAGCCTACTTTTGTCTCGTCCGAAAAATATTTTATCCATTCGTTTACAAATTCCTACTCTGAATTCGATTTCCGGAAGAAAAACAGAATCGTCCTTTACTTTCAGGAAGAGCCGCATTTTGTCGCCGCGGAAAAACCAGACTTCCCTTCTCTTTCAAAAAATATGACAGAAATCCTGGGAAATCAGAATCATCTTCCCGACTGGGTTTACGACGGAGTGATTCTTGCGGTTCAGCAGGGAAACTCTGTAATCGACAGAAAAATCGAATCGGCTCAGAAAGCGGGAATCAAAATCAGCGGAATTTTCGCGAAAGACTGGAGCGGATTCAGAAAAGTCAAATCCGAATATCACAATCTCTGGAACTGGAAAAGCGACCACGAAGGACAATATCCCGACCTCAAAGAAAAAATCGCCGAATGGAAAAGCAAAGGAATTCATTTTCTTGGATATATAAATCCGTTCATCTCGACTGAAAAAGAAATTTACCGCGAGGCGAGCGAAAAAGGCTACTGCATCAGAAACAGGCTCGGAAACGATTATCTTGTGCGAATAAATCATCATTCCGCCGCGATGCTTGACTTTACAAATCCTCTCGCTTACAACTGGTACAAAGAAATAATCAAGACAAATATGATTGGAATCGGAATGAGCGGCTGGATGGCGGACTTCGGCGAATGTCTTCCGATGGACTGCATTCTTCACGACAACTCATCGCCTGCGACAATCCATAACCAGTGGCCGGCAATCTGGGCAAAACTGAACCGCGAAGCGATTGAAGAAAGCGGAAAACAGAACGAAGTCTTCTTTTTCACTAAATCAGGTTACACAGGAACAGTTTCCGCCTCGGCGATGATGTGGACAGGCGAACATCACGTGAACTGGTCGCTCGGACACGGAATCGGCTCTGTGATTCCCGCGACGCTTTCGCTTGCGATGAGCGGATTCGGTCTTACACATTCAGATGTCGGCGGACACACTTCAAAAATTCATATAAGGCGTTCAAAAGAGCTTTTGATGCGCTGGGCGGAAATGAACGTTTTCAGTCCGCTTTGGAGAAGCCACGAAGGAAACAAGCCTGCGCACAATATTCAGTTTGATTCAGATGATGAGATTTTAAAGCACATTGCAAAATGCTCAAAAATGCACGCCGCCTTGAAAGATTATCTTAAATCGCTTGTGAACGAACACAAGCTTCACGGAATTCCTGTAATGCGTCCGCTTTTCTATCATTATGACGACGAGAAAAAAGCCTTCAGCGAAAGAGCCGAATATCTTCTTGGACGCGATGTTTTAGTCTGCCCTATTCTGAAAAAAGGAACAACGACGAAAAAATGCTATCTTCCGAACGACAGCTGGATAAATATTTTCTCAAGAAAAGAATATTCAGGCGGAATCTTCGACGTGCTCGCAAGAATCGGCGAGCCTGCGGTCTTTGTAAGAAAATCATCTGAATGGAAAAACCTTTTGCTCGCTCTGGCGGAAGTCTAGCACCCCGAATGTCGACTTTTATAAAACCATGCAAAGAAAATCAACATTTAAGCTATCATATTCATAAAAGTCGACATTTGGGATATTTGGAAAAGACAAAAGTCAGAAATTCCGCGCAAGAAAATCAACAGTTTCAGAATTCTTGGATTCAATCGATTTGTTGCGTTTCATTTCATCAATTGTAAACCATTTGAATTTTTCCTGATTTATCAGGAATGTCCGGCGATTGCATTTTCTTTTGCGTCTGTTTTTAAAGTCAGAAATATCAGAAAAAGTTCCGGCGGCATCAAAATTTATCAGATAAAATGTATGGTGATAGGATTTTGTCATTCTGTCCGAAACAGAAAATTTTTCTATATCATCAGCCTTTACCGAAGAGATTTCCGCATTCTTTAAAAGAAGCGTGTTTTCGGCATAATCAAGAATGAATTTTTCATCGTCGCTGTCGTGCGTCTGTCTGTAAGGCAGCAAAAAACATTTCCACCGCCTGTCATATCTGAGCAGAAAAGAATCTTTAAAAGTTCCCGAAGAATCTTTTAAGACAAGAAGGGAAAATTTCCGAATCCGCTTTGAATCTTTAAGCTCGCGAATAAAATCTTTTGTGGAATACTGAGATTTAAAAAATCTCGACAAAAGATAAAACGCATACACCGCATAACACAAAGAAAATGCCCAAACCAAAATTTTCAGCCACAATGACATTGAAAAAATATTAGCCATAAAAGCAGAAAGCAAAAATCCCAGCAATCCTAGAATCGCTTCAATAGGAAATCTTCTGTTTTCAACAGATTTGTCTTTTTTATCTAGAAGTTCTTTAAGTTCTGATTCTTCAATTTGCATAATTAATTATAACACAAAATAAAGTCTAAAGAAAATACAATCAAATCCTTATGAAATACTTCTTTTCAGACTGAACAGCCTTTGTCGCGATTCCGTCGCGGAAATAAAATCCGACGGCGATTCCCAAATCAAATCCCCAGCGGAAATCATCTACATTCCAGCCGATTATATTTCTGTAGAACGGATAGACAGAAATTCCATCCAGAAGAGTAAAATTGTATCCCAAGTCCACAGCCATTTTCCATTTTAAATACGGTTCGTAGCCTTTTGTATATACAGGAATCTGATAAACCGGATACAAGTAAAGGCAAAGTCCGTTCAACGAAAATGTCGGCATATCATCAAAAAAATGAAAATATAAGCCGCAGCCCAAAGACAGATTCATCGACATAAGATTATCGTCAGGATTTTTGTTGTTCTCGATATAACCGCTTGTTCCGAACGAAAACGAATAAGAAACTTTTGAGAAAGGAATAAGCCCTGCCCGCCCTTCAAACATAAAATTTGTGCAGGAATCAACTTCCGAAGAATTTTCCCGAAGCCCGAAAAAAGCGTTGTTTCCTGCGACAAATCCAAGCAAGGTCGGAGTATAGATTTTAAAATCAACATCGATTTTGGGCTGCAACTTGCTTTTTTCAGCAGGCTTATTTTCTTCCGGCTGAATCTCCTCTGAAATCTTTTGCTGCAAAGTCTCCGCCTGTGAAATCTCGCCTTGTGAAATTTCATCTTCCAAAATCTCGTCTTCCGCAAAACAGAAAGAACCTAAAATCAAAAACATACACGATAAAATTGATAAAAGACTAATTTTTTTTGTATTCATTTTTTATCCTTACCAACAAGAAACAACGATTGGAGTTTCTTGTTGGAATTTTGAAATTGCGAATTGAAGTGTTTTTATTGATTCAGAATCAAAAACCGTCAACAGTAAAACAATTTTTTCTTTGTCATCTCTTTTTACTTAAATTATTATTTTTTTTATCTCAAATCCATTTATCGTATAGTTTATTCCAGACGGCAAGACTTCAAGAATTCTTTCAATTATTGCATTCATATAGCCTACAACAGTTTTTACTATCGTCTTTCCCAGCGGAGTAAAATAGCAAGCAACCGCAGTCGCCGAAGTTTCAGCAGAAATCAAAAGGATTTTCTTTCCTGGTTCTGTCTTTAGTATTGAATTTGCAGCTTCTGCATTTTTATTCATTAAAGAAGATATAAAAGAACCTAAGTCTGAGCAATTATTCCAAATTATAAGTTGAGCTGTCATCGACCCAGCACCTGCCGCCGCAGCTACACACCCTGCTATTCTTACCCAAAAACCTCCATAAGAAGCCATATAAAATCCGGCTATTGTTGATGCGCAGTAGCCAGTATACCAATTGATTGTAGACCAATTTAAATCCGAAGCAAACATTCCCCTTGCGGCTGACGAATAAGAATCTGTGCTGAAAAGAAAATGTATTTTATCATCAGAAAGTGCGCTTCTGTTTACACAACTGGCATCACTTCCAGATAAATTAGAATTCACATATTCCATAAATTCATAAGCTTTTTCTTGGTTAATTTTTGAAAAAGAATCTACAAAACTTTCAACAGATTCTCCGCAAAAGACTGAATTTATTATTGCCATGTTTTCTTCGCCATATTCAGAATTTTGAATTTCATCAAGAACTTCGTCCGTGTTGTTAATAAAATTCGAAATCTGTGCGAATTCTGCAGAATCTGCGGCTCTTGAAGAAGTAGAAATCAAAAACTCATCTAGTAATCCGGCGGCTTTCAAATCTTTTACTTTTTTAGCAACTAACGACTTCTGATTATCAGACACTGCCATTCCATCCGACTCGATACTGTTCTTGCAGCCTGCAAATGCAAGTGCTGCAACCAACGCTAAACCTAACATTTTGATTTTTTTCATTTTTACCCTCCAATGAAAAAACTTATTTTTGTTCCGAACCTTGAAAAGTGTTTTCACCACAAAAACCAACTTTTGAAGAATCACAACGGCTGAAGCATTAGCCATCGCTCCGTACGCAAGCGGGCGAGTGCCTCAATGACCAATCGTTGCCGCAATAATCAGTTATCCTGAAAATTGGTTTCCGCAGCTTCTCCGCCTTTTCTAAAGTTCACAACCAACCTAGCAAAAAGTTTTTTCAAGAGCAATATAAAATCAGAAAAAATAACCAAAGTTATTTTAAAAATGACCAAGGTCACGAAAAAAAGAACCGAAGTTCGCTTGACAAAATCAGAATTTGTTTATTCAAGCCTTTGTTTTCAAAAACGCAAGACTTGTTTTTCTGTTTGCATTTATAAAAGTTTTCAAATATAATTCGTCTCATGAAAATTAAAAAAAGAGATTTATATGAACGCCTGATGATTTTTTTTGCGGCCGTCGTTCAAGTCATAGGATTTGTGATAAGCGTCACCACAGAGGATTTTTCAAAATCGTTTTTGCCGCGCTTTGACATTATAATTCCAATAGTAAATATTTCCTGCGCGCTCATCTGTTTTTTTCTTGTCATTTTTCCAAGCTTCCGATTTTTGCAGTCGCTTGTTCTTTTTATACAGGGACTTGCGATGACGCTGAACGACAAACTTTTTCTAGGGCTTTTTCTTTATTTTCTAGGACTCGCCTTTCTTTTCTGCTACGGCTATCTGAACACTAAAAAGACAGCCAAGATTCTTTCGTGCCTTGTGCCTCTTTTTCTGTCGTTTTTTGTCATTCTTGCTAAAGATTTCCAGAAATTCTGCATGGCTTGGGCATATTCTCTTTTTATCACGTTCGTCGAGTTTCATATCTATTCGACTATCAAATCATCTGTCGTTGAACTTTTTCCTTTATCTGCAAAAAATTTTTCAAACGTCACACTTCCCGAACACGGCGAAAAACTTGATTTAAAAAAATATGATTTTACAGAACGGCAAATCAATATTTTGACCAAATTTTCTGAAGGAATCAGAACATACAAAGAACTTGCGGACGCTATTATCACAAGCGAATCCACAATAAAGCACGAAATGATTGAAATCTGCAAAAAAATGGGCGTAGAAAACACAACTTACCTTGCCTTGCTTTTGCAGCAATACAGAATTCTTCAAAAATGACCGATTCCGCGGTTTTCTTCAGAACACTCAAAAGTCGCTGACTTTTGTGCGGAAAACGGATTTTCGCGGAAGTTCAAACAATTTTTTTCATAAATGCAAAAGAAACACTGTCTTACAGATTTTACTTTTCATTCTCTTCAATAAATCTGAAAACACTTAAAACGACCACGATGATTTCTTTCAGAACCGCCGCGCTTCTTCAGTTTATAAAACAAAACAAAAAGAAGAAACGCGGAAAAATGAAAAAAAAAAAAAGAACTGCGCCTGTTATTTCAATCCAAGGATATTCAGATTGTAGCAGTCCATCGCGACACGATATTTATGTCCCGCGACAGAAGATGTGAAAAGCGAGCCTGACAATGAAAGAACCGATGTCAAGCTTGCGGCAGTGTAAATCGCCTGCCTGTTCGGGAAGTTCTCATTGAATGTGCAGACCAAGTCCGCCGCAATTCCGGCGCAGCAGATTCCGAGCAGAGCAAATGTCGCCGTCCGCCATCCTTTGTACTGGCTGACATAAGAAGCGCTTTCAGGAAATTCCAGAAGCATTTGTGTGCTTTCCTTGAAACTGAACTTTTTTCCTGCCGGATTCTGATACGCGCCGTCTGAAAAATAGTTCGGCATATTTACAAGAAGTCTTTCGTCAAGGAACGAAATGTTCAGTTCTGTGTTTTCTGTCTTTGTTTCCGCCGCTGAATCCGCTTTTGTCTGAGAGAACAAAGGAATCATCAGAGCAAAAGCAAACATAACGCTGAATAAATATTTTTTCATTTTTTTGTTCTCCTGTGAAAAGCCAAAAAGGAAGTTTTATATTTTGGCTAATCCTCTATCCATTCAAGGACAGTTTCGTTTCCGTCTGCGTCGTATTCGTAGACAGTTTGTGTCTTGTAGTCCAGCTTGTAGATTGCGGGCTTTTTTGTTTTGTCCCATTCGTATGTGGCATCGTCTTGCGTATACACATCTTTTGAAAAATAGGCGCAGTCCTCACGCCGGTCGCAGTAAACCTGGTTTCCATCAGGCATCGGAACTCGCTTTATCTGTTCGCCGCCGTTTTTGGGATAAAGCCCTGTCTCTAGCCCTCGCAAGTCTTTTGTCGTTGTCTTATACAATGAACGCCCTGTTACAAAAATATTTTCGCCATCGTTATGCACATTAAAAAAGGTTCTGGCATCGTCTTCGTCATACTTTATGCCTGTGTATTCAATGCTGAAGTTTTCAAGAGAATTCACTTTATAAAGAAAACGGATATACTTTCCGCCGTTCTCATCAACCATGTCATCATCACTGATGTTCAACTCCATAAATCTGGAATCAGAACCTGAGCGAAATTCCAGCATTGTCGCATTACAGGTACACTTCTGAACATCTCTTCCGAAATTGTCTTTGATAAAATTCTCATCAAAGAATTTTTCTGTAGGTATATCGGAAAGGTAGTTTTCATTCTCGGCAGTTATTTTTATCAGTTTGAACCCTTCATACTCTTCCTTGGTGAAATAATCGTCTTTGCTGGCAGTCAGATAATATTCTCCGTTTTCGTAATAAGTGCCTCTGGAAGACATCAGATTTATGCGGGTATATGAAATATCGCTTTTTTCGAGCATATTCCCGTCTGTGTCCAAAAACCTTACCGAAACTCCGCTTCTTGGCTCTGCATAAGATGCCGTGACTATTGCGCCTTTTCCGCCGTTTCCTTCCGGAACAACAACAATTTCCCAAGGAGTAATATCAAGGCTGATATATTTCATTTCCCCGGTTCTGCAGTCAAGCCGTATCAATGATGTCTGCATACCGAGTCCTATGAACCAGATTACGCCTTCATAAACTGCCATACTGTACACGCTCAATGCTCGCTCCGTTCCTTGTTCCCATTTTGTTTCATCTGTAAACAGGCTGTACTTGTGAATCATCTTGTTGGTCTTTGAATCCCATATCTGAATCTGGTTCGGATAATTAGTTGCGGCGACCACATAATCGTCCGACCATTCAAGCGGCTCCATTTTGTTGAAATAGTAACTGTCCGGTTTGTTGCTGTTTGCTGGACATGACAGAAAGTCACATCCGACAAACAGAAATATACTGAAACCAAGCACTATAAGTTTTATATATTTCATTTAAATATTCCCCGTTATGACTATTGCGATTTTTTTAGCAGAACATTTGAGGTAGCGGAATATGTCTGCCAAGTCCAGGTCTTTGTCCACCAAAAAACTCTGATTGTCATCGAACGGTAACGGTTGAACGCACTTCCGTACAAGTCATCAGGACTTACAATGTTTCCTGCGAATGTGTTTCCGTCAAGATTTGTGCCGGCCTTGTTCCATGCTGTATAAACGACTTTTGAACAGTATGTGTTTTTTGTGCTTTCATCATGGCTTGTGTTTCCGATATTGAGTGCTTCCCAAAGCGGCAAGAGATATTCTGGCTTGGCATCGTAGTAAACTGTCTTTGCTGTGTTCACAGCTTTTTCCGCAGCTGCCGAAGAATAGTTCTTTGGCAATAAGGTTGCCATTCTTCTTTGTCGTGTATACATAAAGACTGTGTCCAAGCAGACGTATCCTGGTCTGTCCGGCTTCATATTTTCAGGAAAATTTCCATATTTGTCTGGCTGTGCTGTATATACACAGTGGGAAGCATCACCAAGTTCTTTTTTATAATCTTTCTTAGAAAAAATTCCTGCGTGCAGCCATTCACCTGCAACAACAAATGCTTTTTTCTTAGAGACACTCAACAGAACTGTTCCGTCTGCCATCTGTCTTCCCAAGTTGTTTATTAAAGGCTCTTGTTTATATCCAACGACAGCTGATGCCCTTGCGGATTTATTTTGAGATAAAACACTTTCCTGAGAAACTTCCTTCATCTGGTTGTACTCTTCTTTAAGCTCATTTGCACTTACAGGCGAACCGACAGCTTTCAAGATTTCCTCAACATCATCCCAAAGTTCCTGCTGGACACAGTATTCAATTGTCTGCACAAGCGGAACTTCTGTTTCCTCTTCCGGTCTGATTTCTTCCGGAAGACAGTTTGATGACACGCTGATTCCTTTGAACAAATCCTGAAGCCTGTACATAAACCCATACATCGCGGCAGCCTGGTCAAGGACAGAAGTGTCTTCGTCGATAATAATCGCCCTGCCTGCTTCCGATTCCTTGTCTACAGCAACATAATTTTCCGATGACAGGTTCAGTTCATCCGCGTCTGAAAGAATGTCCGCCTTTTCACTTTCGTCAAGGCTTTCCCAAATACGTGCGAACATCTCTTCTTCAGAAAGCTCTACATTCTCTGCCCCGCTTTCTGCCGCTGCCCTTGCACTCCTTAGCGCACGGACATTCTCGTCAGGATTTTTCAGGAACTCCGCGAAACTTGAAGTCGCGTCCGCTTCGTAGCACTTCTTTGCAATCTGATTTTCAAATTCGGTGCAGCCGGTCTGAAGTCCGTTTTTCTGTGAAATCTGGCTGCACTAGGCAAACAGAGCCGAAACGACGATGATTGCTAACATTTTGATTTTTTTCATTTTATCCCCCAAATGAAAATTGTTTTGTTTCGAACTCCAAAAAGTATTTTCATCTTTTCTAAAGTTCACAATCAAACTAGCAGAACATTTTTTTCTGCACAATAACGAATTTGCCGAAAATGACCAAGGTCATCTTTAAAAAAAAGCAAAAATGACCAAGGTCACGAAAAAAGAACCGAAGTTCGCTTGACAAAGCTGTTTGTTTTTTGATTCTTGCAAAATTTTTTATTACGGTTTGCTGAAAGAACATTGGCAGAATCTGAGATTTGACGCAACAGAAAAAAAATGGCGGAAACATTGCTCTTAAAAGAACAATATTTCCGCCATCAAAAATCAGCGGAAAGCAAAAGCAATCAGAAAAGAATCAGGACGATTGTGCTTTTGATTGTACTTTTTTCGCCTTTTTCTTGTCTGCGCTGCCTGTAATGTTTACTCTTTTTCATGAAGCACGAACATTTTTATGCCTTCGGTCGGGAACTTGAGTTTTACATAACGAACAATCTGCGAGACTTTCTGCTCAACGCTTTCGTCTGCGTACGCAATCAGAAGAACATTTGTTTCCGGCCAAGTGCTGTCGCCAAGTTTGTAAGTGTCCCGTCCGCGTCCGTAAGCGAGCGGTATAACGGTATAAAGAAAATCCGGAATGCACGCTTCAAGATTGTCAACAAGTTCTGTGTGAACCGCCTGACTTGCGATAATTTCGATTCTAATCATTTTTTTCCTCCGCTTTAACATCTTCGCTAGTTCCGTTTTTTATCGCAAGAAGCTCCGGCGGAAGATTTCCTTTTCCTTTCACATTTCCTTTTTTGTTGAACAAAGAATAAATCACAGGAATTATGAACATCGTGACAATCGTGCTTGAAGTAAGTCCGCCGACAACACACAATCCAATCGGCTGCGTCATGCTTGAGCTGTCGTTTGAAAAGAACGCCATCGGAATCATCGCAAGAATCGTGGTGAGCGTTGTCATTAAAACAGGCCGCAGTCGGCTTGCTCCAGCCTGTTCGCACGCTTCAAGAACCGGAACTCCGCGGCGGACAAGAAGATTTGTCTGGTCAACAAGAATGATTCCGTTGTTTACAACGATTCCGATAAGCATAACAACGCCAATCAAAGAAACCATGCTGAACGCCTGTCCTGTAATCAGATGAACAAGAACAACTCCTACAATCAGGAACGGCATTGTGAACAGGTTTATGAACGGATCTTTAAAGTCCTCGTAAGTTCCTGCCATTACGCCGAACACAAGAATGACGGCAAGGAAAATAATCACAGCAAAAATTCCCGAAGTCTCAGTTGTGTCCGCCCACGAGCCTTCGTAAGTTATGCTTACATCTTCAGGAATGACCATAGTGTCGCTGATAAGCTGCTTTATCTGATTTTCAACCTGACCGGCATTAAGGCTTGAATCGCTCAGGTTCGCCGTCAAGTGAATGATTCGTGTCTGGTCTTCCCTGTTGATTGAAACCGGTCCGGTTCCCCTGACGACTTCGGCAAAGTTCGCGACAGAAACAAGCCCTGAATTTCCGCTGACATAAATCTTCTCCAGGTCAGGAATGTCACTTCTGTCCTCGTCTGTAAGAAGAACAACAACATCGTAGCTGTCTCCGTCACTCCTGTAACTTGTGGCGGTTTTTCCGTTTATGCAGTAATTTATTTCATTCGCAATCGACATTACAGAAATTCCAAAACTTGATGCTCTGGCTCTGTCGACTTTGATTTCAACCTGCGGAAGTCCGTCCTGCATATCAATTTCAGGTTCGGTCAAAGCCGGAACATTGTCTTCTATAAGTTTTTTGATTTCCTTTGCGGTCGCAAGGCTTAAATCAAGATTGTTTGAACGGAATACAATGTCAATGTCCGCTCCTGTCATCTGGCGCATTGTTCCGTCGTCAAAAGTGAATTCCGCGTTCGGATAATCGACAAAATGTTTTCGCAGTTTACGCTGAATGTCATCCGCCTTGTCAATCTGCTCTGAAACATCAGGAAGATAAATCGTGATAGAGCCTTCATAAGAAGTGTCGGAGGTTGAAAATCCCGAGCCTGATCCGACGCTCACAACAATATTTTCGTAGCCGTTCACTTCTTCCCGCGCTATTTCATAAAAGGCATTCAGGATGTTTTCAGTTTCCTCAAGTTTTGTTCCAAGAGGAAGCTCAATGTTCAGTCCTACCGAAGTGTCGTTGAACTGCGACATGAAACTGATTTTAAGCCTTGTCGCAAGAACTCCTGAAAGCACAAGAATTCCGAACGCAATGACGCAGGTTGTAAAACGGTGATGAAGAACAACGTGAAGCCCTTTTCTGTATTTTTCTGTGACCCAGTCAATCGCTTTTCCAATCGCTCTGTCGCACGAGGCCAAAAATCTGCTCTTCAATGGCTTTTCCATTCTGCTGTCCACAGGAAGAAATTTTCCGGCAAGAACAGGAACCAGAAACATCGCGACAAACAAAGACGAAAGCAGAGCGATAAGAATCACGCTCATAAGCGAACTGAAAAGCTGTCCCAACATTCCAAGCTGGTTCTTGAACACAAAGAACGGAATGAATACACAGATTGTTGTAAGGTTTCCCGAAACAACAGATGCCATTACTTCCTGAGTTCCGATTGCCGCCGCAGTTATCGGAGCTGTTCCGCGGTTCCGGTAAACATAAATATTTTCAAGGACAACGACTGAAGCATCGACGACCATTCCTAGTCCAAGGATAAGTCCTGTCATAGTAATCATGTTCATTGTGATTCCGGCAAAACTCATGACCGTCAAAGTTATAAGAACGCTGAACGGAATCGAAATCGCCATTATGAAAGTCGCTTTTCCGCTCCTCAGGAAAACAAGAAGAATCAGAACCGCAAGGACAAATCCTTCAATAATCGACTTTACAAGCTCTTTCATTGTGTCGCTTACAGAAGTTGAATCGTCGCTTATGATTTCTATCTTCACATCGGAAGGCAAAGTCTTTTCAATCTGCGCGATTTTCTCTTTAACATTTTTCGCGACATTCACAGTGTTCGCTCCGCTCTGTTTTCTTACGCGGATATAAACTCCAGGTCTTCCGTTTATGTAAATCTTTGAAGTTATGTCGGAATATCCCATAAACGCGGTTCCGATGTCTTCGATTTTCACATCGTAGCCGTTGTATGAACCGACGACAGTTTTATTGATTTCTTCAATCGAAGAAAATTCGCCGGTTGTGCGGACCATATATTTTTTTGTTCCTTCGCTTACATTTCCTCCGCCGACTTCAATATTCTGGCTTGCCAAAGTTGTGGCTACAGAAGAAAGCGTAAGTCCGTAGGCTTCAAGGCGGTTCAAATCAAGCTCGACACGAACAATGCTGTCGCGTCCGCCGTTCACGCTTGCCTGCGCAACTCCGTCCGCCTGTTCAATCCTGTCCGCAATCTGGTCGTCGGCGATTTTCTTAAGCTCCTCTTCTGTCCTGTTTCCGTTTATCGCCAAAGTCATAATCGGCATTGAAGACGAACTGAACTGGAAAATCGTCGGTGTGTCCGCTTCGTCAGGCAAAGAGCCTTTCACCATATCAAGCTTGTCACGGATATCATTGACAGCGACATCCATGTCAGTTCCGTAATTGAATTCAAGCTGAATCAGGGAACTTCCTTCAGAAGAAGTCGAAGTCATCTCTTTCATATTGTTGACGCTTACAAGTCCGCTTTCAAGAACTTCGGTCACAGATTTTTCAACAGTTTCAGGCCCTGCGTTCTCGTAAGTCGTCATGACCATTGCGACAGGAACATCCATATCAGGCATAAGCGCAAGGTTTATGTTCCCCAAAGTAAAGACCGCGACAATCGCAATCAGCATAAAAACACAAAGGGTCAGAACCGGATGTTCAAGAATTTTTTTAGATACACTCATCGCTCTGCTCCTTTTTTCAGTTTACTTCTTTTATCTTTGAACCGTCTTGAAGGCTTTGTATTCCGCTGACAACAATTTTCTCGCCTTCGGAAAGCCCTTCAAGAATTTCTGCGTTTCCGTCAACATTTACTCCAATCACAACATTTCTGGCGCTCACAGTTTCATCCTCGTTGACAATGTAGACATAACTTTTGTCATCTTGAGTCGACACTGAATCATACGGAATCACAATCGCGTCAGGATGAACTGTTGTGTAAAGTTTGACTTTCGGATACATTCCCGCGTTTATCCTTGAGTCTTCTGTGTCGAACGCAAGGTAAATTTCTTTGGAACGGGAAGTCTCGTCGACAATCGGCGAAACCCGAATCACGTGAGCCTTGAAAACCTCGTTCCCGTAGGCGACAAAAGTGACATCCGCTTTCAAATCAATTTTAAGGACAGCAATATCGCGCTCAGGAACATTAGCCTTTATCTGAAGCTCAGTTATATCTCCGATTTGAGCGACCGCGGTGCTGGTTGTGACAGAAGTTCCTACAGTAAGAGGAAGAGAAGTGATTGTTCCCGAAATAGGAGCGATGACCGGACTTGCGGCGTAATAACTTCCAGGACTTGAAGGGTCAATCAAGGCAATCTGGTCGCCGCGGCGCACAGTCGAGCCTAAAGTCACAAAAACCCTGAGGATTCGTCCTGCGTTTTCAGGATAAACAGAAATCGTGTTGTTCGACTGAACATTTCCGTTCATCGTAAGATATTCCTGCAAATCCTGTCTTTCAATGACTTGTGTTCTTACGCTGTGAACAGTTTCCTCAACGCCAGCAGAATCAACAATCTGGCTTTTCTTTTTAGGAATCAGAGCAGCAATTAAAATGACAACAATGACAATTGCAACCAAAATGACACGCCGTAAAATTTTCTTGTCTTTCATAAAATCTCCAAAGTTGGGCAAATATTGAATATATAACAGTAACAAATTTCATTAAATCAAGTTACGAGGCGAAGAGAGAAATATTTTTCCGTTTTGCGATTTATGTTTTTGTGTCGTTTAGCAACTATAAACTCATTTCATCATAAATTTTTCTATTGATTTTTTGCCCAATCGTTATATTCATCTATGGAATAAACTGGTGGGGTTTTTCTATTAAATGTGGAAGTACGTCCTTTACGAGTATAAACTTCCATCTCCGCGCTAATGATTTTTACATTAAAATCGTTTTTGATTTCATCAAATCTTATAGAAGAAAATTTAATTTCTTTATATTTCTCATTATCAAAATATTTTTCTTGACTCTTAGCCACAATTCTTGAAGAAGATAAACTTGAACCTAATCTATCAAAAAAGTCATTGCCATTTCCACTACGAACCCAACCATTTATAACTGGTCTCGTATTTATTTGCTGAATCAAATTTCCGGCATTGTCAAAAAGTCCAACAACAATATCAAAACTATAGAAAATATGACTTAAAGAAGCGACAGATTTTCCACTTATAAAAGGCAAGTCTACGGTTCCTATCCAAACATTGTTATCTTTGTCAGACTTCAGCATATTCCATTCGTTTTCAACTATTGAAAAGACTTTCATTGCGGTCATATTTGGAACACACTTCACACCTGGCGTAACCACAAAATTCACAGTATTATTTCTCATATTAATTTCATCTTCCACTTTAGAAAAATCATAAACAACAAAACCTACATTATCGTTCATATAATCTTCCAATTGGCGGAAAATCTTGTTCCACTTTTCTTTCTGGCTACTATAATATGCCATTTTTGACTGAATATTTGTCGTGTCAACATTGCCATTAAATATTGTTTGAATATTTGAATCGGCTTCTTTTTTTAAGTTTCCTTCAATCTGACTATAAGATAAAAGTGCATTCATAAAATCATCTGATTTTTCCGCAGCGTTTCCTTTCGCAAGATTCATCGTTGACTGGTTTTCTATTTTATTAACTTTTGAAAGTGCGAGTTTTTCGCTTTCGGAAAGTTCAATTCCGAGCCCTTCAAGAAGATTCTGCGTGGTTTCGTTCACAGCCTTTCCGCTTTGCAAATCGGAAAGCGAATATCGGTCGTTTGAACTCACCTTGATTTCATTTGTTGCAGCATCATTCACACGGAAGTTGACTTCATAATTTCCAGAAATCTGCTGAATATTTCCAACGACCACAAGCTGCGCGTTTGTCATCTGACCAATCTGAAGTGCATTTTCCTCACTGTAATATCCGCTTTCTGAAAGTTCCTGCTCTGCTTTTATTAGCAACTCGTTTTTTCGGTCAAGAACAGTCATCTTTGAAAACTGAACAAACTTTCCTGTGAGCGAATCTTGAAAATACTGAGGAATCCAAGAATTGCTCTTGCTGTCGTTGTTCAAAACTGGTGGCGTTACAGCAATCACAAGACCTTTTCCTTTGTAGGAATTTTTTGTTGGTTTTGCCTCGTGAAAATCAAATGAAGCCGAACCCGATGAATTTTGGCTTACATTATTTTTCGTTGAAGTTGAGGCACAGGAAGTAAAAAAAACGAAAATTGACAAGATTATAAGAATTGATTTTTTCATAATAATGACTCCTTTTACTTTAATCCAGGAAGACTTCTAAAATAGCCATTTACAAAAGTTCCATCTGCACGCATATAAGGACGAATGTAGATTTTTCCATTATGAAAACTCGTTTGCTGGATTTCTCCTGAATTATAAAAGGCTCTCGACAAAGCAGTTTTTATTAAAAAAATTATCAGGGCAGTCAGCGGAATAGCCATAAAAATAACAACTTGCCTAAGCATTGCATTTTTCAGATTGTATTTGAAAGCCAGAACAACCGAAATCAAAGCTGACAGAATGAAATACCCAAGCATTATTTTCGGGAACACAAGTTTAAATCCAAAAATTGAAAAAGAAAAACTTTCAAATATAAATTTTGGAAAATTTTCTGGAATCTGAACATCCCCAAGCTCAGAAAGCGGCATATATAAAATATCAGCGAAAAAGAAAGCTGCAAGCAAGAATCCAAGAAGAAGCAAGGGAATCATTTTTACAAATGATATTATTTTTGAAATCATTGAAAAAAGTCCAATAATGGCAATAATAATTCCCAAAATCGGAAAAACAGCAGTAAGAGCTGCTCCTATTACAGAAATAATCAGACCAATGAGCATCTTCTTTATTATGCCCTCTGATATGATGTAAAAAATAAGAAAAACTATGCTATACACAAAAACTGCGATTACAATTGTTATAATCGCTACATACCAAGGCAAACCGATGGCAACAACAGCGGTTTTTAGAAATTCCAGCAATGCAAAAATAGAAAATAGAACTACGCTCTTCACTACCCAGGCGATAAACATTTTTATTTTTGTGCCGAACGAAAATTCGGAAAGAGCGACAGCGTTTGTGTAATCAGACATAGTTTCTCCGTATTTTTTTCAGTATTTTTACTAATTGAACAAGATTGAGGCTGCAAGAGCTTCTGCGTCTGCCCATTCTTTGTCTGCACCTGTGATTGTTGCAGCGCTAGCATAAACAGGATTGCCTGAAGCATAAGCCATTTTTGATGCGTCCGCCACAGCCTGAGTTTGTGCAACTTTTGAGTCTGCGACAATCTTTGCGCGGTTAGTTTTTCCGTCCTGCATAATCTGTGCAAGAGCCTGGTCTGCCGCGGCTTTCTGCTGTTCCGGCATCAAACCAACTTGAGCATCGGCAATTTTCTTGTTGATTTCTGCACTCTGCCTCGCCTGTTCCTGGCTCATGACTGTTGGAAAGCGCGCGTCATGCATCATTTCGCTTACTAAGCCTTTTACAAAATCTTGTTCTGGAGTAAGTTCATCGGCTACTCCACCAATAACATCTTTTACATATTTTGCAGTCGTTTGAGCCCAAGTATTTGCTGGAATCTGATAAATCTGATAAACAATGTATTGGCTAGTTTTTTCTCCACTCAATGGGTCAATGGAAATTGTTCTTTGCCAAAATTCTGTTGCCTTTTGATGTCCTGTAATTTGTGCATCGGACTGAGTTTTTGTAACTTCTTCTATTGCCTGCCGTGTTTCATCTTTTAGATTTCCTGCCCTTGCCTGTTCTGCCGCATATACATTTATACTCTGTTGTAACTCTCTAGCTATAGCACGTGCATAAGCCATATCTGCACGCATTGTAGCGGCACGAACATCCGCCCCATAGCCGGTCGAATTACGATAAACATCACTGTCTTTTTTCTTGAATGCTGAAATGTAGGTTGAATAATCACCGCGTTTTGCAGAAGCAAGCCATGCGGGGATTGCTTCTGCACCAATAGACCGTCCATCCCAGTCAACAACAGTTGTTACCCCAGCAATTTCTACGCCTGAACTAGACGCAATCTTTTGTACATCTTCAGACTTTCCCAAATTGCTTGTAGTTCCGCAGCCCATCATCAACATTATGGCAACAGCCACAAATCCCATTAAAATCTTTTTCATAAAAATCCTCCAAAATATTTCACAGCTTTAATAAGCCATAAATTCCTTTTCTAATATTTCCGCAACAGCATTTGCAAGTGCCGAATATGCACGTTGCTTTGCAATCGTTTCATCTTTTGCTCCAGCTTTTTTTAGTTGTCCACTTGAAGAAAAAAGCACGTTTCCGTTTTTTGCGATTTCAACCGAAAAACTTGGAGTAAAGAAGAATCCTGCCGGCAACTTGCTTTCATTTTCTAAAACTTTCACTACAGTTTCATATTCAGCGTTTTTGCTTGTTCCAATTCCGATTTTAGAAAAAGTTTCCTCCGCGCTTTTTTGAACTCTGCCTTCAAAATCATCTTCACAGACAACATTCACAAAAGTGCGTTTACAAAGTTTTTTAATGAGCGGTTCAATTTCAGAAAGATGGTTTCTTGCAGTTTCATACAAATCGTAACTGTCTGGATAAAGAATGACAGCAAAATCAAGTTTTTTCTCAAGTTCGTTCTGATTCGCATTTTCCAACGCTTTTGAAAATCCTGTGATTTTTAAGATATTTTCATTTTGACTTTCTGCATACTGATAGAGTTTCTCAAAAGGTTTTACTGCGCTTTCAAGTTTTTGCTCGTAAATTTGCCACGCTTCAGTTCTGTCGATGAACGCAGTAAGTTCATAAAGTTTTTGTTTTTTGATGTATTTTGCCTTTGTGTAATGCACAGCAAAAAGTTCAGTCTGCGAATTTACAAAAATATTTTCAGAAAGTTCACTCTGTGAGCCTGCGTCAGTAACGTCAGTAACTTTTGTTTTTTCGCTCGCTTCTACAGAAATACTCATCTGAAAAAATTTTGAAATTTCTGCAAGTGCGTTTTGTTTCGCAATCTGCTCAGATTCTCCAAAACCGCGCTGTGCAATGTAGGCAGGATTGTTGAGATAATCAACAGCGATTATTGGAGAAATCAGAAAAATGAAAATAACTGTGATAAAATATTTTTTCAAAAAATTCACGTTTTTACTCAATTATTTATTCATCATAAATCAAATAAGCATCTAATTTTTTAAAAAGAAATCAGCAAAATTTTCCACAATATATCGCTTATTTAATTCAACTAATTTATCTGCACATTTTTCAGATACATTTTTAGAAAAATTGCGATATTTTTCTTCAAAATCTTGATAGTCTTTTTTTAATTTTTCAAATTCCGTTTTCTGCACATTTAATATCTCTAAGACCTTTTCATTGTATTCTTCATTAGTCATAATTTCCTCCTAAGTATAGAGAAACTATAAGTATTATTTATACATAACTCTTACTTATAGTTTTAGTTTAATATGGTATTACCAAGTTGTCAATTATAACTTTTACCGTAAAATTTTTTTATGAATCAAAAGGAATTAAGGGAAAATTTGTCTTTGAATATAAAATGTAGACGAAAAATATATAATTTAACTCAGGAAAAATTGGCAGAAGAAGCGGGACTTTCAGCTCAAACAATAAATGATATTGAAGGTTGCAGAACTTGGGTGAGCGACAAAACTTTGGTTAAACTTTCGGAAGTTCTTCACACAAGTCCAGCGGAACTTCTGCTTACAACTCGCGACAAAAAGACTGAAACCTTAAATTTTTTGAAATTTAAAACTGATTTGCAAGATTCTGTAAGACAAACAATTGATGAAATGTTTAAAGATATAGAAGGTTTTTGAAGTTTTTATGGATTGGATTTTTTAGCCTTAATTTCGGCTTTATATTTTTTAGAAATTACCGTCACTCCGAACTCATTTCTGAAATGGAATCCGTATTTATACAATAGAACTTTTGTTAAATAAATATCCCCTGCAAAAACAGGGGAATTGAGAGCCGTGGCTTTTTCAAGCGCAGCAACTGTATAAATACAGTCCACGAACCAACTAAATAATAACACAACAATGCAAAAAGTCAATGTTTCTGATAAAATGCTTTTCATGGCTTCTAAGAATTTTGACTTGTCAAAACTTCTTCAAACAAATCCAAATCTTTCAAGAAAGCAAAAACTTAAGTTCGTCTGGACTTTAAGCATTCCTGGCATCTTTGCGCAGATTTCTTCTATTGTTATGCAATATATTGACGCGGCAATGGTTGGAAGTTTAGGAGCAAATGCTTCTGCTTCGATTGGACTTGTCGCATCATCAACTTGGGTTTTGGGTTCGCTTGTAAATTCGCTTTCGGTTGGTTTTACAGTTCAAGTTGCGCACGCAGTTGGCGAAGGAAACCAGGATAAAGCAAAACGAATCTTGATAAAGTCAATCGCCGCTTGTTTAATCTTCTCTGTAATTCTTGGAATCGCGGCTGTAAGCATAAGCGGCGTTCTTCCAAAAATCTTAGGCGGCGAACAAGCAATATTAAAAGATTCTTCTATATATTTTTTAGTGTTCGCCGCTACAACTCCGCTTTATCAGATAATTTATTTAATGAGCGGAATGTTGCAATGCAGCGGAAACATGAAAATTCCAAGCATATTGAATTCGTCGATGTGCATTTTAGATGCAATTTTCAATGTGCTTTTCATAAAGGTTTTAAAACTCGGCGTTATGGGAGCGGCGTTTGGAACTGCGTCAAGCGCGCTTGTAATCGCAATCTTGATGATTTACTTTACGCTTGTTCATTCAGAATATTTAGGAATTTCAGGCGGACGAAAACCTTCAAAGTTTTCAACATCGCTAAGCCAAACTGAATCGGAAAGCCAAATTATAAAAACAGCGATAAAACTTGCCTTTCCGATTGCAGTTGAAAGCGTTGCATTCACAGGAGTTTTAGTTGTCATCACAAGAATAATTGCACCTTTGGGAGCAGTTGCGCTTTCGGCAAATTCGTTCGCCGTAACCGCAGAAGCATTGTGTTATATGCCAGGCTACGGAATTTCGGAAGCGGCAACAACTTTGGTCGGACAAAGCGTCGGCGCAAAACGCAAAGATTTGGTGAACAGTTTCAGCTGGATTGCAGTAATTTCCGGAATGACAATTATGGCAGCGATGGGCGTTGTAATGTTTATAATCTGCCCTTACGTTTTTAAGATTCTAACGCCAGTTCAAGAAATACAAACGCTTGCAATAAAAGTTTTGCGAATCGAACTTTTTGCAGAGCCTTTTTACGGAGCCGCGATTGTCGCAACAGGAGCATTACGCGGACAAAACGACACATTCATTCCAAGCATTTTAAATCTTGTAAGTTTGTGGATTGTGCGGTTAGGACTTTCGATTTTGCTTGTAGGAAAACTCGGGCTTGTCGGAATCTGGATTGCGATGACCGCAGAACTTTGCTTCCGCGGAATCGTGATGCTTGCAAGATTGGTTTGGAAAAGCCGGATAGGAAAATGAATTCATAAACACATTGTCATGTAAATTGGAATAAACGTAATATCGTCATTTTTTGTCAAATCTTTTGTGTAGATTATAAAACGTTCGTGTTTTTTAAGTTTATATTTTTTTACAAAATAATCAAACGATTCGTGATTTTTATAATTAGAAGATTTTACTTCTATTGGACAAAGATTTCGATTTCTTACAATTAAAAAATCAATTTCATATTTTTGTTCAACTTTTTTTTCTGGCGCAGCATAATGATATTCATGAAAAAAAAGTTCATATCCTCTTGCCCTAAGCATTTGCGCAACCATATTTTCATAAATCATTCCAAAATTTGTTCCAAGATGACCTGTAATAATTTTTACATAAAGTTCATCTGCAATTTCTTTTGAATTCATTAAAATTTGCGAAACAAGAAGACCTGTATCTCCAAGAAAAAGTTTAAAGTTATCGGATTCAGCAAACAATTCCAATGTAATTTCTGGATTCGTAACATTTCTGCAATAGTTTCCAATCATTGATTCGTCAATGCATTTTACAGAATAAACATAATTTTTATAACGCGCATTTTCATTTATAAAAGAAAATTTAAACTTAGAATTATGATTTGAAAGTTGTTCTGGAATAGATTTAAAAATTGCAGAAGTTTTTTCGTTGTTGTCGTCATCATATTTTTTTAGATCTTCTGCATATAAACTTCATAAAACAATTTTATCACGAAATTTAAATATTTAAAAGCATAGAATTTCCCGAAATTTAAATATTTAAAATCACGGATTTTCACGAAAATAAAGAATCTGTAAACATGAATTGCGCCATCCGCAAAAGCAGGTACGTGCTGCAGATTGAAACATTCAGACTGTCATTCAATACGCGTTTTATCAAACAGCGGAGAAGTCAGGAATGTGCGCAGACTTTCTTTCCAATCCGGAAGTGTAACTCCAAGCGTCTTCTGAATTTTGTCCTTGCTTAAAACGGAATAAGCCGGACGTTTTGCCGCTGTAGGATATTCTTCTGTCGTGCAAGGGTTCACAACGCAATCTTTGTTTGTGACAAAGCCGGCTTCAATTCCCTGTTTTTTTATTTCGTTTGTAAAATCCCACCAAGTGATTTCGCCCAAATCTGTGCAATGATAAATTCCGTAAGGAATCGGCTGCTTCGCAGTGATTTCGGTTGTTGAGCCTGTCGAAACCACATTGCTTCTCTCAATAATATTTACAATCACATTCGCCAAATCGCCTGCAAATGTCGGAGTTCCAAACTGGTCGTTCACAACTTTTACAGAATCGTGCGTATTCATTGCGCGAATCATTGTGTAGACAAAGTTTTTTCCTGCCCAGCCGTAAAGCCACGCGGTCCGCAGAATGTAAAATTTGTCCGTGTTTTCGCTGACCGATTTTTCGCCTTCCGCTTTTGTAACGCCGTAAACGCCAATCGGAGCAACCGGCATTTCTTCTGTGCGCGGAGTTTTTCCGGTTCCGTCAAAAACATAATCCGTGGAAATATGAATCAGAACCGCTCCGATTTTGTTAGAAAGCAAAGCGAGATTTTTCGGGCCAAGAACATTCAGCCGTTCGGCAAGTTCCTTGTCGCTTTCCGCTTTGTCGACCGCAGTGTAAGCCGCGCAGTTTATGATAAAATCAAGCGACTTTCCGCCGGAAGCAGTTTTTTCCGCAAAACCGAAAACCGCTTTTTCATCGGTAAAATCAATTTCGCGGTCAGTTCCGATAAATTCAATTTTGTTTTCAGAAAGTTCGCGAGCAATCTCCGAACCCAGCATTCCTTTGCAGCCGACAAGCCAAATCATAAAATCCTCTTTTTTATTTATACAGTCTGAAACAATATACGACATAATATGACATAAAGCAAAAAAATTAAAGTTCTATCTTGTCCATCCAGGGCTTCCGCATTATAACCAGTTTTAATAAAAAAAATAGTTTTTTGGTCGCGTAGCGAGTGGCGAGTGCATTTTATGCTAATTTTACGAAGTAAAATTAGTGTGCAGGTCGAAACATTCTGCGCTTGAATTGCATATTCAACCTGCACAGCTACACGCTAGTTTGCCTTGGAACTATATACGTTGCCGCTCACGCGGCAGCAAACTAGAATGTTTTTGCCACTAACGCTCCGCTCCCCGAACACCTGTTTCTTTATAAAAACTTATAATGCGGAAGCTCTGCTTGTACATCTCTCTGCGGTGACAAATTCCGCAGTTTTGCATTAAAATAATCGCGAGGCGATTTTATGAACACGAAAAAGAAAATTATTTTCGCGCTTGCCGTATTTGCTTTTGCTCCGATTTTCTGCCTCTCCGGCTTTGCGCAGGAAAAAACTCACGGAAAGACACAAGAAACAAAAAAAACATTTGTCGCGTCGACTTCATGGACAGCGGCATTTGCGGATTTGGCAGGCGTTGACAATGTCCAAGCAATCGCGCCGGCAAATCTTCGTCATCCGCCTGAATACGAAATCACAGTGAGCGACATCCAGAAAATCATGCAGAGCGATTTTTTTATTTACGCAGGATTTGAAAGAATGATAAGAACGCTCGGCTCTTCTGTGCAGAAGTCTTCCGCACGGAACACAAAAATGATTCAGATTTCATTGAACAATTCGGTTGAAACTGTCCGCGAAAGCACAAGAAAAATCGCGGAAATCGCAGGAACGCAAGCGGAAAATGAAAAACGGCTGGAAGAATATGTTCTGTTCATAAAAAACGCGTCCGCCGAACTCGAAAAGAACGGACTTAAAGGCGCAAAAGTTCTGGTCAACATAAACCAGCGTTTTCTTGCGGAAGATTTAGGATTCGATGCAAGCGCGACTTTCGGACCTGAACCTGTGACTTCTTCTCAGATTCTCGACGCAAAAAACGGAAACTATGTTTTTATAATCGACAATGTTCACAATCCTGTGGGAACGCCGCTTTCAGAAGTCTGTCCGAACACAAAATACATTGTCTGGCGGAACTTCCCTGAAAAAACGGAACGGAACGCGCTCTTGAATATGATAAAAGAAAACGTCAGACAATTGAAAGCTGACGATTAGCGATAAAATCCGATTCCGATTCTTGGCGAGACAATAAGATTTCCAGCCGAACCGTATTCATTCCAGTCCGAAATCGTAGTTCCAAGAAAATCATAAACCAGATCCGCGCCGAACATAAAATAACTGCCCGAACCGAACAAAAAACGATTCCCAGAACCGAAATGCAGATTGCACTGAAAATTCGCCGCAAGCCCGAAAAGATGGCTTATGAAAACCGAACCAGAATCACGGTATTGAACTGTATAATGAATTCCAGGAGAAACCGCGAGCATCATTTTTTCCGTTTTTGAAAAGCAGAAAGTCGGAGCAAGCATCGCGGACAAGCCCCAAAGCGAAGAAAAATCCTTGCGGTAATAAGACTTGAAATTGCCGTCAGAGTCCGATGTGCCGACAATTATCGGAAGAAGAAAATCAACGCTGAAATACGAGCCTATTTTTTCTGTGTACAATTCCAATGCGTGAATCCCGAAGCCGTTTGCAAACTCCAGAGCAGAAGCCTTTTTTTCGTTCAAAGAAGAATGTTCAAAAATCATCGGAACTGAAAACGTTGAACCAAGCGCGCTGTAAACCTTTTCGCCAAAAACCGCCGACGAAAGCACAACAGCGACAAAAACAAGTGAGCAGATTTTTTTCATAATTTTCCTCTGTAAGCCACAATGAAACGTTCAAGGATTTTAACAGATTAGGACGGATTTCATCAATAATTCCGATAAAAAAAACTGCTCCGCATTATGAAGCAGTTTTTTCATCTGAAAACTGTTTGCAATTTCTTGAAGTCCGAATCTAGAGCCGGAATCAGAAATCAGAATTAAAAGTTAAAGCCGATTCCTATGTTTGGTTTTAGTGTCCAATAGCTCATTCTTCCGCTTTCTGCAGAATTTATTCTTCCATAAAAATCATATACAACATCTGCACCGAACATAAAAAATCCGCTGGAACTGAAAAATATGTTGCCCTGCAAATTTGAGCCAATACCGAACATATGAGTTACACTGATCGAACTGCCATCCACATATGTTATCGAATAATGAATTCCAGGAGAAATCGTGAACATCATTTTTTCGCTTCTAGAAACAACAAAAGCCGGACCCATCAACGCTGACACTCCCCATATGGAATTATAATTGTTGCGGGTAAAAACAGCCGAAGCCGTCTGTTCTTGATAACGCTGTGTAATAGAAATTCTCTGCGGAAGGAAAAAGTCAAGATTCACATAAACTCCCGCTTTTTCAGAAATCAATGTCACTGCATCGAGCCCAAATCCAATCGATGTCATAACAGTACTTTGCTCTACTCCACCTTGAGTAACATTTTCAATTCCAATTGGAACTGAAAAATGAGCAGAAAGAAATTTAATCTTTCCCTCTGCAAACAAGCCCGAAGAAAGCATACCAGCGATAAAAATGATTGAACAGATTTTTTTCATAAATCATTCTCCTATAAAAAGTCAAGAAGGAAGTTTCAATTTCCGAATGACTTTTTAAGCGTTTCTTCGCTCAGAGAAGAAATCTTTTCTGCAATGAAATGAAGAAACGCAGTAAATATGAAAGTTTGCAACGCAAACTTGACAAGATAAAAACCGACGCTATTTTAGGCGGTTTTTATCTTATTCTCCTTTGATTTTATAAAAAATTAAATAAGTTTCTAAAAACTTATATTCATTCTGCCCCCCCCCATCAGATTTTGTCAATATTTTTAATTCTCATTAAGTAGGAGAAAGACAAAAAACTTGACATCGTAAAATTTTGATCTAAACTGATTTTATAAAAACAAGAAACGGAGATGAAAATGAAAACAATCAGGCTTTTGTATCCCGACCACGCGAGCGGCGGACTTGAAACTTATTACTTCGGTGCGAAACTTCTTCAGCACATTTTGCCGCTGAACGAAAACCAGAAACTTGTCGAAGTGAAAATTGAAAAACCGGACGGAAAAGCAAAACCGGTGACAAACGGAATTTCTGCGGAAGACGAAGTGATTTCCGGAATCCGCGACGCAAAGAAGAAAATCGCCGAAGAAAAGCCGGACAGAATCATAACAATCGGCGGAAACTGCATTGTCTCGCTTGCTCCGTTCGATTATCTTAACGGGCTTTACAAGAATATCGGAATAATCTGGATTGACGCTCATCCGGACGTTTCAAAAACTGAAGACGGATATCCGAACGCGCACGCGATGGTTCTGGGAAGTCTTTTAGGAAGCGGAGCGAAATCTCTCCGCGATGAAATGGAAAATCCTTTTTTCAAGCCGGAGCAAATTCTTTACATCGGACTTCAAAAGGTTCACGATTATCAGGAAAAGTTTTTAAAAGAGGCGGGAATAAATTATAAGATTCAGGACAAGAATTTTGTGAGCGACGAAGAAATCCGCAAGTTCATGAAAAACTTCGGCAAGATTCTTGTTCATTTTGACATCGATGTTCTGGACGAGCATTTTTTCCATTCGACATATTTCGCAAACCCCGAACTGAAAGGCGACGGCTCAGGCGGCGGAAAAATGACAATGGAAAAACTTTCCGAAATTCTGCAATTTATTTCAACCGAATCGGAAATCGCAGGATTCACAATCGCAGAATATCTTCCGTTCGACGAGGAACGGCTTAATAAAATGTTCAGCAAGATTAAGATTTTTACGGAATGATTTGTGAGTTTTTTTGAGAAGCCGCTGGGATTTTGTGTGTGTTTGAGGGTGAATTCCGTCCAGAATAAGCATAAAATCTGACTTGGGAGTTCCAATTTTTACTTATACGGAAAATTTTTGCCGTTATTCTATACTCTTGATTCCAACTTTATACTTTGCAATCCCATTCACGCCCCAGCACAAAAGAAACCAAAGACTTTTGAACACGCTGAATTTTAGAACCTTGCGGTAGATGTTCCACTGAGGTTTTATCATCTTTGTCTTGCTCGCGGTCATGCTGTCGTCCCTCATTCTGTAATCAACAAGAATGTCGCTGAATCCAAGCGCGCAAAGTCCTCCTTTCATAATGTCGAGCCAGAAAACGTAATCGTCACGAAGGGCTTTTAGTTCCTCGCGGAAAAATATTTTTTGCGGAAGTTTTAAAGTGTCCACAATCGCCGCGCTCGGGAAAATCGGACAGTGGCGCAGAAGCTGCTTAAAAGTCCTTTTTCCTTCAAAAACGTAAGGCCTTAAAAGCTCCGCCGTGCAAGTCGAGTTCATTCTGCGGTATGAAGAAAAGTAAATTGCGACAGTTTCACCTTTGTTCTTTGCAATGTGCGCCATCATTTTCGAAAGATAGTCCGTGTGCCAGATGTCGTCCGAGTCAAGGAAAGCAAAAAATCTTCCACGAGCCACCTGCATCGCCTGGTTTCTAGCACCACTTGAGCCTCGGTTAACTTTTGCACGGATAAGTTTAATCCGAGGATCTTTGTCAGCAAAACTCTGCACAACGTCAGCGCCCGCCCCGCCGTCAGGCGAGCAGTCGTCAACAACAATCATCTCCCAGTTTGTGTAGGTCTGGGCAAGCACAGATTCAATCGTTTCGGCCACAAGAGCCGCGCCTTTGTACATCGGCGTGATGACAGAAACAAGTTCTTCGTTCATAAGAGAATTCCTTTTTATTTGATTTTTAGATTTGATGTGATGTTTAGATTTGAAAAATTTATTGGGCGTTCCGGTGGACAAGCCACCGTCGGGCTTTTCGCACTTCCGCTATCGCTTCATTCCTACGTTTTGGTGGTTTCGACACGCTACGCTACTCAACCACCGTCACTTCGGAACTGCTTCGCAGGTGCTACAATCCCTAACGCTTTTCACAATTAAAATTTTTGTTGCAAAAACAGAAATCAAAAACGCCCCTGCAAACGTCAGGAAAAACGCAAGCGGAAAGCAGTTTTCGTAAAATCCAAAATGTGCCATCAGCTGAATCAGCGGAAAATGAAAAAGATAAAGCGGATACGAATAATCAGTTTTGCCAGCAATCGAACTTAAAAACGAAAGCCGCATCGCAAAGAAAATTGAAATAACACAAAGAACTGCCGGCATTAAAAATTCGGTTTTTATAACATAGTGAAGAGCAAAAATCACAACGCTCGGGAAAATCAGAATGTTCAGTTTCTGCAAAATCCAGTTCCAGTTAAAAAGGCAGAACATTCCAGAAACAAAGCAGCTTACAAAAGCTGGAAACTGATTTGCAAGTTGCTGCGGGAGATGCAAAACGTCCGCATATTTTTGCATCAAAAAAGTATACAAAACGGAAAGAACGTACAGAACAAAAAGTGTTACGTTCACTTGAAAAAGCGATTTTAGTTTTTTTAGGAACCAGATTAAAAGCGGCAGAAGTACATAGAACGCAATTTCAATTTTGATTGTCCAAAGCGCGCCATTCACTGCGACAAGTTTTCCGTCAAAACAGCCGGGCAAACTCGGATGCATAAAGTTTAAGAAAATCGAGTTCCAAAAAAGATATTTCCAAGTTTCAGCGTTTAAGAAAAATTCTTTTAGCGGAAGCTCGCTTGCAAATGCGAATGCAATCGCCCCCCCCCGACAGAAATATAGTATAAAGGTAAAATGCGTTTCGCCCGCTTTATAAAATACGTTTTCAAGTTGTCGGAAGAAAGATAACTTCTTGTAACCCAAAATCCGCTTAAAATAAAGAACACACAGACACAAGTGTGTCCGTCAAAAATCGGCCACAGCACGGATTTTGTGTGCGACAAGTCAAAAATGTGCATTGTGATTACAACTACGCAACAAAAAATGCGGAGCGTGCTAAAAGCGTTCCGCTTGGGAATTTGAGGAAGTGTGAATGTCATTTGAGTTTTACCGTTTATTTTGTGTGAAAAAGTTTTATAAAATCACCAAACAGTTTTTACAGGATATTTTGGTATAATAGAATCGGAAGTCAAAATAGGCACATCTTCTGCTATGGCTTGGCATATAATAAACCTGTCAAATGGGTCATTATGAATTTTTGGCAGTTTTTCAAGTTCTGCGATATGGCTAACTTTTATATCCAACATCAGATAATCTTGTGATATACAATAATCAACAAGTTCTTTCGGACCGTACGGAATTTTTAGTTTTCCTAGATTTCTTTTTATTTCAATCTCCCAAATAGATGCCATGCTTACAAAAAGATTTTCTTCTGTTTCAAGAATTTGTTTGACTTTTGAGGTTAACTTCTCTATGTGGTCAAAACTAAATAACAGAACATTAGAATCTATTAAATACACTAAATGTACTCCTTAAAACAATCGGGCGTTTCATCAAAATCTTCAGCCATCCATATTTGGCCTTTAAGTCCTCCAAGTGTACGATTCACTTTTTTTTCCTGTTTCGGATTTGACTTTAGCAAATCAGCAATAAAAGACAAAAGATTAAGTTTTTCATCGTAAGTACAATTCATTACTTGCTGTTCAAGTGAAGAAAAAGCAATATCACTCATAAAAGCCTCCATCTATATAAAAAGATAACACACTAAACTTTAGACGACAAGTTTGTTTTTAAAAATTCTTGCTTATGACTTTTACTTTTCAAGCCTTTCCGCCAAGTCAAACGCCGCCGCTACAGTGTCGTCCATATCAAAATATTTGTACATTCCAAGCCGACCGCCGAAAATCACCTTGTTCTGTTTTGATGCAAGCTCCGCGTACTTTTGATAAAGCGCGTTGTTCTTGTCGTCGTTCACGGCGTAGTAAGGCTCGTCGCCGCGCTTCCATTCGGCTGGATATTCGCGCGTGATGTAAGTTACGTTCTGCGTTCCAAACTCAAAGTGCTTGTGCTCGATTATTCTTGTGAATGGCGTTTTTACGTCTGTGTAGTTCACAACGGCGTTTCCCTGAAAGTTCTCGACATTGAGTTTTTCTGTTTCAAAGCGGAGGCTTCTGTATTCAAGCGCGCCGAACTTGTAGCCAAAGAACTCGTCAATCATTCCTGTGTAGATGATTTTGTCCGCGACGTTTTCAAGTTCATTTCTATTTTTCAAAAAGTCGCAATTCAAGCGGACTTCAGTTTTCTCAAGCATTTTTTGAATCATCTGTGTGTAGCCGCCGATCGGGATTCCCTGGAAATCGTCGTTGAAATAGTTATTGTCGTAGATGAACCGGACTGGAAGCCGCTTGATAATCGACGGTGGAAGTTCTGTGCAAAGCCGCCCCCACTGCTTTTCTGTGTAGCCTTTTACAAGCCGCTCGTAGATGTCGCGCCCAACAAGGCTTATCGCCTGCTCCTCAAGGTTCTGCGGCGTTTTGCCAGCCATTTCCTCCGCCTGCTCTTGAATCCGCTTTTTTGCCTGCTCCGGCGTTACAACGTCCGGCCAGATTTTGTTAAAAGTGTTCATATTGAACGGCATATTGTAGATTTCGCCGTTGAAGTTGGCCACCGGAGAGTTTGTATAGCGGTTGAAAGTTGCAAACTGATTCACGAAATCCCAGACTTTCTTGTTTGAAGTGTGGAAAATGTGCGCTCCGTACTTGTGAATGTTGATTCCATCAAGATTTTCGGTGTAGATGTTTCCCGCGATGTGCGGACGCTTTTCAACGACAAGGCACGACTTGCCTTTTGACGCAAAGATTTGAGCGAGAACTGCGTTGAACAGCCCCGCGCCTACGAGAAGATAGTTGTAATGTTGCATAATGGGTGAATTCCTTTTGATGTTAAAATATTTTGATTTTTTAGAGAATTAATATGTTAGTTTATCTTTTGTCACCGCACAGAAAAAGTCTTTATTCCACAATGCAAGTTTTGAACCGTCGCTTATGAACGGAAGCACATCTTGTTTTGCTTTCTCAAAGTCAACATTCGCAAATCGCTCAAAAAGAAGTTCTTTTACTTTTGGCAATGTCAACTCTTCTTCTTGATTCCATTTTCCGCTCTGCTCCAGACGTTTTTGCAAGTGCAGAAGATTCACTTTGGCTCCGCGTGCAAGATACCAAAGATAATCGTAAAAGTCTCTTCCCTTCACTCGTCCTTTCCAAGTGCGGCAAAGAACAGCATGGATTTTTCCGGCGAAAAGAGAGTCTTCATCATACATTTGCACAACATAAGGAACTGGCAAAAGAGAATACTTTGTTTCAAAAGCCGCGCAGTCAGGCGGATTTGTGTCAATCTCAAATTTGATTTTTACAATTTCTGTGTTGGCAACTCCAAGAATTTTTTCATCAACCGGCATTATTTTTAGAAGCTGAACAAGCGTGTTGCCTTTTATAAAAGCTGATTGCACAAAACTTTCAGCGGATTTTTCTTTCTTTTCAACGGAAAGTTCAAAACCATTCGCCAAAAGTTCGTCTTTTAAATATGGACAATAATTTTCAATCTTAAAGCCATCATCTTTGGCTAAAAGCGAAAAATCCATATCTTCAGAAAATCGGTCAAGCCCATAAAAGATTCTTAAAGCCGTGCCGCCGTAAAAAGCCGCCTTTGTAAAAAATCCGCCTCTTGAAAGCCCGCATAACGCAACTTCCTGAATCACTTCTTTTAATGCGTTTTTGTATTCACCAATATTTTTGCAGTTATACTTTTCAATCATCTGCTGAACAGGAGTTGTCATACTTTTGCCTCCACGCCGGTTGAGCTTGTCGCACCGCAGGTCGCGTTAGCAACCAACATTTGCTTTTGAACAAATAATCTGAAAAGTTTTAAGTTTGTCGATTTATATAAATCGCAAAGCTGGCAAATAACCGAAAGATTTGCAGAATACAGCTCACTTTCTTCTATCCGCAAGTTTTCAAACAGATATTCACGTAAATGCTTTCCTGATAAAAGCGGTTCTGCTTTATAAAGCGTGTCGCACAAGGCTTTTTCTTTTCCTGCAATCAGGAAATTTCTTTTATTTTCGCTTTTGATATAAACCTCGTAAGGAAACGCCGCGCTTGGAATATCACGATATAAAAACAGACCGAAATTTTCTGTATCAAAAGATTTCGTTCTGTTTTTTCCGAATGTTGCAGAAGTAGTTGCAACAACTTTTTCAGGAATCAAGCCCCAGAATGAAAGAGCCGTCTCAAAGGAAATATATGAAGGCCCGTAAATCGCACTGGAAAGAAGTATCGGCGAAACTGATTTTTTTGTTTCGTAAAGCCCACGAACAACCTTAAACAGCTTTTGTTTTTGCTCAAGTGACAAAAGCTTGTTTTTTGGAGCTTTATATTTCGGTGCAAGTTCTTGAATAATCTGAAAAGAAGTCTTTATCATCGCGATTTTCTCCAGTAAGTTTAATTTTATTCAACTTTCTGGAGAAAATCAAGGATTTTTTCAGGTTTGCTTTTCAACAACAAGGCACGACTAGCCTTTTGACGCAAAAATATTAGTAAGCGTTGCATTGAAAAGACCTGAGCCAGCGAGAAGATAATTGTAATGTTGCATGGCGAAAAATCCTTTTATATGTTATGTAAATTGAGTAGCTGGGTATGCAAATTGCAAAACTCCGCGATAATTTACGGCGACGAACATTCGCGTCCGAAAGTGCAAATCCAGGTGCATATATTTCCAGTGACGTGTAAAATCTTCCTTAAATCCGTCTTTGACTGACGCTTTGTAAAGTTTCTAGCCTGCAAAATCTCCGTGTCTTGTGATTATAAAAAGCCACCAATACATTAGCCATTTGATTAGGATTTTGTATTTTTGGTTTATATTGAATTAAAATATTCATCTATTAATTTTCTATTGTTAAAATAAGTATAAAGAATATTTAATAAAAATTTAGGCTTTTTATCTTCCAAGAATGGTATTTCTGAATCATCAATTTTAAATGTCTTCTGCCGCTTTTTTGCATTTCCTTTTTGCTTTATATCGTTTAATCTTACAGTATATTCATCCAGAGTATAAAATACATATTCATGATCAATGTGTGATATGTAATAGTTGTCATTCTTCTCAAGATATTTTAGATGCACAACTTGAGTTACAACAGAATTATCATATATGTCAAAATCATACAGAATTTCCTCAAATGTTATATCGAAATTAGGATGATTTACATTCACCCAAAAACAATCATTAGATTTTTCATCAATAAATTTTGAAGGAATTAAATTTCCTATACAGTTATAATCAAAGATTTTTCCATACTGCAATGCTTCAAGAGAAATATCATATTCATTTTTTCCATCATAATATAAATTATACTTAGGTTTCAGTGCCAATTCTTTTATTGATTTATCTTTTTTAAATGATTTCAGTAAATCTAAATCTACATTGTTCAAAGGAATGGTGATTTTTAAATTTCTATTATAAATTCTCGGCTCAGCTACAGTATTTAAAATTTCATATTCATCGGTAATACTTATAAGTCCATATTTGGAAAAATTTTTATCTTCAAATAAATCTTCTGAATGTTTCTTGTAGTATTGAACAAGCAAACAATTTTTACTACATTCTTCAAATTTACTGAATTGAATACAGTAAAAATCATAAGTAATTTCAAATATTTTTAATAAAGAAAAATTTTCTTTATAAGATTCCACATTTTTTACAGAATTTTTTATTGTTTCAAAATAAGAATTCAATTTCTCGTCAAAATAATTTTTTATTTTTGAAATTTCATTAAAATTATACGCAAGCTTCAATTTTTCTATTTGCTTTTTAGAACAATCATCTAATTTTTCTTTAAAATTTTTGTTATTTAGGCTTCGCTCTTTTATTCGTTTTTCTTCTTCAATAATTTTATTTTTTATAAAAAATCTAAAAGAAACAAGAATATAATTTGTAAATTTGCTATCTTTCCTTTTTATACGTTCATTAATTTCTGAAATAATCGAACATAAAACTTCATCTTGGTTTCTATAACATCCTTCAATAAATCCAAATTGATATTCGCAGGACGGTCCATACTTTTCCAATTCTTTCCTATATTTATTCTCTAGAACTCGGATTTTTTCATAATTTTCTTTTAATAAGGATTTCGTAGGTCACCTCTCTATAAATCTTTTTATATTTATTCTTTAATAAAATATGTTAATTTATCATTCATTTCAATTTATTCTCAAAATACTTTATCAATTTCTCAGAAATCTCTGTGGGGGGGGGGGGGACACTTTCCACATAAAGAAATATTCTCCGTTTTCGATATTGCTAATATCGCTTTCGCCAAGAATAGCAAGATAAGAGCCGTTGCTCTTTTCCCACTGAATATATCTAAAATTTTTCTGAACGCAACGGCTTTTCCAACAGTCAGACTGCATAAAAATTGTTCCAAAAAAGAATTCTTCAGAGGCAAAACCATATTCAAGAAGGAACACGAGAAATCTAGAATTTTTATAAAATTCATTTTCTACTATATCATCTAATTAAAATCTGCATCTCAATTTAAATATTTTTCCTTGTTCACTTATTTACAACATCAACATATTCTTCACTATCTACAAAATGTAAAAATTCCTTGTATTCTCTTTTTACTAATTCAGAAGCTATAAGAAAAGACTCATGTGTATTTTTATCAATGTATGGACGAAAAGCAGCCGATAATAATCTAAAAAAAGAATCTTCTTGCCCACGATAAAAAAGATTTCCTTTTTCATTATCAGAAAAGTTTTCCTTATAATGGATTTTTAGGATCTAAATAATCCCAAAATTCTTGAGCATTTTTACATTCTATTGTCCCAAACATAAATGCGTTTTTAAGTTACAAACTCCATACTTTTTTACTTCACATATTTCCAATGCCGCGTAAAGTCTTCCCTAAAACCGTCTTTTACTGACGCTTTGTAGAGTTTCCAGCCTTTTATGTCAAAATGACGTGTGATTATAAAAAGCCACCAGTACATAATCCATTTAATTGGAATTTTGTATTTTTGATTGTAGTGACGATAGATATAAGTGTAGTTTCTTGCAAGACAAATCATTCTTAA
>CAZSHF010000004.1:0-69792 GCA_964606655.1 uncultured Treponema sp.
AACTGCTGTTGTCGGGATGAAAACCCGATGTCCTAACCACTAGACGAAGGAGACATATCAGAAAAACTGATGTGTATGAATATATACTTTACGCAGTTTTTCGTCAATAGAACTCAGTTAAGTTCAATCGAGTTTCTCAAGGCCGCCATGGATTCATGACATCCCTAGACGTCCATATCAAACTTAGAGACAAGCTTGTCGTGAAGAATTTTAAGCCCTTCGTCCTCAAGCCCGAGCCTTTGCGAAGCGACAACATCAGACATCGCATTCTCGTACTGTCCAAGCTCATAATAAGCGATTGCCCGCCTGTAGAATGTGTGCGACTGGAATTCATTCAGCTCAAGGGATTTTGAAAAACATCCGCAAGCCTTCTCGTATTCACCCTGGATAGAAAAAACGATTCCCTCGTAGTAGACAGAGCGGAAACTTGAATTGTCAAGCTCAAACGACTCGTGGAAATCCTTTATCGCGTTCGCATAGTCGTTCATCGTGAAGTAAGCCATTCCTCTGTGCTTGTGTATTACAGAAAGGACAATATTGTTCGGCGGAGGATTGGATTCTATTATCTTAGTGTAAATGAAAATCGCGTTCTCCAAATCGCCTGCATTGTGCGCGTGAATCGCCTGAAGGATAAGCTCATCAATTGTTCCCGCGACATAGGGATTCACGCGGTCGATATTCTGTTTTTTCTCAGGAACATCCGAAGAAGAGCCGGTGTCAGTAAGCTTGTCCGCGATTTTGTAAAAACTTTCTCTCCGTTCATTCAGCTCAGACTGGAGTTTCTTCTGGTAATCCCTGATTTCCTGGAAAATGATGTCCGCAAGGCTCAGGGAAGCGTTTATCGATGCGAGTTTCCGCCTGAGAGGAAGGTCAAACGGAGTGAATTCAGTCTTGTATATAAGCTCATGCTCGACTTCCGCCCAGGCATCCTGAAGAATTGTGCGGATCTGAATCTCACAGACCAAATCTTCAGGAATTTCAGAAGATTCTTTCATATTTACGGGAATGCAGTTTTCAGGAATCGCGACAAGGACATGGACAGACTCATAGCCGAATTCCTTTACGCTCTGGTTTTTGCCTTTTATCTCGATTTCCTTGACATCAAAAAGATTTTTCAGCTGCTCCTGGACTACAGAAATGTCCTCAAGAAACGCGCATATCACGCGGATTCCCATCATGTCTGTAAGGCAGACAAGGCTTTCCGAATTCGAGGCGGCTTCGGGACGCAGCCGGAGAAGTTTCTTGTAGTAGCTCTGAAAGTTCTTGATTCTTGATTTGTAAGTCGGCTGGGAAGAAAGCCTTAAATTTTCAGAAAGAACACCCTTTATGTTTTCCAGAATCTCAGCCATATACGGAGAATATTTTTCATAAATACTTTTTATCTTTGATTTAGCAGGAATTTTTTCAGTCATTCATATATCCTAAAAACTTGTATTTAATTTTGGATTATATCCGTTTAATATATTTTAATATGTGTTTCAGGAAAAGGCGAACAATTTAAAATAATTTTTCAATATATCGCGGTTTTCATCATTGTTATTGAACCAAAACCTTTTTTTAAAGCAAAAAAGGACACTCGAAATCAAGTGTCCTTTCAGAATCCTTACGGAATCAGTTATTTTTCGTCACCGGCATTCTGTGAGCCGTAGCTTGTGTCAGGATTCAAAGTTTCAGTGAACTGGTCTTCTGTAGCCTGCTTTGCTCTTTCAAGATAGCGGTTGACCTGTTTCTGTCCGAATCCAGACATTTCCGCAGCTTGTCTAGCAGCCTCACGTTTTCCGATGATTCCCCAAAGGTCTTCGTCAGCAATGTCCCTGTCAGAAGTAAGCTGCGCTTTGTCGTAGATTATCCGGACATCTTTGAAATATCCGATGTAGTCTCCGCCTGCGTTGCTTGCGTCGCGTGTAATCTGGAAACCTGTGAACTTGACGAAAGGAAGTCCGCGAGGATAAATAGGATAAACACGGATTTCACGGTTTCTGATTTCTGAAATGTACTGAGGATTGTTCCAAGTCAAAGTTTTCCAGCCGTCGAACATAAGATAGCCCATGAAATAACGGCGCTCGATATTGTCGTTGTCCTTGAGCAATACATAAAGTCCTTCCGGATGATTCATTCCCATTGTTGTGACAGCGATTGACTTGATTGTTCCGACATTCTTCAAAACGCCATAGCCGTCCTCAAAAAGAGTCTTTCCGCTTGCGCGCTCTTCATCAGTAGGCTCCTGACGGTTTCCGTTCTCGTCTGCTGTAGCCAACGGCTCGTACGCCGGAATCTCAAACGGAGGCCTGATGAAAGCGTGCGAGTTCGCGTTCCATTCAGGGAAAACAACTCTTACGCCCATCACATTCTGACCTGCGAAAGACTGGCTTGAATCGCTTCGTACAGGCGCGGCGACTACTGTAGAAAGAGCCAGGCTCTGGACTGAACGGGCAGAAGAATTTAGAGAAACTTCCCATTCAGGCAGCGCAAGTGAAGTCTTCATAAGATCTTTCTGATCTGATGTGAATGTAGCACCTGCAGCAGCGGAATAATCCATTACAGTTCTGCTGTTCTGTGTAGGATTTCCCTGTTCATTAGCGAGACAGTCAGCGTCAAGCAAAGTAAAATCAATCAATGTGTCTTCTTCAGCGAAAGCTGAAAATCCAGCGAGCAGCATTGCCGCCGCTGCAAAAAATAAAGTCCTCTTCATTAGAAGCTCCTTTAAATGAATTCGATGTAGCCTTGTATGTAAATATTATCTCTTATGAGATTATTTTTGTCAACGATTTTATTAATTTTGTAAGCCTCCGCGGAAGGCAGATCAGAACTGAAAAAAAACGCGGAATCCTTGAAATCAAAGCGCTTACGCCAGCTGTTTTCAGTATTCAAAAGGCGCGTTTCCGTCTATAAAAACATTTATTTCTTTTATAAGCGGAAAATTGCTTCTGATGTTTCTCTCAAAAAGATTTATCTGCTTCCTGAAGTCAGTTTCTTTCCCGTCCGCTTCAAGCAAATCCGCGGAAAAATCCACATAAAGCACGTTTCCGCGTTCAAAGCAGGAAAGAGCCTTTGTTCCCTGAGCGAAAACAGGCTTGCAGCGTTCTGTGACCGGACCTAAAAGAAGCTCGTCCACATAAGTCCGGATTTTTGAGACAGCCGGTTTTCCTTTATAGAACCTGCGTTCAACAGAAAGAGTCTGACTGTCCGCAGATTCATAAATGAAAACCGCTTTTACGCCGGGAAATTTCAAAAGCCAGAACAGAAATGAAAACGCGGCTGAAAGCAGAAGAAACGCGGGAAGAATCAGGTCCTTTGGCTTTATTTTTATGTTCAGGAAATAATCTTTCAGTTTCATTTTGATGAAGTGAATCCTCTTGAATGTTCAAAATGCGTCACAAACGCCTGAATTCCATTATATATTCCAAGGGAAGTTTTTTTCAAGTATTCAGGTTCTGAAAGATTCAGAGCCTCTTTCTGGTTTGTCACAAAACCTATTTCTATAAGAACCGCAGGCATATTCGAGTTGCGGACGACAAACCATTCCTCGGCTTTTATTCCTCGCGCCTTTGATTCAGAGCCGATCTGCGCCTGAAGCCCGTCCATAATGAACTTCGACATCAGAATGCTTTCAGTTGTGTATTCCTCTTCCATCATTGAATTCAGAATCGGAAAAAGACTCTTGTCGCCTTCCGCGGCGGACTTGTCGATTACAGTTCGCCTGTAGCCCGGAGACAAATACCAGACCTCAAATCCGCTTGACTTTTTGTCGAGCGAAGCGTTCGCGTGGATTGAAACGTAAAGAACCGCCTCGTTCTTTTCAAGCTTCACGGCGTTCGCGATGTCTGTGCGTTCTCCCAAAGTAAGATACTTATCTGTGTCGCGCGTCATTATGATTTTCTTGTCGGGATAATTCTGCTTCAGCTCGGAATAAAGCATTTTTCCGACAGAAAGGACAGCGTCCTTTTCCTGGACTTTAAGAGGTTTTCCGCCGACTGTAAAATTTCCGACCGCGCCCGGATCTTTTCCGCCGTGGCCGGGGTCAATCAGAATCGCTCCGATCCTGAACTGCGAGGAATCCCCGTTTTCTTTGAAGAAAATCTCCGCGTTCTCCAAAAAATCCTTTGTCACATAAATTTCACCGTTTTTCAGGACAGGCTCGTCAGTCAAGGAAACAAGTTCTGAGTCGAACATGATGATTTCGGTTCCTGCCTTGAACGAAATCTGATGCCCGTTCTTCTCAAGGATTCCTGAAGACGAAAGCGAATCCCAGTACAAAGTCATTCCGTTTTCCTTTGCGTTCTTCAAAAGTGAAATATCTGCCTCTGACGGAAAAACAAGAACGCTTATTGAGAAAAAAAATATGCCGGAAATGAAAAATCTTTTTTTCATGTCTAAAAATCCTTATGAATCTGTGTTTTTTTGCCGCCCGCGGAAAAAATCTTCCGCGAAATCATCCGCCCACATAAAGAGCCGCCTGAATTCCGCCGCGGAAAAGCGCTTTCCAGAAAACATCAGCGGAAAGCTCCGCGTGTTTTTGCTTCAGCCTGTCAAAAAGCTCAGCCTCTTGTGCCGCTGTCCTGTAGTTCCAGTCCTTTTCGGGAAGAGAAAGAAACTCTTCAATAGAAGAAGGAACGTTTTCAAGCACGCTTGAATCCGCTTTTATTTTCCCTTCAATCCGCATTTCCTTTATTTTTTCATAACATGAGAACGCGGAAGGAGGAAAACCTTTTTCGCCCGGATTTTCTTTTCCGTCCAGAAAACCGTCGGTTTTCCTGCTGTTCTTTTCAAGGACAATCAGGACAGAGCCCGAAGCCTTTTCGCTTGCTTCCACTGCCTTTTTATAATTATCGGAAACTGAAATTGAATTTCCACATTTTGTGACATTATTGCGCGGAAAATCAACTTCGCATCCGGCTTTGAATCCGCGCGGAAAAACATCTTTTAGCTCGCTTTCCGGACTGAAAACGCCTCCAGGAAAGTTTTTCTGATTTTCAGAAGGCTTTCCTGTAGTTTCAGAAATGTTCATCGAAAATTCAGAAAGGTTTCCGAAATCATCAATTCTTTCGACTGACTTTATCTTTCCCGGAATGGAAATCCACGCTCTTTCCGCGCTTGTCCTCAAAGAAGGAATCTCAAACATATCAAACGGCTTTTCATGATTCTTTAAGTTTTCAGGCGGACAGAAATCAAGATGAACACGCCTTTCCAGAAGACTTGAAGGAATTTTTCCCATCGCGATTCTCAGGGCTTCTTTTGTAAGATTGAAATCCGACGAGTAAGGAAAAGTCCAGCCCGACATATATCCGCCTGAAAGCCGCGCCGCGATTTCTCCGATTTCCGCGCCTTTTTCAGTGAACTTTATGTCCGCTTTTGCAGCCCCTTCAGAAAGCCCCAGAGCCTTTGCCCCAAGAGCGAAAACAGAGAAAATCTCCGCCTTTGTCTTTTCATCAGCGAGCGACGGAATTGTGTGCCCTGTTTCTATGAAATACGGAGAATAGTTTATATGCCTGTCCGCAAATCCTGTGATTGTCATCGTTCCTTCGTAAATGAGCGCGTCGATTGAAAATTCAGGTCCGTCCATATATTTTTCAAGGATTATTGTCTTTGAGCGTGAAGATGAGAACGCGTCCTTCACCGCAAAAAACGCCTCGTCTTTGTTTCTTGCAAGGCGGCAGCCGCGCGAGCCCATATTGTCAGAAGGCTTCACGACGCACGGAAACCTGAGTTTTTCCGCAAGGAAAACCGCCTTTTCCACGGCTTTTTCATCTGACTTTTCCCCGGCTCCGCAGACTGAATAAAAATCAGGGGAAGGAATTCCTTGTTTCCTGAAACATTCGCGCATCCTTGACTTTATGCTTGCGTTCAGAGCGCTTTCAAAACTGTGTCCTTTAAATCCGAGTTTTTCCGAAGAATATGCGACAGATGCGGAAAAATCTGTTCCGCAGGTGAAGATTCCTTTAAGATTCTCCTTTTCTTTTAGCATTTTCGCGTAGCAAAAAATCCCTTCCCTGTCTTTAAGGTCGATTTTCCTGAATCCGTCCGAAAGAGGAACGCACACAGCGTTCAAGTCCGCGTCGACTGAAAAGACTTTTACTCCTTCCTCTTTCGCCGAGACAAACGCAGGTTTCTGCATAAGGCCGGCTCCAAGAACAAGAACGCTTTCTTTTGAAGGTTTGTATTCAGATTTCATTTTTACTTTTCCTTAAAAAAAGTTAGGGCTCAGAAAAAAGACTAAATCTTTCTGCAGTAGACTTCAAATGTGTCTCCGAGCCTGAACATTCTGCTGTAAAAGCCTAGAAGCTTCATGCCCGCGTTCTCATCTGAGCTTGAGTTTTTGCTTTCGTTTTCTTTCAGCTTTCTGTTTCCGTTCTTTTCTGCGTTTTTTTCAGAGACAGGAAAACGCTCGGGATGATGGCCTGTGGACACGATTTTCACAACTTTGAAGCCGAAACGCTTTAAAATTCTTCCGGCAGTGCTCGGCTCCCAGAGAGAATAATGGTCTTTCGGGCTTTTCTCGAAAAACTCTTCTGTGTTCATCTTTGCCGAAACGCCTTCTGCGGACGGAGTCGAGAACGCGAAAACTCCGCCTTTTTTAAGAATCTGCGAGACTTTTTCAAGAACGCTTTTCAGGTCCTTGAAATGCTCTATGACAAACCACATCGAGACCGCGTCGAATTTGCTTATTCCGAATTCCTTTTCGCTGTCAAAATCAGGAAAAGACGCTTTCGCAGCCGGAAAAAGAAGAGTGTTCTGCACATAGTTCACAGCATCTTCTGAGACATCAAGGCCGAACGGCATCCAGCCGTCATCGTCCGCGGCTGAAAGAAAAGGCCCGTAGGCGCATCCGATGTCCAGAAGCGCGGGCTTTGTCTTTTCCTTCACGGAAAGCGCGGAATTTATCTCGAAAATGCGGCGGATTCCGTTTTTCTTTATCGAGGAGAAATCCTCAAGATATGTTTTTCCGTACTGCTTTTTGTATTCCTCTGAAAAATATTCCTTTGTGTATTCTGTTTCTTTCTGGCTTGAAAATGAAATGTAAATCATTCCGCAGTTTCCGCACCGCCTGAAAGTCCTGTGTTCTGTACGCGCGACAACTGCGTCAGGAGTTTCCGGAAATTCAGCGCAGACAGGACAGAAATACCTTTTCGCGTGCGAAAGCTTTTTTATGAATCCGCCTAAAGTCTCTTCAGAAGATTCTTCACAAGAGGAATCGGACCTTTCTTTTTCACTGGACATATTCTTTCCAGACGAAGCCGGACTTTCTTTTCCTGAAGGAATGAATCCCGGATTTTGCAAAGCGTATCTTTCAATATCTGAAACATAGTCTTTCCTGAAAGGCCTTGAAAAATCTTTCAGGTCAAAAAGGCGGAACCCGTATTTTTCCGCGAGTTTTTCATGAAGGCGCGAAGTCGGAAAAAGAAGCACAAAGCAGCCGGCGCTCAAAGCCTCGAACGCTGTAAGCCCGTAATGCGTCACGACCAGATCGTATTCAAAAAGCTTTTCCTTGAGGTTCTCGCAAGGATTTTTTCTGCCGACGGAATGAACTTCAAGTCCGCTCTGACTGAAATACGCGACAGCCTTTTCAGTGAAGAGCGAAGGGTCTTCTCCGCCGAAACATACTAGGATTTTTCTGATTTCCGTGACTTTTCCGCTTTTCCTGTTATGAGGCCGCTCGATGAACTCAGTTTTCCGGGCATTAGGTTTTCTTTCAAGATTCACAGAAGGAATTATATCAAGAAGAAAATCCGCGTTCTCTGTGAATGAAGAGCCTTCATCTATTGAAAGAATGTTTCCTTTTTTCCAGAGCTCTGAGTAAAGGCTTTTTTCCGTCTTAAAAGAATCTGTGACCAAAAGCGAGTATTCTTTTGTCTCTGGAAGGCTTCTTACAATCTGGAAATCCTTGAACTCGGAATGATTTTTTCTGAACGATTCTACAATTTCATCTGTCTCTTCAAGTCCGGGATTTTCAGGAATGTAAATAAATCCGCCTGACTGGTATGCGGCGGAAAGCGAACGGCGGAGATGTCCTGTTCCGCAGCCTTTTTTCACAGAAGGAATGAAAAGGACTGTGTCGTTCACTTCAGGGTCTTTCACCGCTTTCATAATCTGCTCGGTCGTGTAAGGCTCTTCAGGAAAAACGCCTTTTGAAAGCCTTTTCACAACAGCAATCGCCCTTCTGAAATCGCCTGCCGTGTCGATTGTCGTCCTGTAGTCAGGAAAATAAAACCTCGCCGGCGCTTTGTAAAAAAGAGAGGAGAACACATTTTTATGGCTGTAAATGGCAGGTGCGACGTGCTCGCGGTCAAAAGGAAGATCTGTCAGTTTTCTCGCCCTGAGAAGAGAATCCGCGCGGAAAATCTCCACTCCAGAGCCGTGCGGAAGTCCTGTCCATGTCATGTAGTCGACTTTTGAAATCTTCGACTGCTTTTCAAATTCCTCGCACAGAAGCTCAGCCGCCTCGTAAAAAAGGAAAGGATTGTCCGCGGTCGCCCTTAGAACTGTCCTGCATTTGAGCTTTTCAATCAGAAGGCAGTAGCGTTCAAGGACATCGTCAAGAGGACCTTTGAAAATTCCGAATCCCCATTTTCTGCAGATCGGCTCCAGGACAGGATAAGAATCCTCGTCTGTCGCCACATAATGAAATTCCGCCTTGACTTTCTTCATCGAAGCCAAAGTCCATTCCACAGAAGGACGGCCTCCAAGATTTTTCACCGCTTTTCCAGGAAGCCGCGTGGATGAAAGCCTGCACTGAACAATCACAGCAAGTCCGTTTTTCTCGTATTTCATTTTAAGTCCATCCAGTTTTCGACAAGAGTTTTCGCGTCATTCTTGAACCTGTACTCGTTCTTTTTCACCCAGCATCTCGCCGACCTGAACTGGGAGCAGGTCTCCAGAAATCCGCTTGACGAATGAAAAAGAAATCCGAAAAAAGACGAAAGAGGAACAAACCCGTGGTCATCCTTGAATTTCGGAAGAATGTTTTTTATGTAGAATTTTATGTATGAAAAATCCCTTGTGGAATCAAGAAGCGGGCTTGACGCTGTGTAGGAAATCTGGAACGAAGGAGAAATCGTTATTTTCTCTCCCCAGAGCCAGGCGCGCATTGAAAGGTCTGCGTTCTGCCAGTAAGGAGATTTTATCGTCCAGTCAAATCCGCCAAGAAGAATGAATTTCTCGCGGTTGTAAAGCCCGATGTAGTCAAAAGGAAACATTGTAGGAAGCCCTTCGCTCACATAATTCGCAGGGCTAAGGCAGAATATTCCCTTCCTGGCTTCGGGCATTATGTTCACAAGCACAGACTGCGAGGAGGAGTCAAAAAGACGCGGAACCACGCAGTAGGACTTTTCCTTTGTGATGTTCTCAAAAAGGTTCGCGCTGAGTATATTCTGGGGAATATGAAGGCTGTCGCGCAGAACCAGAACATAAGGAGAAACAATCTCTTCCATGCACATATTTATTATCTCTCCGTCGCTGCATTCCTCAAGCGGAACGACAAATTTTATCTGAGGAAAACGGCGCGAGATGTCCTCAAGGTTGTAGCTGTCAGGTGTCGGCTCGACTGAAACCACAGAACGGAATCCCGCCGATGAAAGATTTTCGAGGAGCTGGGAATTCAGATGGCTTCCGTTTTCATTCAAAAGAATCACAGAAACATTAAGCCTGCTGTTTTTGGCATCAGGCTTTCCGCCAAGGACAGTCCTGTCAATCTGATGCTCGTTAAAAGTTGAAGGTATAATATTCATCGCATTTCCTGCACATTTCACAATAATCGCGTTTCAGGTGAGAGGAAAACTCGCTGTCCGAACGCCTGAAAATATCTCCAAGGTCTTCTCTGAAAGCGTTTCCAAGAATCCTGCTTTTCAAAGTCTCGCGGCATAAAGCGACGCTTCCGTCCGCTAAAATGTTCATGTCGCGCCTTAAATGGTAGCAGGCGTTCCTTTCAAGCGGAGACAAGTCCGCGGTCTTCAAGTCAGGAAGCCTTCCGCAGAAACTTGAATATTTCTGGACAAGGACATTGCCTGAGCTTCCGTTTTCCTTCGCGCTCCAGAATCTCCAGAAAGGCTCAAGCTCGTCCTCGTTTTTCACGCACCTGATAAACTGAGGATAAACTTTTCCCGGAAAATATCTGTCCAGAAGGCTTACAGAAGAAACCGCTTTTGAAAATCCGTCAGAGCCCGAATGAAGCTCTTTGTACATCTTTTCTGTAAACGAATCGATTTTCACAATCCAGGAGATTTTTCCTATTCCGAAACCGTTTTCCGCTTCAGCGTCGCCTGAAAGTTTTTTCAAAGACTCGCAGAGCTCTTCTGTCACATTTATTCCGTCTGTCTCCAAAAGAAGCGAAAATCCTCTATGGGAAAAAACCTTTTCCGCGAAGTCAAGGAAACATGGATTTAAAAGAGGCTCTCCGAAAAACCCGGGCGCGATCACAGCCTCAGGCGAGAGACCTGCGATTTTTTCAAGAAGCAGAGAATATTTTTCCTCAGGCATGAAACTTTTTCCGAAGGAATGCTCTTCAAAGCGAGAAAACATCTCTTCAGGCTCGAAAACCGTTGTGAAATCCGCTGCCGCGGAAATCTGGATATTGTAATAAGATGGAACTGTCTTCAATATTTTGGCTGAATTCTGAACCGCTTTTATAATCTCATCTTCAAGGATTTCAGAAGGATTTTTCTGTTTTAAAACGTTTTCTTTTGCGCTGTCTTCTTTCACGGAATTTTCTTCCGCGAAACCGTTTTCTTTTTCGCTGAAAACCTCGCTGAAAAGCTCAAGGCATGAAAGATGATTCAGAGCGCTTCCTGAATCAAAAGAAAGGCGCAGAAGCCCCAAGTCCTCTTTTGCGCACTCGACTTCGACCTCAAACGAGTTTATGTCGAGCCTAAGAAAATCAAATATGCATGAACGGCTTACAGGCTTTTTTCCCTCTTCCTTGTAATTTGTCTTCGCCAGGGAAGAAAGAATCCTTAAAGTTCCCGAATCCAGAATTTCAGGCGAAAATCCGTAAGGAAGCCCGTCGAAAAATGTGTATTCCGCCTTGTATTTTCCGTGCGTCTCAAGAAGACGCGAAGTTATTTCTGTGTTCAGAAAAGGAAGGTCTGAATAAGCGAACACAAGCCTTTCAGCGCCGCTTTTTCCGCACAGAAAAGAAAGCGTTTCAAAAAGGGAAGCGACCGAATTTTCAGGAAGAATCTCAACAGGACAGGAAAACGCCTTCAGATATTCCAGAATATTTTCTTTTCCGTTTTCAGAATTTAATCCGTCTACAGTTCCAGAAGTTTCGCTGTCCGCACAAAAATCATTTCCGAGTGTCAGAAAGCAAAGCTCCGAGCCGGGAATCTTTTCTGCCCAACGGAAAGACAGATCCAAGGCGGAAAGGCCTGAGAATTCTTTCCTGAGCATATAATCTTTACGCAAGTCCGCAAACAAAATCACAAGTGTCTTCATCTTTTTTATAATCGGCAATCTGTTGAACAAGTTTGAGTGAATGTATAAAATTAATTTCATGAACAGTCCGCTTTTCCCGCCTGACAAAATCTTTTCCGTCACAGAACTGAACACAATTATAAGAGAAATGCTTGAAGGAACTTTTCCGTCCTTGAAAATCGAAGCGGAAATTTCAGGGCTTAAAGTCCAGTCTTCAGGACACATTTATTTTTCACTCAAGGATTCCGCATCTCTTGTGAGCGCGGTCATGTTCCGGGGTTCAGCGCAGCATCTTTCTTTCACACCAAAAGACGGAATGAAAGTCCAGGTCCAGGGAAAAATCTCTGTCTACGCTCCGCAAGGAAAATACCAGATTATCGTGACAAAAATGAGCGTCGCAGGCGAAGGCGCGATCCTGAAAATGCTTGAAGAGCGGAAAAGAAAGCTTTTCGCCGAAGGGCTTTTCGCACAGGAAAACAAAAAACCTCTTCCTCTTTTTCCAAAGACAATCGGAGTTGTCACAAGCCCTACAGGCGCGGCATTGCGCGACATTCTTCAGATAACAAAAAGGCGGAATCCCGGAGTCTCGGTTGTCATTTTTCCGTCGCAGGTCCAGGGAGAAGGCGCGGCGGAGACAATCGCGGCGCAGATAGAAAACGCTAACGAAGCAAACCTGTGCGACATCCTTATCGTGGGACGCGGCGGAGGTTCGCTTGAAGATTTGCTTCCGTTCAGCGAGGAGACTGTTGTCCGCGCGGTCGCAAAAAGCAGGATTCCAGTCATTTCCGCAGTCGGGCACGAAATAGACTGGGCTTTGAGCGACTACGCCGCGGACAGAAGAGCGCCTACTCCTTCAGCCGCAGCAGAAATCGCGGTTCCTCAGAAATCAGATATTCTCCAGGAAATACGTTATTTTGAAAACGAGCTTCAGAACACAATGACTCAGAAAGTCGAGAAAATAAAACTGATTTTAAAAGGATTTGAGCCTGAAAGGCTTGAACTTAAATTCCGCTCGATTGAAGAGCCTCTTCTTATCCGCCTTGACAACACAAAAGACAATCTTGTCGAAAACATAGAGCTGAAAATCCGCGACACAAGGCTTCTGATTGAAAACTGCGTTTCAGTCCTTGAAAGCTCAAGCCCGCAGGCGATTTTTGAGCGCGGATATTCAATGGTCAGGGAAACCAAAACAGGAGAAGTCATCCGCTCCTCTTCTCAGGTGAAAAAAGGAAGCGAGATTGAAATCGTTCCCGCGGAAGGAAAAATAAAAGCGGCTGTCACAGAAAGTCTTGCAGAAAACTGAGACAAAAAAAAGAATTGGAAATAAAAACGAAAAACGAGGTTTTACATGGCAAATTTTGAAGAAAATCTTTCGCGTCTTGAATCTTTGACTCAGGACATAAAACGGAGCGACATTTCCCTTGAAGAGGCGTTAAAGGATTTTGAGGAAGGAATAAAGCTTGCAAAATCTCTGGAAAAGGAAGTCGACAGGATTGAAGGAAAAATCCAGATTCTGATGAACCAGCCTTCCAAGGAAAGCGACAGGCACTCGGAGCTCGACCTTTTTTCAGGAGTAGACACAGACGGAAGCGCAGGCGCGCCTGAATCAGGACTCAGGCAATGAGCGTGAAAAATCCTGTAAGGACTTTGAATGCGGAAGTCGCGCGGAAAATCGCAGCCGGAGAAGTGATTGACAGGCCGAACGCGATTGTCCGAGAGTTTCTTGACAATTCAATAGATTCCGGAGCGAATTCAATAACAGTTGAAATCTCAGGCGGAGGAATAGAGAAAATCCGCGTGGTAGACAACGGCTCTGGAATGACAAAAGAAGACCTTGAAAATTCCGCGCGTCCGCACTCGACAAGCAAAATCTCGACAGAAACAGACCTTCTGAACCTTTCAACATTAGGTTTCCGGGGAGAAGCATTGGCGTCAATCGCCGCTGTCTCAAGGCTTTCAATAAATTCCGGCGGCTGGAAAATGCTCGCCTCAATCACAGAAGACCACATAATCGAAAAGACTCCTGAATACGAAGGAACAATCGTGCAGTCGGAAGGGCTTTTTGAGAACTTCCCCGCACGGCGTCTTTTCCTGAAGCGTCCTGCGACAGAAGGAACTTTGTGCAAAAACACATTCATCGAAAAATCCCTTCCAAAGCCTGAAATCGCGTTCAGGTTCATATCTGACGGAGAGATTAAAATCGACCTTCCGAAAAACCAGACCTTAAAGGAACGTTTTCTTTCAGCAAATGAAATCCGCGAGGACAAAAACCTTTTTTACCAGGTCGAAGGAAAATCAGGCGGAACAAATCCAGACTGGTCTTTCAAAATAATAATCGGAGAGCCTGGAGTCCGCAGGCAAAACAAAAAGGACATAAGCGTTTTTGTGAACGGACGGAAAATCCAGGAATACGCCCTTGTCCAGGCGATTGAGTACGGCGGGCAAGGATATTTTCCGAACGGAAGCTTTCCTGTCGCGGCGGCTTTTATCCGGATAAACCCGGACCTTGTTGACTTCAATATCCATCCGGCGAAAAAGGAAGTCAAATTCAAAGACATTTCTCCGCTTCACCACGGAATAAGCCAGGCTCTGCGCGCTTTCTTTTCTGAATACACGGACAGAAACATAAAACTGGGCGAACAGAAAATCGCGGGCTTTCGGAACGGAAGAAATGCTACAGAAAGCAGCCCCGGACTTTTCTCAGGCGGCGCTTTTTTTTCAGGCGGCTCGGATGCAGAAAAAGACAGAGTAGAATCATCAGTTTTCTCTTCCCTCTGGAAAAACGCTTCGCGTCCAAGAAACCTTTATTCCTCTGAAAAAAAACTCTATTCCCAGGGAAATCTGGATTCTGAAAAAAACTCATATCCCGGAATCCAGACATCATCTTCGGAATTTTCGTCAGCGTCAGAAATCTTTGAAAAAGCGGCACGTGAGCGCGAGAACGAGAAAAAGCAGAACGCAATGAAAGTCTCTTCCGCGATGGACGAAATCATAAGAAACTACACAGGAAAATCCGCTCCACAGGAAAAATCAGCAAAAAAAACGACGGATCTGTTCATTTCAGAAAAAACTCCGCCTTATCTTTCCTCAAAAGACGATTTCCATTATTTAGGCTGCGCTTTGGGAACTTTCATCGTCGCAGAAAAAAACAATGCGCTTTACATAATCGACCAGCACGCGGCGCACGAAAGGATGATTTTCGACAGGATAATGGCTGAAAAAGACAAATGCCAGAGCCTTCTTATTCCGTACATAATAGAAACAAAAGACGAGAACGAAGACAGATACCTTGAGTCGATAAAAGACGAGCTTCTGAAAATCGGATTTGCCTGCCAGAACAAAGGGAACGGAAAATGGGAATTTTCCACACTGAACGAACGCTGGAAAGGAACTGAAGAAGAGCTTGAGCACGCGATTTTCGACAAAAAGGTCGCCCCGAAAGACCTTATTTATTCAATCGCCGCGATGACTTCATGCAAAGCGGCTGTAAAGGACGGCTGGAAACTTCTTGACGACACTGCGGAGGAAATCGCGCGCGGAGCGCTGAATCTTTCAGACCCGCACTGCCCTCACGGAAGGCCTTGCTACCACGCGATTTCGCGGGAAGAACTTTTCCGCCTTGTAAGAAGGACAGAATAGAATATCAGCTGCTGCTTTTTATCTGAGAAAGAAGAGAATCGATTTCCTGTTTTCTGTAGCCGGGATTCTTTTCTTCCACAAAGATAAGATATTTTTCCGCGGACGAGTTGTCGCTCAAAGCCATGCACACTTTTCCAAGCTCGATGTATCCGTCCCAGTAGTTTGAGTCAAGGCGGAGAAGCTCCATATAAGTTGTCTTCGCGTTGTCAAACTGCTGGTCGCTCGCGAACGCTTTTCCAAGATTGAAGCGGACATCATTGTTCTTTGAGTCAAGGACCAGGGCTTTCTGGAAATATTTCACAGCGTTAGGATAATCTTTTCTTGCAAGATACGCGCTTCCAAGATTGTTGTTCGCCTCGAAGTTCTCAGGATTCTTGCTGTACGCCCTTAAAAAAAGCGACAAGGCGGTGTCTGTGTCAGGCGGATCAAGGTTCATATATATGACGCCTAGATTTATCTGGGTCTTCAGATGCTCAGGATTCAAAGAAAGGACTTCCGCGTACTTTGAAATCGCCTCGCCGGAATTTCCTGATGCGTCGCATAAAAGAGCGTAATTGTAGATTATATTGACTTTCGCTCCCGCATCCTTTACAGAATCTTTTGTGTCGTAGGCTTTTTTCGCATACAGGACAGCGTCACTTGTCTTGTTCATCTCAAAAAGGACTGTAGAAAGATTGTAATAAGTCAAAGGGTCGTCCTGGCCTGACGGAAGAAGGGCAAGAGATTTTCTGAAGGACTCTTCGGCAAGAGGATAGTTTTTTGTCTGCACATAGACAGAGCCGAGCTCCTGCAAGGCTGACCTGTTCACATTGTTCAGGCCCACGACATTCTGGTAAGCTAAAATCGCGTTCTGATATTCTCCCAGCTGAACCAGAACCCTCGCCTCCTCAAGATATGCTCTCTCGTAACGTGAATCTATCTCACGCGCCCTTATGAACGCCTCTTTCGCGGACTTCTTGTCGTTCAGCCTCAGGTTCGAAAGCCCCAGATTATACCGGGCAGGAGCGAATTTAGGATTCAGCTGGGAAGCCGTGCTGAACGAAGCCTTAGCCTCTGTGTATTTTCTTGCCATATACTGGGCGCGTCCTATGTTGTAGTAATACTCGTAGTTTGATGAATCGCCGCGTATAGCCGCGGAAAAATAATCTATTGCCTTCTGGTAATTCCTCTTGTCCATCTCGTTCTGCCCGAGGATAAAATTCGCCTCAGGATTTCCAGGCTCTTTTTCGACCGCTTTTTCAGCATATTCAACCGCTTTGTCCTTAAGTGTTTTTTTCGCAGCGTCAGAGCCTGATTTTTCGGACGCGTCTTTCATGAGAGCCGCCATCTCTGAATACTTTGACGCGGAGAATGAAGGCTCTCCGCCGGAGACAGGAAGCTTTTCCTCGGCGTTTGAAAAATGCCTCAGAGCGTCGTCAACATTTCCTGAATTAAGCGAAGTCTTCGCCTGCTCAATCTCGTCGTTCACAGAAGCGATTTCCCTTTTCAGCTGCGCGTTCTTTCTTGCGAGAGCCTCTTCATCGGCTTTCCGTTTTGCCTCTTCAGCCTTGCGCCGCTCCTCGAGAGCCTTCTGCTCCGCTTCCCTTTCCGCGGCTTCCGCGACACGGCGTTCCTCTTCAGCCTTCTGCTGCGCAATCTGCTGCCTGTTCTGTTCCTGCTGCTGCCTCAAAAAGTCTTCTGTAGCCTGGCTGTTTTTTGCAATCTCGTCGCGCATTGAAGCGATTGAATCCCGCATCGCTTCTGTAAGCCCTTCTGTGTCGACTTCAACCCTAAGATTCTGCGAGGACAGAGCACTTCCTTTTCCGGAAGAAGAGTTTTCTCCGCCGTTTTCAGAAGCGTTTCTTGCGGCAAGAATCTGGTTCAGAAAATCAAGCGCGTCCTTGTCCTTTTTGTCCTTGACAAGAAGACTGTCTATCTTGTCAAGAGCGCGGTCGTATTCTCCGCGTTCCATATACATCTTCACAAGCTCAATCGTGTTGCTACGTTCCTTTCTTGCGCCGCTTGAAGAGCATCCGCGCGCGAAAAGAATGACCAGCACGGCAAGCACAGCCGCAGAAACCGAAGCGATTATCAGCCTCTGTTTTTTTGAAAGCTTTGATGTGATTCCGCCAGCTGAAAATTTAAAACTGTCTTTCATTTTTTCCTCCCGTTTTTCCCTTTACCTGGAAGCGGACATTTCTCTCAAGGTTTTCAGTCAAGCTCTGACTCGTACTCGTACTCAAGAACTTCCTCCGCGCCAGCGGTCATATTCATTGAATCTGTCTGTTTCAAAGAGTTCGCTACATCCTCAAGAAGTCTGCGCCGCCTTTCCGCCTCCGCTTCACGCTCGCGTTCCCTTTCCGCCTCCTCCTCCGCGGCTCGTTTTGCAAGCTCCGCCTGGATGCGCTCGTTTTCCGCCGCGATTCTTGCGTTCTCCTCGGCTCTCCGTTTTTCCTCTTCCGCCTCAAAGACAATCTGCTCTTCAAGGTACGAAATAAGCTTTCTTATATTGGAAGCCTGGCTGTCGGAAGGAACAGAGGCGATGTAATTCCTGTAATCGGAAAGAGCTTTCTGGTAATCTTTTGTCATAAGATACGTGTTCGCGCGGTTCAGCAGTGCGGGATAAAAATCATTTGCCACAGCAAGAGCAAGCGAGAAACAGCTTTCGGCCTTTCTGTAGTCGCCCTGAGCGTAGGCTACGTTTCCCTCGTTAAAACAGAGAAGCCTTTTGTCTGAAACAGGCGATTTCATTCCGCGCTCAAACGCATCGATTGACTTCGCGTACTCGCCGTTCTGGAAATACGCAAGCGCAAGGTAATTGTAAGTGTCTTTTGTGATGTTTCCTTCGAGGATCTCGTTTTCAAGGGCGGCGGCGGCCTTGACGCTCTGGTTTGACTTGAAAAGCCGTTCCCCTTCTGTGTCAGAAAAAGCCTTTGCGCAGAACAAAGACAACAGAAGAGAAAACAGGATTCTGACATTCTTTTTCCCACTCATAAAATGATTCTATCAAGAAAACAAACAAAATCAAAGATTCAAAGTTACAGGGAGCTCAAAATGTATTCCGCACGCTCTTTTTGAAAAGAATTTCTGAACTTTTGTGAATCTTCATAAAAATGCGGAAAGCGGGCAGCGCTGGAAAAGTTCAAGATGCTGACTGAATCATCACTTTTACTCCTCGTATTTCTTGAAATTTTCCGCTTGCTCAAAAACTTCCTTAAACACTTCTTCACGTGGAACTGGCGGATAGCCGTTTTCATCAAGCAGGATTCTTAAGTCGGCTTTCATTTCGGCTTTTACATCAATCCGCTGGTCCCAGTCGGTGTATTTTACATTTTGTGCGACAAGAACTTTTATTTTTCTTGCAAGCGAAATCATTTTTTCTTTTGGGTACTGGTCTTCAAAGTTAAATTTTTTGGCACAGGAAACTAGAATGTCGTAAAAAGCCTTTTCCTCAAAATCGATTCCGAGTTTTTCAAAAGATTTTTTGTCTTCAAGCAAGTCAGAAAAAAGCTCGTTAAGCTGAGCCGCAACATCATCAAGAACTTGGCTTGCAAAATCTCCGTCTGAAAAACGGTTGTTGTAGGAAACGACAAGAGCGTTCAGCCTTTCGGAAAATTCCGTCGCTTTGACTTTGTTTGTCTTTCTGTATTCTCCAATCGCCTGCCGCAAAAGCTGCTCTAAGATTTTGATTTTTGTGTTTGGCAAAGGAAGATTATTGATTTTTTCAAGATATTCAGGGCTAAAAAGGTCAAAGTTCAAATTCTTTCCAACTTGAAAAAGCTCCTCAACTCCATCAGATTTTATCGCTTCCTGGATTAAGGCGGAAACATAGTTGTTCATCGTTGTGATGTCTGGAACGTCGCCTTTTGTAAGCTTGAACAAAACCGAACGCACTGCAACGTAGTAGTTTATCTGATTTTTCTCTTCTGCTGAAAATGAATCACTTGAAGAGCAAAGATTATATGCCCGCTTCATTTTTCGGGCGGTTTCCATAAAGCGTTTTTCAAGGCTTTCTGTTTTTTGAACAAACTCAACTGCAAAGTTCAAGTTTTCAAGTTGCTCGGACGGAGTTCCATTAAAATACGAGGATGAATCAAACTTGCTGAACATTGCATTCAGGATGCTCAAAGAATCTTTTACAATCACAACTGCTTTTTCGCTGTCCTCAAATTCTTCCTGCTCGCCGTCTGTGTATTTTTTTAAGGCTTCGTTCATCGCCTTTTTGATTCCGATGTAGTCAACGATAAGTCCTTTTTCTTTTCCCTTGTAGACACGGTTCACGCGGGAAATCGTCTGAATCAGCGTGTGCTTTTGAAGCGGCTTGTAGATATAAATTGTGTCAAGGGAAGGAACATCAAATCCTGTAAGCCACATGTCGCAGACAATGGCGATTTTGAAATTTGAGTTTTCATCTTTGAACTCTCGGTCGTATTCCTTGCGGTCTTCGCTTGTTCCCAAAAGTTCGTAAAGCTCTTTTACGTCTTTTGCTTTGTTTTCCGTCATGACCATTTTGATTTTTTCATCTTTCCATTCGGGGCGCAATGCGATAATCGCTTTCCACAAGTCAAAAGCAACTTCACGCGAGGAGCAAACAAACATCGCCTTGCCTTTTACTGTCGCACATTCACGCACTCGAGTTTCATAGTGATTCACAAAATCTTTTGCAACTTCGTTGATTACATCCGGATCGCGCAAAATCGCCTCAAGGTTTGTGACTGCCTTTTTGCTCTGCTCTATCTGATTTGGATTTGCGCCTTCTTCTTCGCACTGCTTGTAATATTTTTCAATTTCTTGAATTTTCTTGTGGTCTAAAAATACTTTTGCAGCCCGCCCTTCGTAAACAAGATTCACAGTGATTCCGTCAGCAACGGATTCTTTCATCGTGTAAGAGTCAACAATATCGCCAAAGACTCTCTTCATCTCGTCAATCGGAGTTCCTGTAAAGCCAACGTAAGTCGCATTCGGAAGCGAGTCGTGAAGATATTTTGCAAAGCCGAACTTGTGCTCAACTGTGTTTTCGGTAACCACAGTTTTTTCGTCAAGATTATTCTGCGAGCGGTGAGCCTCGTCGCTTATGCAGATGATGTTTGCCCTATCGCTTAAAAGTTTTGTGTCCTCAAAAAATTTTTGGATTGTGGTAAGAAAGATTCCGCCGCTTTTTCGTCCGCAAAGTTTTTCACGCAAACTGGCACGGCTTTCAATGCTCTCGATGTTTTCCTCGCCGATGTAGCTCTTGCTTTCTAAAAAAAGGCGGCTCAGCTGGTCGTCTAAATCTGTGCGGTCAGTGATTACAACAATAGTCGGGCTGTTCAAGTCTTTTGACCGCATCAAGAGCCGGCTCAAGAAAACCATTGTGTAGCTTTTTCCGCAGCCAGTCGCGCCAAAATATATTCCGCCTTTTCCGTTGCCGTCTGGTTTTATGGCGGACTTTATGCTTTTAAAAAGTTTTGTCGCCGCAAAGAACTGCGGGTAGCGGCATACGATTTTTGTTTCTTTTGTGGAAGAATCTGGAAAATACATAAAATCTTTTATAACAGCCAAAAGCCTGTCCTGTCTGAACAAGCCTTTTATCATCGTGACTAAAGAGTCGATTCCGTCTGATTCCTTGTCTATGCTTTCAATCTTCCGCCAGGCATAGAAATATTCGTAGGGCGAAAAAAGCGAGCCGATTTTGCTGTTCACGCCGTCGCTGATTACGCAAAAAGCGTTGTATTTAAAAAGCTCCGGAATGTCGCGGCGGTAACGAATAGTCAGCTGCTTGTAGGCATCTTCAATAGTTGTGTTTTCTTTTATTGCGGACTTGAATTCCATCACAACAAGCGGAAGTCCGTTTACGTAGACAATTCCGTCTGGAATACGAAGATGCTCGCGTCCTTGAATTTCAACTTGGTTTACAATCTCAAAAAAGTTTTTCTTCGGTTCGTCAAAATTGATAAGCTCAATAAAAAGGTCTTTTTTAGACTTGTCTTCACGCCTGAAAGTAAAGCCGTTCGAGATTAAGCCTAAAATCTTTCTGTTTGCCTCGTAATCTGAGCCGCTGATATTTTTAAGGCGGACAATAACCTGTGCAATTTCATTTTCAGTCAGGTTTTCAAAAGCATAGCGATGGCGGAGATATGAAGAAAGCACGTCATCAAGCAGAACATCAGTTTTTTCCCTATGGATTTCAGAACCAGTCTGGTGCGTGTAGCCTTCGTCCTGAAACATCTCCATTATGGAAAGCTCTAAGTTGTGCTCGGTGAACTGCAATTAGATTTCCTCCTAAACCAAGTGTCCGTACGCTTTTTCAGTTTTGTAAATATCATACACATAAGAAGGGCTTTCAAGATACAAGCCAGTTTCAATGTCGTTCAGTTTTGAGAAAGTTTCGGAAGTATACAAACGCTCTAACGCTTCAATCATCGGAATTTTTTCATCTTCCATAATGAATGAAATAATGTCGCTTGTAATATATTCAATAAGTTGCTCTTGCTTAGACATTTTCAAGTCAATCACTGAATCTTTCCTCCGTTTTTCTGGCAGATGGCTGTCATATCAGAAATTGCATCTTCAAAAGAAAGTGTATGCTCAACATCATAAAACTCATCAAGAAAATCCAACGCTTTGTGCTCAAGCAAGTACAAAAAAGCCTGAGTTTTTGTGAGCATTTTGCTTTTTGCAAATTCGCTTATGCAAGCAACTGTGTAGCGGATTTGATTTTGAACTGTGTTTGACATTTACGAACTCCTGATAAAAGTTATTATAGCATATTTATTCAAGATTTAACTACACGAACCTTATATTACTTCTTTTGTATTCCATCATAAAACCATTGTATAATTTTTTTATCAAATTCATCTAAATCAACAACATTTTTTATCAAAGAATCAAATCCTATACTCAAAAATTCATTTATAATATCACTCATTTTCTTTCTTTCATCTTCAAAGTTTATAATTTCACTATTTTGTATTTTTCTAGAAATCATTCTAGGTAAGCCATATTCTTCAAGATAATAAACATTTGGCGGTAAAAATGCATATGTTAATTTAGAAGAAAAAGAAGAAACATCACAATGCATTTGTCGAAGCATCATTTTTTGCAATTCATTTATATCATGAATTATAGTCGCTAAATAAAACGAGGTCTTTTTTTCATAATCAAAGTAATCATCTATATTGATTTCCTTATCTTTCATTTTTGCTAACAGAATTGATAATGAAGTTTGCCAACTTGATGACAATATAATGATAAAATCAATAAGAGTATCATAATTAATTTTTTGATTTTTAAATATCTCTGACGCAAATAAAATTTTCTTTAATGGTTGCACCCACATCAAATTGTCAGAATGATTCAAAAGCTTTAAACATATCCAACTATCTGGATTTTTATTCATATCCTCTGCAATTAATAAAATACGATTCCAATCTGATGATTGTATAACATTGTTCTTCAATAATTCATTAAAATTTCCTTGTCCAATTATTTTTGATAACTCTATCTGTTTTTTGGAAATATTTTTTTTATCTTGTTCCGATAAATAATCTTCATATTCAGAAACATTTATATTACCTTGCACATCATCTGAGAATTCTAATTCAAGTTCAATTTTTTCATTTTTTATAGGAGATTCAAGTAAATAAACATTTCCAACGAAATGCTTAAACATTCTACCACTTCTTCCAAGAAGATTTTTATAATCCATATATTTCAAATTTTTTGTGCCACTTTTCTTTTGCCACATCACTACATTACTTGCACTTGTATTTACACCTTCAATTAAAGATGATGTTGAAATAATAAATTGTAATGGATTTTCATCAGCGAATAAGTTTGTTTCAATTTGCGTTAAAGACCTATGTAATCGCCCATTATGAATTCCAATTCCTTTTAACACAATGTCACTCAGAACAAAATCCGAAGAATAATTTTTCTTTAACCAATCAGAGAACTGTTTTAAATCAATATTGTTTTTATTTTCTAAAACAGAATTTAATGTATCGCAAATTGTGTTAATCGCAGGAAAAGAACCTGCATAAATCAATGTTTTATCTTGCCCTATTTTTGAAACAATTTTTTTTAAGAGAGTTTTTTTCTTTTTATTTTTCTCTTCATTTTTTCCTTTAATGTCTTTTGATAAATCAATAATATTTGTCACAACTGTATTAAATTCAAGTTTTGAAATAAAAGTTGCATCCTTTAAGAAAGGTGACTCTTTTACATCATCTATATTTGGACAAAGGAAATATTTTTGCTTTGCTATCTTACTTCCTTGCATAATAGCATTTAATAAAATATCAGAACGTTCTGAATCAAAATTCTTTGAAACTTTGTAAAATTCATCAACTATAAACAAATCTATATGGTTTAATCTTTGTAAATATGAAAATAAACGTTCTTGAGGAAATATAAAAATTACCTTTTCTGTTATGACTTCATCTGGAGTTGTTATTATTTTATAAATTTTAGAAAATTTGTTTGTCAGTCTCCGCCTTGCCTCGTCCATCAACGCAATTGTAGGAACAATAATTACAACAATATTTGGAGATTTTGCTGCAATCAAGGCATCAATAATAAAACTTTTACCAAAACTTGTTGGAGCGGATAATACTATATTTTTTCCTTCAATTAGTTCTCTTAAAACATCTCCTTGTTCACGATGCAATATTTTAGGTTCATCATCACCAATATCAACCTTAAACAAGTCACAAACAATTTTGTCAAACCAAGTAGCTTCATTATATTCAATATATGGGTACAACCCAACTTCGCGTAATAAATGATTTAAAAGTTTTGAGTATGGCTTATCTTCATTCTCCAAAATCCTAATAAGTTCTTCGCGAGCATCTTTTTCTTTTCCAGAATTAATCATATTGGAAATATTTTTTAATTCTTCAAAATCTGCTATCATATTCATTTCCTATAAAATTCTACATTAGATGTAAAATTATCAACAACTTTGGTTTTATTTGGAACTGGAAAATAAATCAAATGGAATGTAATATCTTCATATTTGTATATATCTTTGCACACTTTGTTTTGTATTAAAAAATAAGATTCTGCATTTTTAGTTTGAATATTTTTTAATTTCTCTTTATATTCATCTGTCAGTTTCTTTTGGTTAGCAGTAAGTTCACATTCATATAATATCATTATTGGAATATGCAAATGAGGTTTTAATTTATCAACTGATGTTTTTTCATCAAATAAGGCTAATATAATATCTTTTCTTTTATCATCTCCAAGTTCTTCTTCTAAATCATTTAAATTAGTCATAACTGAATTTTCTTTCCTTATTTTTTCAGTCTGTAATGAATTATGAACAGAGTCAGCTATCTTACTTAATTGAGCGTTATCAATTTTTTTATAAAACTTTGCCTCACCATACCAAATAGAAAAATCATTTTCATCTAAAACGATATGCACCCCATCTGCCCCGAAAGCATACATATCAGTATTTTGTTTATAAAAAATTTTGGGAACTGCATCCAAAGCATTAAAATGTTCCTTCATAATTGCATATAATAAAATCTCTGCTATTTCACTTCCTTGTCCATTATCTTTTTCAGAATTTGTTAATCGAATGTTTTTGCAAGCTTTTTTTAATTGAGAATGCGCAGAATAAGGCAATTTTTTACGTTCTGATGCTGTCAATGCCGTTAGTACAATATTATCAAAAATATAATCATTAAATTTTTCATACCACCAATCACCATCTTGAAAATCATTGATTTCAGACAAGACATTATACTTATCCGAACCTTTTTGAATTAAATTATAAAGAGTATCATCTATAATAATTTCAAAATATGTATTTTCATCTTTCATTTTCCTTCCCCCTTTGCAATCTGCGAGATTACCAGCTGCTTTAGTTTGGCGAGATGGGAGAGTTCTTGCGTATTTTTATCGTAAAGATTCATTATTTTTGATGCTTTTTCTTCAAAGTTTTCCACTTCATCTTTATCATAATAAATCTCAAAATTCTTTATATCGGTTTGCGTTATCAATGGCTGGGTTGAACCACGGTTTAATAATGAATAATCAATATTTCGTAAAATAAAATAGCAATAATCATAGTAATCACTTTTTATAGTCAGAGTATTATCTGAGCACCAGCATTTATCATTGAACCTCTGCACTTTTCCATGAGTGCCGACACGCCCGATAACTAAAGTTCTGCCTTCGTAATTATAGGAATTAATGTAGCCCATTATATTTCCCGCGCCGACTAACGGAATATCGCCTTTTTCAAAATCTAAAGGCCGCTTTCCAGAATTGATTTCCGCAATATCTTCAAAATGGGTGTTTTTTTCTTTTTCTTCCGTGATTTTATCAAACAGACACTGCGCCGTCTTTTCCAGATTTTCGTTTATTTTCTGCTTTATCTTGATTCGGTTTTCTATTGCGTTGTAGGCGGCTACGATTTTCTGCTGCTCTTCCATTGGCGGAACGGGAAGCTCTACGCGGCACATTTCTTCCCAGTCAAAAATCTCGCGGACGCTTCCGTGCGACATATAGCGTGCGTAGCGGTCGAATTCTGGACGCGAAAACCAGAGCATAAGATATTCCGGCAAAAGCTGGGTTTTGTCTGTCACTTCAAAAACGGAATAAATATTTGAAACTAATCCTTCTTCGTAGTCTGAAAGAAGGGCTATTCCAATTTTATCTCCCCGCCTAGATGTATCAGGAATATACGTAAATTGCCCTTTTTTTACAATTTTGTATTTTGAAAAATCCGTTCCAATTGTATTTGCAATTGATTCAATAAAATGCTTTTCAATGCTTAATCCAAGCAGATGAGAAACTTTTAAATCTGCATTGCGGACATCAACCGGCTTTATGTAGTCGCCAAGTTTTTTATAGTTCTGTTTCATTTTTGCTCTCCGATTTGCAAATTTGAAAAATTAGAAATGGGAATTTCAAGTTCAGAAATTGTCGTAAGCTGCTTAACTGCCGTTTGTCGCAAAAGTTCTAGGCGTTTCGGTTGGTCTGTTTTTTGCTCAATCAAAATGGCATTATAACTTTCAAGATTTGCAAGAACCAAAAGCTGACTTATAGTCGCATAGTCACGAATATTTCCTTTTTTATTTGGATTCTTTGCCCGCCATTCCTTTGCTGTCATTCCAAAAAGTGCGACATTCAGCAAATCTGCTTCATCAGCATATACGAATGATTTTTGCTGTGCTGTAAGTTCAGCAGGAATTAGATTTTGCTTTATTGCGTCAGTATGGATTTTGTAATTGAGTTTTGAAAGCTCGCGGTTAAGATTCCAGTTCAAAGAAAGTCGGCTGTTTTCATCAGATTTAAGACGCCGATAATCTTTCATTATGTAAAGCTGGAACTCAGGAGAAAGCCAAGTTGCAAAAGCCATTGCAATGTCGCTATGAGCATAAGTTCCGCCACCGTAACGCCCCGCTTTAGAGACAATTCCCTTTGCGTTCATCTGCTCAATCCATTTTGTCGGTGTCATCACAAACCGATTTGCACCAGCTTCATTTTTAACCGTGTCGAATTGCACACGGTTAAAATCTGGATTGTGCAGAATTTCCCAAACTCCAAGATATTCGATTGTATTGCGGTTTCGCATCCAGTTTTGAATAACAAAGCGAGGATCATCTTCGTTGCGGTATTTTGCAATATCCGTAAGCGAAATGAACTCGTTTTCAAAATCAGTTGTGTAAATGCCGATTTCTATTCCTTGTGCGTGTATTGTTTCTTTTATTTGCTTCATTTGTTTCTCCTATTCTTTAATCTCGTACCCCAAATCCTTGAACACGCCAAGAAGATTTTTAACTTTGCCGTCAGAATTCCGCTCGTCAACAAGGCTTACAATATCGCCAAGTTTTTTATAATGCTTTTTCATTTTTGTTCTACGATTTGCAGATTTGAAAAATTAGAAATAATAAAGTGCTTCATTGTTATAGATTTATGCCCGTAAGATGTTCAATTCTTGTCTTATTCCAATATTCATTTTCCCAATAAAAATATTCTGCCTTTCGCTTTTTAAAAATTCTAAACGGCAAGGTTGAGTTATCGTATATATGAAACACATCACAAATTTCTACAAGAGAAGGAACAAGTTTTAGCGCTTTTTCATATCGTGAGAGGATTTTATCTTCCGGTACAGAATGACCACCGTTTTCGGCTCTTGACTCTACACGTGTAACATTTATATCAGGATTGATTGTAAGAACATATATGCAACGGATAAAAAAGCCTTTTTCTTTTGCATTTTTCAACAACTTTAAATTTCTATCTGTAGAAAGTACAGTCTCGAATGTAAAACTTTTTCTTTGAGCCACACATTCCTCGCGCATCTTTTCTGCAATCTGTGCCGCTTCTAAATCTGAGCAATAATTTGTGCGTTTTATGTCATCGGCATTTATGTAAGGTTCTATCAACTTTGCAAGCTTGGTAACAGTTGTCTTTCCGCTTCCATTCGGACCGGCAAAAACAATCACTTCAGGCTTTTTGCTTTGTTCCAACATATTTTTTTGTTCCGTCTGGGTAAACTAGATACGAAGTCTTTGTTTTTACATCGTAGCAAGAAATAGGTACACCTTTTGCTGTCTTTATTTCATTTTCAATTCTTACGGCTTCTATGAAACGTTTAGTAAGTTCATCATCAGATATTCCGCAAGTTGAATCAAGTTCATTTTCTTCCATATTTTATTTCGCCTCCATTCTAATATAACATAAGTTATGCAAGTTGTCTTACAATTCTTTAATCTCGTACCCCAAATCCTTGAAGACACCAAGAAGCTCTTTCTTGCTGTCTTCTTCCTGCCTTAGCAAAGCGGAAAGTTCTGTCTGCAAGTTTTTCATATTTGTGTCAAAATCAAAAGTCTCGTCGCGGTTTACAAATTCAATGTAGCGGCTTGGAACCAAGTTGTAGCCTTTTTGAGCGACTTCTTCTTTTGTCGCGCTGTAGCAGAATTCTGGAACATTCTTGTAGTCTGATTTTTCACTCTGCCAAGCGTGGAATGTCTTTGTGACTTTGTCGCGGTCGGAAGAGGTGAGTTCAATGTATTTTTTTTCGTAAGGACTTCCCATCTGCCGCAAGTCCATAAAAAGGATTTCGTTTTCGCGGTTGCGCAAGTTTCTGATTTTTCCGTTTTGATTTAAGACATGAGCTTTTTTGTTTTTGTTCAAAATCCAAAGCGTTACAGAAATGTCTGTCGTGTAAAAAAGATTCCGCGGCAAAATGATGATTGCCTCCACAAGATTGTTTTCAACAAGCTGCTTTCTGATTTCAAGCTCCACGCCTTCGCCGCTCAGCGCGCCGTTTGCAAGAAGGAATCCAGCAGTTCCGTTCTGCGAAAGCTTTGAAACTATGTGCAAAATCCAAGCGTAGTTTGCATTGCTGGTCGGCGGAACAGGATAGCCGTTCCAGCGCGGGTCTTTTGTAAGCTCATTTTCTTCCCGCCAGTCTTTCTGATTGAATGGAGGATTTGCCATAATAAAGTCCGCACGCAAATCTGGATGCAAGTCGTTTTTAAAAGTGTCCGCCGCTTTTTCGCCCAAGTCGCAGGGAATTCCGCGGATTGCAAGATTCATTTTTGCAAGTTTATAGGTTGTTGTAGTTCCTTCCTGGCCGTAAACAGAAATGTCTTTTGCGTTTCCAGCGTGATTTTCTACAAATTTAAGCGACTGAACAAACATTCCGCCGGAGCCGCAGCAAGGATCGTAGATTTTGCCTTTGTACGGCTCAATCATTTCGGCAATTAAGTTTACAACTGACTTCGGCGTGTAGAATTCGCCTTTTCCTTTTCCTTCCTGAAGCGCGAATTTCGTCAAAAAATATTCGTAAACGCGCCCCATAATGTCGTTTTCTTTGTCTGCCGTAGTTTTGATGTTGTTGATTTCGTCAAGAAGTGCTGCAAGTTTTGAGACATCAATTCCAAGCCGTGAATAATAGTTGTCCGGCAATGCACCTTTGAGCGTAGGATTTTTCTTTTCGATTGTGTTCAGTGCCGTGTCGATTTTTAAAGCGATGTCCTGCTGCTTTGCGTTCTGCATAATAAAAGGCCAGCGGCTTTCTTCCGGCACAAAAAACACATTTTTCATGTCGTAGAATTCCTGCATATCAAGATATTTTTCTTTGCCTTCTGATTTTAGCTCTTGCCGCCTGTCTTCAAATTTGTCATTCACAAATTTCAAGAAAATCAAACTCAAAACAACGTGCTTGTATTCCGCAGGCTCAACTGTTCCGCGAAGCTTGTCGCACGCGCTCCAGAGAGAATCTTCAAAACTTGTCTGTTTTTTTTGTGTCGCCATTTTGTCCTCTGCGTTCTAGTTTAGCATAAATTCGAGGATTTTTTAATCTGACTAGTCTGTTTTCGTCAAACAATTTCCGCTTCAATTTCCGATGCAATTTGTGATGAACAAATCCGCATACAACAATCGTCTTGTTCTGAGAAGCCAAGAAAGTTCACGGTTCCGTACCAAAGAACTTTTTTGTCAATAACAGCGATTTTCTGGCTAAGATTTTCTTTTATAAAAACTTGAACGCCTACAGTTTCCAAAGATTTTACAACTTCGCTTTGCGTTTTAGATTTTGATTCATCGGAAAGCGGTTTTGTGATTACGAAGATTTTTATTCCGTTTGAAATAAGTTTTGCCACCACAAAAACAAATCTGTTTACTTCTTGTTTTGAAAGATATGGTGAAGAAATCGCAATCGTCTTTTTTGCAGAAAGCAAATCTTTTTCAAAATCCGTTTTGTAATCATCTTTTGAAAACATTTTTGCGTTTTCAGTGTCGTTTAAAGTCGGCATTTCATCTGAAAAATCTTTAATTTTGTAGCCGAGCTGCTTGTAGCCTTTTAATCTTTTTTGATACATTCTGTCAAAAGCTGGAATGCGGAAATCGACATAATCGTAAATCTGAACTTCGTTTTTGCCGTCGAAATTTCTGTGCAAGCGTCCGCAATATTGGGAAAGAATTCCTTTCCAACTAAACGGCATTGAAAGAACGAGCGTGTCAAAACGAGGAAAGTCGAAACCTTCGCCAGCATATTTTCCGGTTGCAAGAACGATAAGAGTTTCATCATTTGGAACAGAATTCAATTTTTCAAGTAGAGTTTGCTTTTGTTTCTGAGTTCCTTTTCCAGTAAGCAGAATGATATTTTTTGCGCAATCGTTCAATTTTCGTGCAAGATTTTCAAGATGTTCAATTCTATCTGAAAGAACAAGCGGAGTTTTACCTTTTTCAATGCAAGTTTGTATGTCAGAAACAATCAGATTATTTCTTGCTTCGTCTTTAACAAGTTCTTCATAAAGTCGATTTATTGAAACTGCGGCATTTTGATTTTTATTTGGAGCAATATGAAAACTTGTGAAACGCGGAATGAAAAAGCGGGAAAAATTCTGCAAGTCATTCATTTGCTTTTGCGTTGTTGAATAAAGAATCGGTCCGCACTGATAAAAAATTATTTTTTGATGACCGTCGCGACGAATCGGAGTTGCTGTTAGCCCGTAAACATATTTTGCATAAAAACTTTTTAAAAGATTTTCAAAACTAAAAGCAGAAACGTGATGACATTCATCAACAATAATCATTCCGTATTTGTGTAAACGAGTTTTTACTAAATCAGTTTTCGGTTCTATCAAAGAGCGCACAACAGCAATGTCAATTATTCCGGTTGATTTGTCTTTTCCGCTAGAAATTGTTCCTGCTGCAAAAGTCAAAAATTGTTTTATCGCGCGTTTCCATTGTTCCAAAAGCGAATGAGTTTGAACAAGAATCAGCGTATTTGTTTTTCTTTTAGAAATTAAAGCAGTTGCAGTTACAGTTTTTCCAAAGCCAGTTCCAGCGCACAAGATTCCTAAATCTGATTTTAACATTGATTCCAACGCAATTTTCTGCTCATCAAAAAGTTCCGATGTAAAATCAACATCAATTTTAGTTCCATTTTCACGCTTATCTTCTATTTGATATTCAATTTTTTGTTCATCAAGCATCTGCAAAATCTGATTCAAATTTCCTCGTGGCAAAAGGAGCGAATTTTCATCTTCGTCCGAACAATCTATATAACGCGGAATATTGTACAAAGGAAGATGCAAATGCAGATTCTTAAAATATTCAGGATTTAGAAAAACCGCTGTACGTCTTAAAACGCCCAACGCTCGCTCTGAAATTCCATCTTTTTTAATTTCAACAAAATTTGAAAGCGTGATTTGAATTTTAGATTTAAAATCGTCTTTGGAAAAATGGATTGTCGGATTGATTTCGACAGGCTCAATCCCCGCCCCGACAATGACACGGGAAGATTTAGAGAGTTTTCTTTGATTTGTAGTTTTTTCATCATTTTCATCTGGAACAAAAAACGAAACTGATTCATCAATCTTTGAAGAAATATTTTTTATTTCTGCTAGACTGATTTTTTGAACACAACTTAAATATTTCCATTGGTCACTAAAAGGAACAAAATTTTCATCAACAAAAACTGAATGATTTTCTTTTACCGCTTTTCCCTGAAGCGGAAGCGCAATCAGATTTCCATATCCGCCTTTTGGAATTTCATCTTGATTCGGAAACATTCTGTCAAAACTTTCAAACGAAAGCGAATGATGATTTTTCATTGCCGACATCAAAATAAGATTTCCAAAATCGCGTGCGGTTTTCGCCTTTATATTTTCGTTAAAAAAAATCCACAAATGAGCACCATTTCCAGAACGCGAAATTTCAATTGAACAAGGAACAGAAAAATCCGAGCAAGTTTTGTAAACAGCAAGAATATCACTTTTCCACTTTTGATTTTCTAAATTTGCTCCAGCATTTTTGTGAGAATCAAAATCGAACGCCAAAAATCTGCAAGAACTGTCGCTAAAAAGCGGATAAAGTCCAATAACATCGCGAGCAAATTCGTCTTTACCTAAAAGATGAGCAAAAATGTAAGAATCAGAAAGCGAAACTGGAGACTTGTACGGACAAGAAGCACAAGAATATTTTTTTAAGTCACACTTTCCGCTCTGCCACTTGTTTGCACAAACAGGAGAATAACCGCTTTTGTTTGTTTTTTGATTGTGCCAGCGAAGAGCAAAAACATCGTTTCGCCCCGCAAAGAGCGATTTAAAAAGATTGATTTTTTCTTGCGATGTGCTTGTGCGAGTTACAAGATTTGCGTTTTCTGCTGGAGTTGATGTTTTTGATGATTCAGAAAAATTGTTTTTCGGTTGCAAGTTGCGTTCGATTTCCGAATCATTTATTTTTTGGAGAAGAATGTTTTTTGCGGATTCGTTGTCGTTTACAAGGCGGATGCATAAATCAAGAAGTTCTGTGTGGGAAAGAGAGTTTAGGTAGGAGAGAATGTCTATGTGCATTTGAAATAAGTTTAACATGAAAAGCGGAAAAATACAGATTTTTATACTTTGCAAATCTATGCTATAATTACATTCGAGGAGAAATTATGAAAAAAGCATTTTTGATTTTTAGTTTAATTTTGTTACCACTTTCAATTTTTGCATCTCCGTTTGGATTAAAAATGGGAATGACAATAGAAGAAATTGCAGAGCAATGCGAAGATGATCCTGTATTTATAGAAAATGATGTTTATTTAGTAAAACCAACAAAAAATCATCCTGTTTTTACGTTTTATGCAGTTTATGTAAGCGAAAAAGTTGGTTTGTATCAAATTCGTGCAATTTCTGACGAAATAAAAACAAACAAATACGGAACAGAACTTCAAAATGCGTTTAACAATGTTAAAGACAGAATTTCTAAAACATATGGTAAGCCGAAAATAAACAACAATATTGATAGAAATCTTTATGACCTTTATCAAAAAGATGAATATTGGTTTTACACGTTGCGTGAAGGCTCGCGGGAACTTTCTGCTATTTGGGGAAAATCTTCGCCTTTGGCAGATGACCTTAATTTAGTTGGTTTACAATGTTCCGCAGTAAATGGTTATCTTGACGGAACAGGACAACTTGTGCTTTATTATTATTTTTCAAATTCAGATTCTGTAGAAGATGAGCAAGATTCTGTGTTTTAGAAAAAGGCAATTAACAACTTAAATGCAACCATTCTATTTTCTTGTTTCAACAGTTTTATTATTTCTCATCATTTCTGCGTTTTTTATTGCAAAATATCGTAAAAAACTTGCAAAAGAATTCCAACAAAAGATTCAAAACTTTCTTGTACAAATACATATTTTCTTTACAGAATATTTTGCTTTAATAAATCATTTTGTTTCTGAATCAGAAGAAAACGAATTTGCGTCAAAATGGCAGAATCTTTATTCGGAAATTTCAAAATATCATATAACAGAAAAATCGAGCGGATTCCAGGAAATCAAGCGATTCAAAGAAACGTATAAAAATCTTCATAAAAATATTCTAGTGTCAAATGCAGAAATCAAGCGAAAAGAAAAAATTAAAAATCTTGCACAAAGCACTGATGATTTTTTTATAGAACTTTTTTATAAGATTACAAGCCATTACGTTTCACATTCACAAAAAAAACAGTTCATACAAAAATGGAATGCGCTGTTTCAAGAATCAGAAAATTGCAATGTTCACGAAACTGATTCAGAATTTCCGCAGATTGAGCACTTCAAAACCGTTTACAATTCGCTTGATGATTATTTTGAAACCGCGAACGAAAATTTTATTCGGCTTGAGTCAGAAAAGTATGACGCGCTTTTTTCAAACATCGACGGAAAATCTCTGGATGAACAGCAACGGAGAGCCGTTATCACAGACGAGGACAGAATCTTGGTTCTTGCCGGAGCCGGAAGCGGAAAAACGCTTACAATTTCGGCGAAAGTAAAATATCTTTGCGACATAAAGCACGTAAAACCAAGCGAGATTCTGCTTATTTCGTTCACCAGAAAATCTGCTGAAGAAATGACAGAGCGGATTCAAAACAAACTTGGAATCGCGGCGGAAGCAACAACTTTTCACAAGCTCGGTCTTGATGTGATAAAACACGCAGATGGAAAACGTCCGGAAGTTTTTGACGACAATGCTTTGAGCCAGTTTGTGCATAACTTTTTTGAAAACGAAGTTGTAAATCACCCTGAGCTTGTAAAAAATCTGACTGAATATTTCGCATACTTTCTTGAAATTCCTGAAAACTTGGAAGATTATTCTTCGCTCGGCGAATTGTACGAAGAAGAAAAAACTTGCGACTTGGAAACCTTGAAATCAAAATATGAGCGAGAGAAATTTATCCAAAAAGAAAAAGAAGAAAAAACAAAATCGTTCACCACGCTCAAAAACGAAAAAGTCAAAAGTCTTGAAGAGACAAAAATAGCGAATTTTCTTTTTATGAACAGCGTTAATTATGAATATGAAAAACCATATCCGTTTGAAAGCGAAGACGAAATGCGGAAAACATACCAGCCGGATTTTTATCTTACGGATTATGACATTTACCTGGAGCATTTCGGCGTTTCAAAGGATTTTACAGTTCCGTGGCTTTCTTCAGTTGAAGAGAAAAAATATCTTGACGGAATAAAATGGAAACGCGAGTTTCATCAGAAGAACGGAACAAAACTTCTTGAAACATATTCCTATTACAATTCAGAAGGAATCCTACTTAAAAAACTTGAAGAAATTTTGCGTGAAAACGGCGTTGAACTAAAGCCGCGCGACTTTACAGATATTTTCAACACAGTTTACAAAAGCAAGAGTAACAAGTATTTTGGCGAATTCATAAAACTTTGCTGCACGTTCATCACGCTTTTTAAATCAGACAATTATAAAACAGAAGAAATTGAAAACTTAAAACAGAAAAATTTTGCAGAAGAAACAAACAAATTTTTGCGTGAACGGACAAATCTTTTTCTTGAGATCATCAAAGTGATTTTAAGCGAATATCAAAATTTTCTTTTTGAAAACAACGCGATTGATTTTTCCGACATGATAAACAACGCGGCAGAAAAAGTTGAAAACGGATGCGAAATTCCGCCTTACAAATATATTATCGTTGACGAATATCAGGACATTTCAAAATCGCGGTTCAATTTTCTAAAAGCGATTGCGGACAGAACTGGAGCAAAACTTTTCTGCGTGGGCGACGACTGGCAGTCAATCTACAGATTTGCGGGAAGCGACATTTCATTGTTCACTGATTTTGAAAAATATTTCGGCTACACAAAAATCATAAAAATAGAAAAGACTTACAGAAATTCGCAGCAGCTGATTGACGAGGCTTCGGGCTTTATCTTGAAAAATCCGCTTCAGCTAAAGAAAGATTTGCGTTCGGATAAAGACTTGGATTATCCGCTTGTGTTCTGGGGATTTGATGAAAATCCTGGGCTGGCGTTGAAGTATGCAATCACAAAAATTGTCTCGGAGTTCGGAATCAACTCTTCGATTTTGCTTTTGGGAAGAACAAACTACGACATTGAAATTGTAAAGAAATCAGGACTTTTTAAAACATTTTACAAAAATCGGAAAGAATGTCTTGAGTACATTCCGATTCCAGAGTTGCAGATTGACTTTCTTTCGGTTCACAAGTCAAAAGGTTTGGAAGCGGACAACGTGATAATCTTGAATTTCAAAAACGACAAGCTCGGCTTTCCGAATCAGATTGCGGACGACAAAGTTTTGAATCTAGTTCTGACCAACGCGGAGGATTTTAAGTTCGCGGAAGAAAGACGGCTTTTTTATGTTGCAATCACGCGCACAAAAAACAGAACTTTTGTTTTGACTGACAATAAAAATCCGTCTCCGTTCTTCAAAGAATTTTCGCCATCAAAATCAGTTTGTTTTGTTTCAGTCAAAAAAAATGAAGATGAAAATCAGACAAAATGCCCGCTTTGCAAAACAGGAAACCTTCTAAAAGTTGAACACAACGGAAAATATTTTGTTGGCTGCTCGAACTTCCCAAAATGCACATATACTTTGCACGATGCGACAATTTTGCAAAATCCGCGAAAATGCCCAAACTGCGGAGGCTTCCTTGTAAAACGCAAAGCTAAGAAAAACGGATTCTGGTTTATCGGCTGCACGAATTATCCGTACTGCGAATACACGGAAAAAATTGTGCGAAAATAAAAAATAACACGTTGCAAATTTTACAAAATTTATATCCAAAATTTAAATTTGAGCTGAATCTTCTGTTGAATTATAAAATTCTTCAGCATAAACAATGCATTTCTTGAAAAATTTATTTTCTATCTGTTTATTATTAGCAATAATAAATACAATTGCATAAATACCAAACAATAGAGGAATAATAAATTTGATATTACAGCAAAAAGAATTGGTAAAATGATAGTTAAACTAACGCTAAAAGTGGTATCTATATTCTCAGTTAAAACTCTTTCTACTGATTTTAAGTCGTCAATGGGAATATTATTTCTTATGCATTCTGTAGCAAAACTATAACAAATTGATGCATTTTTTGGTTTTAAATTTAATTTTTTTACGTATGGTTTAAACAACTTGTCATTAATTAATTTTATATACAGACATAGAAACAGAATCATTACAATCAAAAGAATTAATGGTATGAGATTTAGGAAAGATTTTTTAGAATCGAACGATTTGGATAAAATTAAATAAAAAATAAGACAAACAAAATCCAACAAATACTGTTTTTTTGTCGTTTTTCCTCCAAATTCAATAAATATCTGATAGGTCAAATGTCGAGTTTTAATGTATTAGCAAAAATGCACTCTCGGCAAGAACCCGATTATGAAAAACGGCTTCCGCGTTCGTCAAAAAATGTGGTGGTTGAGCAAGTCGAAACCACCAGGCAAGCATATTTGCAACTTTTTAGTTCTCCTTACTCACTTGTGCAGATTGTTTTTCAAATCGGAACCTTGCCTACGTGCATTTTTTATTGTTTGCGAAGAAAACTCGACATTTGACCTGATAAATTTTGTCATATTTGTTTTTCAATCGGTCGTGAATTTCATAATTTTGTTTTTCTTTCATAAAATCTCCAATAAAAAGTAAACAAGCAACTCAATTTTTACGCTATTTTATTTATGGAGACAAGAGTTTGTTCAACAAGAGTCATAGGGCTTGCATTTTTCCACCATTTTTTTGAATCAAAAACTTGTTTAACCGTGAGCAATGTCTATATTATCTCTGCCATTTTTTCCCATAAAAAATACAGAACTTCAAAACTTGTAAGTATTCTTTTCCCTTTCAGTCTGTCCAAAAATCCATAAAAATATATTTCAGCCGTAAAGAACGGTTATGAAAAAAAATAAACCGGCAATATCAAAAAACACACAAAAAGAAAACAAATTTTATTTTTTATCTAAAATTATTTTATATCCTTTATTACTCTTTCTGTCCGTAAAATAATTCGTGTTTCTTTGGAAAATTTTTGTATACGGTCTTTAAACTGATAATTAAAATGCGGATGACTTTTATTACATGCATACGACTTTCGATATTTAAATTTTGTTATATCTTCTTCATTTTTAAAATGTTCAATTGTTGATTTTAGCTGCCCAATTGCCTCATTCAACCAATTCCTATCTTGATTCTTTAATTCTATGAAAACAACAGTCTGTTCGGTATAAAGAATTGCATCACAACGTTTTCTTTCATTTCCTTTTTCATCATTGTACGGAATATTATTGTCAACTGCTATAAAATTTAAATCTACTAAACCATGAGTCTCCACAACGGCATCCCATAAATCCTCATTATCATAATCAATATAAGCAGGAAGTTCTTTTGCGGTTTTATCTTCACAAATTCCAAATTCATCTGATTTATCTACAGAAACCGAATAGTCAAAAAAACTCATGAACAATACTCCTGCTCTAGTTCAAGCAAGTCTGCAAATTTTTCATTTCCTTCAGCCATAGCTTTATTAAGAAGATTTTCATCGGAAGGAAGATTTTCATACGAAGAAAGCTTCGTAATAGAACCGTTCTCGTTAGTTTCGTAAATTATAATCTTTTCTCCATCAACCGCAGAATTTTCAGGAACAATTTTTGAAATCTTATCAGCAGGAACATTCTTACGTAATAATTCCCCAGCCTTTGCACTTAAAGTTAAATATGAAAGAATATAAGGACTGTGAGTTGTAATAATCAGCTGATTATTTTTATTTGAATTCATACACTCTAAAAGCTCATATAAGACTTTTCCCTGTGATTCAGGATAAAGATTCTGCTCCGGTTCTTCAACAATATTTATAAACCGAGAGTCAACAAGTGAAGAAATTTTATCGCTAAAATCTTTTAAAATCTGAATCTGGTTTTCTGTTATTTTTTTTTCAACCGGCTTTTTTTTATTTATCACATGATATAGTCCAATTGCTGAAAAAGCAGAAGTCAATCCAGTTAACGAAAATGCAAGACCTAAATCACCTGTCATCAGAGATCCTAAGATAGAACTTAAAGCTCCAATACCTAGCAAAGATTCAAGTTTTCTATATTCATCTTCGATTTTCTTTTTTTCTTCAAGAGAGAATCTTTGCCTTGAAGAATCCTCCTCGTTGTTTATCAATCTTGAATAATACTGAGATACTGATACTAAAGGCGTTACTGACTGAATTCCACTTGCCGACTCAAACAATTCAATTTTGAAATCATTTTTCGCCGTTGTTACAAACGACTTGTGCTTTTTTTTGTCATATTTGTATACAAAATCACCTATTGGTAAATGAACCTCTGAAATATTATTTCTAGCCTCATCGAAATCATTTAAGAAATCGAATAAATATTTAAGGATTCCAGAAACAGCACCAATCGTTGGCAATGCACTTATAAAATTTCGTTCTGCAGGAATATACTCTATTTTGGGTTTTATATAAATTGAATTATCAACTTTTGCAATCACAGGCTTTCCATTCTTTGATATATTAAATTTATATAAATCACCTATAAAATCAATTTCTGTATCATTCTTTAAATATGAATCAATATTAAGATATTTCAAATAAGTATTTTTGAATTTTGAAAAAGTAAGTGCACTTTTTGGAAATTCCTCTCTTTGCAAAGCCTTTTCTAACCAAGTAAATGTTGAATACAACTTTGCAATTGTGCTTTTTCCAGTTGCTTGATTGCCACATACCACAGTCACAGGAGAAAATTCCATAAATCCTTCATTTTCTGTAAATCCATTTTTAATTGGGCCAAAATTCTTTATTCTTAACTGCGGCATAGAAAACTCCAGAACAAATACATTAACTCAACATTTTACTATAAATTATGATAATTTGAAACAATGTCAGATGTTTTAGAATTTTTTATAATCTTCTTCAATCAAGTTTTCCATAATATTAAACAGAATATTGCTCAAAATTTATTTTCTTTAACAGGAAGTCTACTCGTTTTCTGCAATCTGCACGCTGATTTCCGAAACTTTGTACAAAACAAAAACATGTACGTTTTCCTGTCGCAACAAACATGGATTCCATCTTCACGGCTTCAGCATAAAAAATAATTAACACACGAATTCAGGAAAATCTAACTATTTTCTATTTCATAGATTTTGCGTCAACAAAATCGAATCCTTAAGCCAGTCCTTCTTCCGCGCCGAAGCCCTGATTCCCTCTTCCCTCGCACGCACTACCAATGTTTTCCTTTTTAGACTATAATCAGTCTCAAGATTTATTTTTCAGAGGTAAGAGATGATTATTCTCGTTATCGCGGCGGCAGTCCTTGTAATCGCCTTGGCTGTTGTCATAATAAAAGCAGTCGTGTCGCCGAAAAAGGTCGACACTGTAAAAAGGCTTCTGAAACAGGGAAAAATCCAGTCGGCGAGCAAACTTGCAAAACAGCTTATAGCGAAAGACCCTAGGGATTATTACGCCCATTATTATCTTGGAAAAGCGTACATCGCCGACAACAGAAGCGAGCTCGCCTTGATGGAATACAAGACTGTCGCGGAGAACGCTCTTTTCGACTCAAGGCTCCCGGAAGCTCCGTTCAGAAAAGAGTTCGCTTCCCTTCTTATGAAATACAACCACACGGAAGAAGCCCTGAAGCAGTATCTGCTTCTTACAAGAATCGACCCTACAGATGCCGACAATTATTTCAACGCGGGAAAACTAGAGGAGGAAAAAGGCGAACGGGAAACCGCTCTCGGATTCTACAGAAAATGCATCCAGCTGGACAAAAAGAACGCAAAAGCGCACGCCGCGATCGGATACATTCTTTTTCTTGGAAAGCAGTTCAAAGAAGCGCGCGACGAACTGGACACGGCGATTTCCCTGAATTCCGAGGAATACTCCTGCTACTATTATCTTGGAAAGCTTCTTAAAGAGACAAAATCATACGGAGAAGCGATAAAGGCCTTTGAGAAAGCGCAGCGTTCCCCGGAATTCAAGCAGAAGGCGCTTATCGAACGGAGCACCTGCTTTATGATGGCGAACAGGCTCGACAGCGCCCAGATTGACCTTCAGCGCGCGATTGAAATCGACAAGAGCGGAACAAACAGCGACACTCTTTACGCAAGATATTTTCTTGCGGCCTGCTACGAAAAGACACGAAAAATCGACAAAGCGATTGAACAGTGGGAAATCATCGCCCAGAGAAACAAGAATTTCAGGGATGTCTCAGAAAAACTGAACGAGTACAAGGATTTCCAGACAAACGACGCGATGAAAGATTACCTTACAAGCTCGGACGCGGAATTTCTTGAGCTCTGCAAAAAGGCGGCGGAAAAAGGGCTCAGGCTTTCTGTCCAGCAGTCTGAATCCAGGAAATCGAATGTCAAGCTTGTCGCTGTCCAGGGAAAGGACGGCGACTGGAGAAGCGTAAGAAAACAGGCGCAGCTTCTTCTGTTCTTCAGGAATCCTGAGCCGCTTGAAGATTCCGAGGTAAGGAACGCGATGGACGAGGCTAAAACTTTAGGCTGCACGAACACTTTTCTTATGAACAGCGCAGGTTTCACACGGACTGCGCTCAAATTCGCCGAGAACAGGCCTGTCGAGCTGGTAGGAAAAGAAAAGCTTGAAAAAATCCTTTCCGCAAAATAACAGAAACAAGTTCCTATGAAGATTCTCTGCGTGTCAGATTACATCGATCCTCTTATCTACAGTTCCGGGGCAAAAAAGAATTTTCCCGACATCGATATGATTCTGTGCGCGGGCGACCTTCCTATGGACTACATTGACTTCATAGTTTCAGTCTTCAACAAGCCGACTTACTTTGTGTTCGGAAACCACGACCTTAAAGAGTTCAAGTATTACCACAATATCCATTCATCTCCTGCGTCGCTAGCAGGAAAAGCCGCGTCCGCACTGACTTCACAGGATTTCGGCTCAAAATCTGAAACCGGCGGGCTTGAAAGCCACGGAAACCACGGAGCAGTCTACGCAGGATTCAGAGTGATAAAGGCATCTTTAAGGATAAACCATCCGTCGCGGAAAAATCCAACTCCGCTTCTTATAGCAGGCGCTTCCGGCTCAAGAAACTACAACGGAGGACTCTGCCAGTACACCGACGCACAGATGAGGGCATATCTTTTCAGGATGATTCCAAAGCTTATATACAACAAAATAAAATACGGACGTTACCTTGACATATTTCTAACGCACGCGACGCCTTTAGGATTCCACGACATGAACGACCCTTGCCATATCGGTTTTCCGTCATTCAACTGGTTCCTGAAAAAATTCAAGCCGACTCTGATGGTCCACGGACACATTCATCTTTACGACCAGAGGACAGAACGCGTCGGAAAATACGCGGAAACGATTGTCGCGAACGCATACGCGCACCATGTCATCGATTTCACAGCCGAAGAAATAAAATCTTTTCTGGAGAAAAAATGTTAGCGGAAACAGAATCAGACTTTTCAAGAGCCAGAAACAAAGCGTTCATAAACGAGCTTCAGCATTTCCTGAATCCTGACGAGACAAAAATGATTTCATTCAATCAGGTGAAGAAATTCCTTAAGCCTCAGAACGAGACTTATATCGGAATGAGGACAATTCCAATCTCCAAGATTGTCGGAAGCGAAGGCCGCTACAAGGATTTTGACAACCAGTTCCTTCCGAAAAATTCATTCATGAAAGAACGGTGGGAACACGTGGACGAGGCGGTCATAAAAGAGATTGTCCTTCCTCCGATAAGCGTCTACGAGCTGGGCGGGCTTTACTTTGTCCGCGACGGAAACCACAGAGTGTCGGTCGCAAAATCAAAAGGCGTCGAGTTCATCGACGCGGACATAGTCTCGCTCCAGACGGAAATCAGGCTTTATCCTGTAAGAACGCTCGCCGGAATGATAAAGCAGATTGTCGCCTGGGAAAAAAAGAATTTCTATTTCGAGACAAGCTTCGGCGACATCACAGACTGCTGGGTTCTTGATTTTTCAACTCCGGGACAGTACGACATAATCTACCAGCATATCCTGACGCACAAGTATTTCATAAACCAGGGAAAACCCGAGGAAATCTCGATGGAAGACGCCATAACATCCTGGTACAAGACAGTCTATATGCCTGTGATAAGGACAATAGAAAAGCACAGGATAAAAAAATATGTGAAAGGAACGACCGAAAGCGACTTGTATGTATGGATAATAACTTTCTGGGACGAGCTGAAACACAAGCTCGGAGACGAGATTCCTCTGGACAGCCTTGTAAGCGACCTTAAAGACGAGTACAAACGCTCTTCCCTCGGGAAACTCAAGAACATGATAAAACGGCATCTTCTCAAAAGAAAACTAGGAGCGAATAAATAAAATCTAAAAACTTGACGGCTAAATATTTCAATGTTAGAATTATTTTATAATAAATATAAGGAGTACAAATTTTGGAACCCAATATTGATTCGTTTGTAGATATTCCTATTCTTGCGGCGGCAGGAGCGGCCTTGGTTCTGTTCATACTGCTTCTGCTTTCAAAGATTAGAAACACATCAAAGGTTTCCTTTGTGTTCTACCTTGTAATCGGAATAACAATTGCAGGTCTTCTCTACACTTACACGAACCGGAAACTGTCATACATTGTGTTCACAATTCTGGCCGCGGAATTCCTTCTGATTATCTACGCCGCTGTCCTTGCCCTTTCAGACCCCAAGAAGAAAAAAGAAAAGAAAGCGCAGCAGGAAAAAGACGAGAACAAGAATTCTGATGCTGTGGATGCGGAAGCGCTCGTCCAGATAAAAAAAGAATACGAGGACAAGCTGAACACGACAAAAGAAGTCACGCTGAAAGCCGCGTCATTCTTCAACGCGGAAGACGCGCAGACATCGTTCTATGAATTCCTTGCCAAATACTGCGCGGAACGGACTGAAGCAGACGGATGCGCGATTCTCACATACGACGAATTCGACAATATCCTTGCTGTGAAAAGCCTTTCAGGAAGCTTTCCGCCGCCGTACAAACTTCCGGACGACCTTCCCCACAAGCCGATCAGGGTCGAGACAAATTTCAAGTTCTCGCAGTTCAGCATGAAAGGAAACTGCTTCGGCGATGTGTTCACTGACGGAAAGCCTGTAAATGTGGCAGAGCCGCACAAAAGCCGCTATGTAGTCCAGAACGGCCCTGAGGAATTCCTTAAATGCGGACCTTATATGTTCATTCCTGTTTCTCAGGCAGGCGAAAATGTGGGGTTGATTTGTCTTTCAAGAAAAGCGGACAAAGCGCCGTTCACAGAAGAGCAGTTTGAAGAGGCGATTTCCCTTGCGGAAGCGTCCGCGACTGCCACTGTTCCTCTTAAGAGTTTCCTTTCCTACGCCGAGCACACCGAGCTCACAAAAGAAGGCGACATAGCCTCGAAGTTCCAGAAAACAATGATTCCTGAGCGCCTTCCTGTCATAAGCAAAATATCAATCGGAAAATACTCGCTTACGACAGAAAATGTCTGCGGCGACTTCTACGATATAATTCCTTACAGAAAAGACAGAATCACTTTTGTGATGGCGGATGTCGCAGGAAAAGGAATGAATTCGCTTGTGATTATGATTATGATAAGGGCGATGCTCAGGCTTGTCGCGAACACAAACCAGTCGGCGGCGACACTGCTTGAATGGATAAACCGCGCAATCTGCTCGGAAAACAACAGCATGGACCATTTCGCGAGCGTTTCTCTGATAAACTACAACAGCGTGGACAACACCGCGCAGATTTCAACCTGCGGAACTAATCCTGTCCTGCTCTACTCTGTCGCGGACGGAAGCGTAAAAAAACTTTCACAGGACAGCGAGCCGATTGGAGTCGAAAAATCCACGACTTACAAAGATATTGACATTTCACTCAATGCAGGCGATATTCTTGTAACTTGCACAGACGGAATACTTGAATGCTTGAACGGAAATGGAGCGCAGTACTCGCTCGAGAATCTTGAAAAAGTAATCAAAGACAATTGTAAATTGTCGGGAAAAGACATTGCCAACAAAGTGAAAGACAATGTCAAAAAATTCTGTGGAACAACACAGCAATATGATGACCAGAGTCTTCTGGTCGTAAAAATACAGGGTTAAAGGAGCTTCGTTATGGAACTAAAAATACGAAAGAATGGAGATGTCTATATTATCGATGTGAACGGAGAAATGGATCTCTACAATTCCTACAAGCTTAAGGAATTGGTGATGAAAATGATTGAGAAAAACATCAAGGTTTTCATCATCAACCTTGAACAGGTAGACTACATCGACTCGTCCGGAATAGGCGCGCTTATTTACATCAGTTCTACAATCAAAAAGATGAATCTTAAACTTGCAATCTCGAATATCCATGGTTCTGTAAAGAAGGTTATCGAGCTTACAAAACTTATGGGTTACTTCCCGATTGCGAACAGCGTTGAAGAAGCGTTGCTGATGGTGAAAGAATAAGTAACAGAACACTATTAAAACTATTTTCAGGAGAATATTATGGACGAACCAGAGATTAAAGAACTTCGCTCGGATGACAATGACCCGTTGTTCGACAAGACAAATATGCTTAGAAAGGATTTTCCGTCTGACTTCAGACAGATCCGGTATTTCACTTTGCTGATTGTGCAGTCAGCGCCTTCGGAAATCAAAGAGCTGAATCTTCTTGAGCAGCAGATCAGCGAAGTAATCAAGAACGGCGTAAAGCACGGAAACCACTGCGACATAAACAAGAAAGTCACAGTGTGGTACTCTTTCAGCCCTACACACGCGCACGTGATTGTTCAGGATGAAGGAGAAGGATTCAAAGACCTTGAAAAATGGAACGAATTCAACAGAAAGCGTCTTGAATGTCTTCACAACCAGGACTACGAGAAGCTTTCCGACTATGTGTCTTTCAAGACAAAGGAATCCGATTCCCAGGACGGAGGAAACGCGCTGTTCGCGGCCCTTGAGTACTGGAACGGCGGCTTTGTGTACAACGGAAAGAGAAACGCTGTCGCCATGCTGAAACGCTACGGACCAAAACATTAATCAATAATCGGGAAGATATTGGGAAAACGCCTGAACCACAGGCGTTTTTTTTATGTCAAAATGAAAAACACAAAAAAAAAAGCCGCCCGAAAGCGGCTTTTTTTTGGAGATGGCGGGAATTGAACCCGCGTCCGGGCGCGTAAACCAGATACGTCTACAAGTTTAGTCATGCGAGGTGTTTGTCGGGAAAAGGTAGCAGCATGACAAGCGTCTTTTCCGTATTCCGACTGAATGTCTTGCATACCGGCCGGACGCGGCACGCAACAAGTTCCTGTTGACGTCAGAACATCACAAAGTTAGGAACAGCACCCTGTGGGTTCCGTGCCCGCCGCTTACGCGGCAAGAGCAAACTGTTCTTCAGAAGAATCTTCTTCTTCTTTTCTGTTGAAGATTGCAGTTATTTTTTTCCTCAAGATTAAAGGCCTCTTGACACCTACTTGCAGCAAATGCTTTCCCGCATCCGTCGAAACCGGTACACCCCCAATCTTCCTAGAATATAAATCATGCAGTGAAAAAAGTCAAATTTTTCTTCCTGGCTGCCGGAAAGGGTTTTAGGGAAAACGGAGTTTTCCCTAGGAGAAGGGGAAGCGGAAGACGGCTTGCCGGCTGAAGCGAGGGGAAGGCTTTCCCCGCTTGAATTATCAGATTATAAATCCATCATTTTTCATTATAACGCCTCTCCAAGCCGCCACCTTTCTTAAAAACTGATTTCCGTACCGCAAAAGTTCTCGCAATTGCAATAAAAATCGCCAAGTGATATTATTGGAGTATTATTTTTACTGAAGGTGAATTATGGCTAACGAGAAGCTACAGACAATCCGTCATTCCTGCGCCCATGTCATGGCAGAAGCAATCACACATCTTTTTCCAGGAACAAAAATCGCCATAGGCCCGGCGATTGAAAACGGTTTTTACTATGATTTTGATTTTCCTTCAGGAACAAAATTCAGCGAGGAAGACTTTCCGCTCGTTGAAAAAGAGATGCGGAAAATAATAGCCGGAAACCACGATTTTATACGCACAGAAGTTTCAAAGGACGAGGCTTTAAAGATTTTCCAGAACGAGCCTTATAAAACCGAGCTTATAAACGAGTTTCCTGAGGGCGAGACAATAACAACATACAGGCAGGACGACTTCCTTGACCTTTGCCGAGGCCCTCATGTGGAAAACACAAGGGAAATAAACGCGCAGGGCTTTAAAATCAGCAAAATCGCAGGAGCGTACTGGCGCGGAGACTCCGACAAGCCTATGCTCACAAGGGTTTACGCGCTCTGCTTTGAAAAGCCTGGCGAGCTGAAAGATTATCTTCAGATGCTGGCCGAAGCGGAAAAACGCGACCACAGAAAACTTGGAACTGAAATGGACTTGTTCCACTTGGAGCCGGAAGACCCGGGACAGATTTTCTGGCATCCGAACGGCTGGACAGTCTACACAACAATCCAGGATTACATGAGAAAACTTTTGAGGCGCGACGGCTACCTTGAAGTGAACACGCCTGCGATCATGCCTCGCACGCTATGGGAAAAATCAGGACACTGGGGACATTACCAGAAAAATATGTTCATCACTGAATCTGAAAAAAGGATTTTCGCGATAAAACCGATGAACTGTCCTGGCGCGCTTGAAATTTTCAAAAGCAGACTGCGCTCCTACAAAGATTTGCCTATGAGGCTTTCTGAATTCGGAAACGATGTGAGAAACGAGCCTTCAGGAACTCTTCACGGAATCATGCGTGTGCGCGGATTTGTACAGGACGACGGACACATAATATGCACAGAAGACCAGGTTTCAAGCGAAGTCGCGAAATTCTGCAGGCTTTTAAAGAAAGTCTACAAGGATTTCGGCTTTGAAAACCTTGTAGTGAAGTTCTCAACAATGCCCGAAGACCATGTCGGAGACCTTGCGACATGGGAACGCGCGGAAAAAGCATTGGCTGACGCCTGCCGCGAAGCAGGACTTGAATACGAAATCCAGCCGGGAGAAGGCGCGTTCTACGGGCCGAAACTTGAGTTCAAGCTTTACGACTGCCTTGGACGCGAATGGCAGTGCGGGACAATCCAGGCGGATTTCCAGCTTCCGAGCGCGGAACGGCTCGACGCGACTTATATCGGGGCGGACAACCAGAAACATCATCCTGTAATGCTCCACCGCGCGATTTTAGGCTCGCTGGAACGCTTCATCGGAATCCTTATAGAAAATTTCGCGGGCGCGTTCCCGGCCTGGCTCGCCTTTGAGCAGGCGGCTGTTGTTCCTGTATCAGAAGCCTTCGACGGCTACGCGAAAGAAGTGAACGAGATTCTTCTTCAGAACGACATACGTTCCGCAGCCTACATTTCAGGCGACAATATGCGGCAGAAAATCAAGATAATCACAAAAGAGCATAAGACTCCGTACATTCTTGTCGTCGGCGAAAACGAAAGAAACGAAAAAACAGTCGCCGTGAGATTCAGGCAGTCAAGCGGACTTGAGCAGAAGACAATGAAAGTCGAGGATTTTGTCTCTTACGTCCGTGAAAAGACAGAAAACCATTCAGCCGGAATTTAAGACTGACTTCAGCCACGTTTTTCCGCTTCAGAATATTTTTTCAGGATTTTGTTATGCATATAAAGTTTATTCAGAATCAGACTATCAGGAATCCGCTTTAAAAAGACAGAAATATGGACGACGCAGAATACTACTCTATGATGAGAAAACATTACTCGCACATTCCAGAAAGGTTCGGGAACAAAAAGCCCGGCGATAAAAACGCGGACAAATCGGGAATTCTTAAAAACTGGAAGACAAGACAAGGAAAAGACGACGGGGAAATGCTCGGCGAGAAAAACAGCCGCCTTAAAGACAAAAGCCTTTCCTGATGTCCTTGATTTTTTTTCCGCAGATTTCCGCTCTCCCCTATTTTCTTCCCAGAAGCTCGTCAGCCTTTTTCACAAGATTTTTTTCAAGAAGAGCGCGGATAAGGCTTGAGCTTATACGTTTTCCGTCATCTTTCACAAGCTCTATGAAAAGGCATCCGACTCCGTTTTCCTGGCAGAACTTTTCGATTTCAGGCTTTGAAAACGCGCCTTTGTGTCCGCACCTGAAATCAACGCCTTCGACAATATATTTCATGTTCAGCCTGTCTTTAAGAATTCTAAAAAATTCTTCGCCTTCGATTTTACGGAAATCCTCATCAAATTTTATCACAAGGACAAAATCGAATCCAAGATTCCTGAAAACCTCAAGCCTTTCATCCAGGCTTGAAATGTCGCCTTTGTAACATTTTCCTTGCTTTACTGAAGAAAGAGATTTTTCAAAAGTCACAATTCCCTTTGAGAGCGAGGCAGAGGCGAGTACTTTTTCAAAAATCGCGAAATGTCCGCGGTGAGGCCCGTCAAAAGAGCCGACAGACAATGCGGTTCCCCGGGAAAAAACATCAGGCTTAGCGTTCCCAGAGAAAAAACTGTCTTTGAACAAATCCTGCCATGTCAGAACAAGCATATCATCGGATTATACAGATTTTTCAAGGGAAAGTCACAGGAATCCAGAATTCTGTGACGCTGAAATCCGAGGCTATCAATCCTTGAGAAACGCCTTTCGCTGTAGTCTCGCACAGAAGATAATCTTTTCCGCCGACATTGATTTTCGCGCCCGGAATGTCAGACGCAACACCGTAAACCGCATGGGAATATTCGCGGCTTACAAAAAGGCATGAATCGCATCCGATGTTCCTTAAAAGAACGCAGGCTAAAAGGCTTCTTGAGTCGCAGTCACTTCCTTCGCCCTGAAGGACAGAAACCAGATCTGTGAAATCCGCTCTTTCCGTGCTTCCGATGTCTCGGACATAATGCATATCCTGAAGCCACGAAAGCAGAACCGCGTTCATCTGTACAAGAGGAGAATCCGGATTCTTTTTCAGACATTCCGGATACAATGCTGAATAAATGTCAAACGACGCTTTTTTCAGCCTTCCGCACGAATCACGGAAAACAGCCCTGTAATATCTTGCCCAGGCTTCTTTCCACTTAGGATGATTTGCGTAAAGGCTCAGGACAGAAAATTCCATATCGCGGACAAAGCGTGAAGCCTCGGCATCGTCTTTTTCAATTTCAGTCCAGATTTCTCTTCCTGAAATATTCAGAACAAGCGGAACTTTTTCAGATTCAGGATAAGCGTAGCTCGCGATGATTCCCGGGCTTCTCCTGCTTCCGCTGTCGATGCAGAGCGAATTCAGTGAAGAAAGAATAAAGCTTTCCCAGCCGGAAAAATTCTCATCTTCCGTGTAGCAAAGAAGCACAAGAGAAGCGTTTTTTGAAGGAAGAGGAACGCCGACTCCCCAGCCTTTTGAAAAAGTTGAATTTCCGGGAAGAACCATCTGAAAGCTTGAAACAACGCAAGGAAGATTCCGCCAGATTATATCGTCGATTTCGCAAGAAGCGGAAAGGCTTTTCATCGCGGAGAGAAAACTTTCTTTCGCGGAAAACGGATTTTCTTCAGGAACGGCTGTTTTTCCGTCCGAGTATATTTTCAGGACAAGAGAAACAGGCGCGTTCTGATGCCGGAAAAGATAGCTCATTCCGTCCGGCGTGTATTCGCCCACATAAAAGCCTTCAGGAATGTCAAGCGAATAAGCGAACTCGTAGTCTGCCACTTCCTCGCAGAAAAAAGGAAAGCCGGATAAAAGGAAAAAAACAGAAACAAGAATGCGCCGGATGATTTTTTTCATCTCATTTCGGTCCATATTGAATTTATCGGCTCAAAACGGTAAAAATCTTAAATCATGAAAAACAGCATGAAAGAGATTCCTGTAGTTTTCGAGAATGATGAAATTCTTGTTGTGAACAAGCCTTCAGGAATCGCAGTCCAGGGCGGAAAAGACATAAGAAATCCGCTTGATAAAATTCTTCCTGAAATTCTAGGCCGTCCTATCTTTCTTGTCCACAGGCTTGACAAAGAGACAAGCGGACTTATGATTGTCGCAAAATCTCCTTCCGCCGCAAAAAAATGGACAAATCTTATCGGCGGAAAACTTGTGGAAAAAGAATACACAGCAGTCTGCGTCGGACATTTTACAAAGACGCAGGGAACGATAAGCGAAAACATCATCCAGCACGGAAACGAGAAAAGCGCCCTGACGCGTTTCAAAGTGATTTCTGAGAAGGAATTTGACTTTCCTGAAAAAACAGGGAACGGAGAAAACCTGAAAGAAGACGCGGAAGGAAAAGCCGAAGAAAAAACTGTCCTTTCAAAGGTTTCGCTCAGGCTTGAGACAGGAAGAATGCATCAGATCCGCATTCATCTTTCAAAGGAAGGAAATCCTGTCGCAGGCGACGACAGGCACGGAAATTTCAGGATAAACAGGATTCTCAAAAAAAATCTCGGAATAAAAAGCCTTATGCTCTGCGCGACAAGGCTTGTCATTCCGGCGGACGGAAAACCTCTTGAAATAAGAATCGATGTTCCTGAATCATGGAATTTCTTCTAGCGTTTTCCAGAATCCCGCATCACGCAGAGCATTTATCTGCAAAAAAATCCTGGACGCAGGAAACTCAAGATAAAATATCTTCCCAAAATGCCGGCATAAAACAGTTATCTGCAGAAAAGGGCGTGGATTTCCTCGGTTGTCACAGCGTTAGAGATAGAGTCGCGCAGAGCCTGATTTTTAAGTTTCGCGCTGAAATATGACAATGTCTTAAGATAATAGTTGTGCTGATTGTAGCCGGCGGCAATCATGATAAGAAGCTCGACTGGCTTGTCGTCGATTGTCTGGAAATCAGTAAGCGGGCTTTTGCAGACGCCTACCGCCATGACAAGATCAGAAACAGAAGAAAGGCGCACATGGGGAATCGCGATTCCTCTTCCGATTGCGGTAGACATAAGCTCCTCGCGCTTTAAAATCTCGTTCACAAGCTCGTCTTCTTTTTTTACCTGAGGAGCGGCCGCCAGAACTTCGGCAAGTTCAGTGAGAGCGTCCTGTTTTGTCGGCTGACTTATGAAAATCACTCTTTCAGGCGAAAGAATTTTTGAGACCTCAACGCTCGGCTCTTCTTTTTTTGCCCTCGCGCTTGAAGAAAGACGCTCGTTCACCCAGTCGACAACCTCTGATTTCTTGAAACGCCAGACAGTTCCTATTTTTCCGGCAGGAATCTCGCCTTTCTGCGCCCAGTCGTAAACTGTCCTGTCTGAAACCCTAAGGTATTTCGCAACTTCTTCAATAGTAAGAATATCGTCTTCCATAACACTTTGCCTCTGAATGTATACGCTTTTTATGAAATATTAAGCAAAGTCTGCAATATTTACGTTTTTTTGTCAACAATCGCAAAACAGAACAAACGTATTATAACCGACTATACAATCAATTTTGCCCGCGGAATCTGCCGGACCAAAACCGCGCGATATTGCGCCACGCGCTGATTTGGCTGCACACGAAGCGAATAAATATTGACTGTTAGTTTTTTCAGGTTTATCATAAAAAAAACAAACTTTAATAGGAATCGCTATGAGAAACTATTTTCTGAAAACAGTTTCCGCCGCATTCTGCCTTTCTTTCGCCTTTCTGCTTTCTTCCTGCGCGGACATTCTTCAAAAAGACTCACGGGGGGGGGTAAGCAGCCTTTCTGAAATCACACTGAGCGGAAAAATCACTTCTGGCAGCACAGACACGAATGAAAACACAGTCCTGAACGAAAACAAAACCACAGACACTGACAAAAACACATACACAGCCGAAAACACGGACAAAAAGCAAAGAAGCGCGTTCCCTGACCTTGCAAACCAGTCTGCAACAGCAACAATATATTACACGGTGAAAGCAAGCTCCCAAGGACAAAGCGAACAGACCGCGGAAGTAAACGGAAACACTTTCACAATAAAGCTTCCGCTCGGAAGCGGACAAAGTACAGCCTGGACTCTCACCGCTGAAGGCTATTCCACAGAAAGCGACAGGCAAAACAGAACAAACAAAATCGTTCAAGGAAGCAAAGACATAAGCCTGACTTCATCAAACCCAGTGGACACAAACATTGAAATTCCTGTAGGACTTTCCACGCCCAGCCAAAGCGGAAACGGAAACATAAGCCTTAAAGTGAAGGCGGAAAGCGGAACAGAAATCAATAAAATAAAAGCGACTTTCCAGCACGAAAGCGACACGGACATAATACACACGATAACAAAACAGAAATATTCCGAAGGACAGACAATCACACTGGACAACATCAACTCGTCAGAGACAAACAAAAACATGAAAGCAGGCGTCTACACCTGCACCCTTGAATTCTTCAAAGCAAAGACCGACCAAGACCAAGCGACAGAAACAGAAATTCTTCTTTACAAGACAATAGAGAAAGTCACAGTTGTCCAGGGACTTACGACAAACTCCTGGCAAGGCTCTTCATACATCGGAAGCGACGGAATCCTTACTGTGACAAGCGAGATGGTAAAAAACTTCCAGATAAAAACATTCTATGTCGCAGGAGACGGCTCTTCTTTGCAGTATAAAGATACTGCAAAAGACGAGAACCGAGGAACTTGGTTTGATCCGCTTAAAACAATCCAGAAAGCGGTGGATAAAGTCATCGGACAGAACGACGGAACAACAGAATACACGATTTATGTGGACGGAACTTTTACAGCCGAAGGATTATCAAACAACACGCCTCTTGTAAATATACAAACGGAGACAAAGACGCTGAATCTGACTATAAAAGGATTCGGGACAAGAGCGACTTTGAATGCAGAAAGAGCAAGCGCAACTACTAATCGAGGACGCGTCATAAATATCGACGCTTCAAATGCAACAAGCACAAGCATAAAACTTGAAAATCTTGAAATCACAGGCGGATCTACAGCAAATAATGAAAATGGAGCAGGAATAAATAAAACAAACGGACAACTTACTATCAAAAACTGCATTATAAAAAACAATAAGGCCGTGTCGGGATGGGGAGGAGGAATATACGTGAACGGCGGCGGACTTGTGTTTTCCCCCGGAACAAATTCAACATCAGGACCTACAGGAATTGTCGAGATAACAGGAAACTCCGCGCAGAACGGCGGCGGAATATATGCAGCAGGAAGCGCAATATTAAACATCAGTCTGTTTTCAAAACTAGAATCAAACACCGCATCTAAGGCAGGCGGCGCGGTTTACCTTGCAGCAGGAACAACCACAACTCTAAACAACTGCTCAGTAAATTCAAATTTAGCGGTAAACAGCGGAGGAGCAATCTATATAACCAGCACAGGAACCGTAAATATTACTGGCTCGACATTAAAAGACAACAAGGTTACAAGCAGCTCAGACCAAAAAGCAGAAGCAATCTACATTCAAAGCAATGCTACCGTAAGCCTTTCAGACACAGAAATATCGTGGACATCTGGAACGCCTAATGTCTCTCACATATATATGGACGGATCAACAGAAGAGGCTGTTTTAAAACTCGGGGGCAATATCAAAATACCAGATTATGGAATTAATATTAATAGAAGCATCTCTAAAACCGACGTACCTATCATAATAACAAAAGCCCTTTCAGGAAATGAAAAAATAAAACTCTATGACAATGACTCACAAACAAACAGCCCGATTATAGAGGGAGACAAAGCCTCCGATGGAAAAAAAATCTACACACTTACGCAAAATGACTGCGACAAATTTGACGGAGAAAATACAAGCAGAAGATTCACCCTTAATCTGGACAGCACAAAAAACCAAGGTCTTTACACGCCTAAATCCAATTAGACTTGTTCGATAACTTCGCCATCAACAAGTCGATGAGTTTAAAATCGCTTAAATAGCGCGATTTTAAACTCATCGCACTTCAAAGTAACCTGTTTTGAAACTGAAGTTTCCGCACCAGGTCTATTAAACTTTCATCAGACAGTCTTCACATCGTATCTCCGTTCCGCACATTTTCCGCGCTTTCCGCACGTTGATTTTTTGTTTTTTTTGCTATAATATTTTCGGTAATATGAAAAACAGAAAAGGCGTTTCGCTTTACATCGCGCTCGCGGCGCTGGTCACAGTTCTTTATGTTGTTTTTGCGGCAAAGCCTCTGGAAGAAGAATTCCAGTTTATCCCCGAATGGAAAATCGATGTCGCTAATCCGACTGTCCAGAAAATCTCCGGAAACGAAAGCACACATTTTTTCACTCTCGCGCAGTCGCTCGGATATTTCACTGACGACGGAAAAGTCACAAACTTCGTGAGCTTTCCGTTCAAGGCGGCAGTCTCGGAAAACATATACGCGGTCTATTCAGCGAACAGCTCCGCCTGCGATTTCTACTCAAAGGACGGACAGAAAATCGGAACAATCAATGAATACGGATTTCCGATGTTCGACGAGGACAGAATTTTCGTGTTCTTTCCAGGCGGCTCGTCTGTAGGAAGGATGGACAGCGAAGGGAAAAAAATCTGGGAATATGAAAGCACAAGCCCGATAACCGCGTTCGACTCTTCAGAAGCAGGATGCGTCCTTGGCTTCGCGGACGGAAGGCTTGTCCAGTTTTCAGACGACGGAAACATTCTGCGCCAGTTCTCTCCGGGCGGAAGCGAATTCCAGGTGATTTCAGGAGCGGCGGTTTCTCCTGACGGAAAGTTCATCGCGAGCGTCAGCGGAATGAACAAAGAGCGTTTTGTGCTTGCGAAGCAGGAAGACGCGCACTCAAAAATAGTTTTCCACGAATTCACTGAAAAGTCTCGTCCTTACCAGAAACTTGTGAAATTCTCCGGCGACGGAAAAAAAGTCTACTACGACTTTGACGGAACGCTCGGAATTGTGGACACGGAAAGCACAAAATCCCGGCACATAAAAATAAAAGGCCGTTCGATAAGCCTTAAAGAAAGCGAAAAATGCGTTTTTCTTCTTACAAAACATGAGGACGAATACACAGTCTACATAATCGAGAAAAACTCTGAGCTTGTCGGAAGCTTTTCGTTCAAGGCTAAAGCGGCTTTCATCCAGACGGACAGCGAAAACCTTTTTGTCGGAAAAGACAGCACAATCTCAAAGATAAATATCCAGAAAAAATAATAAAGCGGAAAACAAAAGCAAAGGCGGTCGTCATGCGGAATCAATATCAATGCCAGCACATGAAAAAATCCATAGTAAAATCCAGAAAAACAGTTTCTGTGTCAGCGTTCATCTTCATTTTTCTTAATTTCATCACATTCGCTTTTGAATGGCCGATGAGCCCTGAAAGCTTCAACGCGTGTTTCGCTCAGCTCAGGGGAGAAAGAATCAGCCCGTCGCTGATTTTTGAAGAGCCTTCGGAAGTGAAAGCGGCGGACGACGGGCACATCATACTTTTCATTTCAGAATACCGCGACGACACGGAATTCTTTCCTTCGACTTTAGGAAACGCGTATATCGTCGCGCACGCGGACAATCTTCTTACAGTCTACGCAAATCTTGACAAGGATTCGCTTTCAAGGCACAGCGAGGAAAATCCTCATGTGAAAAAAGGCGAGACTTTAGGAGAAAGCGGCTCATCATCCTGGCACGAAGGAAAAAGCTCGCTTGAATTTCAGGTTGTTGACACAAAAAACAGCACATCGATAAATCCGAAAGCCCTTATGCCTCGGACAGAAAATGAGCTTCCGCTTGGGCTTTCAGGAATCACTCTTCAGAACAGGAGCGGAAGCTTTTTTGACATCGCGCGGCAGAGCTATATTCCTGCCGGAATATACAGAGTCTACAGAAACCGTGAGAACGTCGCTGTTCCTTACAGGACACGTGTTGTCGTGAACGGAGCGATTTCAGACGAGATTTCTTTCGACATTCTGCGTCAGGACGGAAAATCCCTGTGCGTCTCGGGAAAAGGAAACTATCCTAAATCCGTCCTTTATCCTGACACAAGGCTTCAGCTTGCAGGAGAAGCGGTTTTCGCTCCGGGAAGAAATTCGCTTCACATTTCGCTTTCAGACTTTCTCGGAAAAGAGACAACGCAGACTTACATCATAAACAGCCGCTGAAATTTCAGGGACAGAGATAAGGACATAATATGAAGACAAACATGATTTTGAGCGCGTCCGGCTGGAGAAAAGTTTTCGCGGCAAGCGGAAACGAGCAGGACAGGACAAGCCTTATCGGAGAAGAGAACATCGCGCTTTCTGTTTACGCTGCGGCGGTTTTCGCGGATTACGTGAAAGAAAAATCCGGGAAAGAAAATCCGCTTGTGGTTCTCGGAATGGATTCGCGCCCGACAGGAAACGCGGTATGCGAGGCTGCGATAAAAACCTTTGTCTCAAAAAAAATCCGCTTGAGGTTTTTAGGAATAACAGCGGCTCCCGAGATAATGGCTTATTCAAGAAATGCGGACGGATTCATGTATGTCTCGGCAAGCCACAATCCTGTAGGCCACAACGGAATCAAATTCGGCCTTTCTTCCGGCGGAGTTTTGAACGCGGAGGAGAACGCTGCGCTTTCAGAAAGATTCAAGGCTCTCTGCGGAATGGAAAACGCAAAAGACGAAGCGTTCAAGACAATCCGTTCCGTTCCTGAAAGCAAAACTGAAGAAATCTACAGAGATTCAGGTCCTGCGAAAAAAGAGGCTCTTTCCTCGTACAAGGAATTTTTAAAGCGGACAATAAGCGGAATCGAAGACACAAAAAAACAGGAAGAGTTTTTTTCACTTTTAAGAAAATCCGCGGAAGAAAAGAAAATCGGCGTCGTCTGCGACATGAACGGCTCTGCGCGCGCTTTAAGCGTGGATTCAGAATTCTTCAAAGAGAACGGAATAAATTTCTACGCTATAAACAATACGGCGGGAAAAATCGCGCACGAGATAATCCCTGAAAACGAAAACCTCTTTTTTGTCGCTTCGGAAATGGAGCGTCTTCAGAAGGAAGGGCACAAGGACGCTTTGCTCGGCTATATGCCTGACTGCGACGGCGACAGGGGAAACATCGTCTGGTGGGACGAAAACAGGAACAAGGCTGTGATTCTTAAAGCGCAGGAAGTTTTCAGCCTTTCTGTCCTTTCCGAGCTCACTTACTCGCGCTGGCTCAAAGAGAAAAACAACGCTGTCTGCGTGAACTGCCCTACTTCAATGAGAATCGAAGAGATTGCCTCTCTACTTGACGCCAAGGTTTTCCGCGCTGAAGTCGGAGAAGCGAATGTCGTGAACCTTGCGGACGAAAAAAGAAATGAAGGATTCAATGTGCGGATTTTCGGAGAAGGCTCGAACGGCGGAACAATAACTTATCCCAGCCGCGTCCGCGACCCTCTGAACACAGTTTTCGCGGTGATAAAGCTTCTTTCAATCAAGGAGCTTTTCAAGGACTGGGCGGAAAAGTCCGGGACAATCTGCAACGAGAACTTCACTCTTTCCGATATTCTTGAAAGCCTTCCGAAATACACGACGACAGGAGTCTCAGAGCCGCGAGCTGTCCTTCATATCGCGACAAAAGACCACGCGCTTTTAAAGAAAAGGTTCCAGAATGTGTTTACAAACGAATGGAACGAAAAAAAAGATTATCTGTTTGAAAAATACGGAATTCTTTTCTGGGAAGCGGTCATCACAAACGGAACGAAAGAGACAAGGAAAGTCCAGGATTTTTCATTGAGCGGAAAAGGCGGACTTAAAATAATCTTCTACGACCAGAACGACTGTCCTATCGCGTTTTTCTGGATGCGCGGAAGCGGAACTGAGCCTGTGTTCAGAATTCTATGCGACGTGAAAGGAGAAAATCCTGAAATGGAAAAAGAGCTGCTTGAATGGGAAGGGGCGATGTTAAAATCAGCCGATAAATAAAAAACCGGTTTTCATCGCCCCTCCAGCTGCAGATGCAGCTGGCTAGTTTTCCTGTTCAGGGAAAAAGCGATGTTAAAATTAGCCGATAAATAAAAAATCGGTTTTCATCGCCCCTCCAGTTGTTCACACAACTGGCTAGTTTTCATGTTCAGGGAAAAAGCGATGTTAAAATTAGCCGATAAATAAAAAACCGGTTTTCATCGCCCCTCCAGCTGCAGATGCAGCTGGCTAGTTTTCCTGTTCAGGAAAAAGCGATGTTAAAATCAGCTGATAAATAAAAGGTGGAAAAATGCTAAAAGACATCAAACTTTCGGTTCTTTCGGGAATCATGATTTCAATCGGCGGCTGCGCGTATCTTTCGTGCATCGCCCAGGACATAAAATGGCTCGGCGCGCTTCTTTTCTCCGCAGGACTTTACACAATCTGCCTTTTCGGCTTCAACCTTTACACAGGAAAAGTCGGATACATCGCTTATCATTTCAAAGACAGAAAATATTACGGTCTTGTCCTTCTTACTTTGGGATTCAATCTTGTTTCGACTTATCTTCTTGGAATTTTATGCGCCTACGCTTTTCCTCAGATAAAGGAAGTCGCGCAGAATATGTACGCGGAAAAGCTTTCTTCTCCTCTTCCCAGAATGTTTGTTTCAGGCGTTTTCTGCGGAATCCTGATGTTTCTTGCCGTGGACTCCTGGAAAAAAGGAAGCAGAGCAGGAGTGTTCATCTACATTCCCGCTTTCATCTATTCGGGATTTGAACATTCAGTCGCGAACAGTTTCTACAACGGAGCGGCGAACGGATTTCTGGACGCGTTCACGCTGAAAAACACTCTTATGATTGCCTCGGTTGTCCTTGGAAACGCGCTTGGAGGAATGACTGTTCCTCTTCTTTCAAGAAGTTTCGGAAAAAGCCGGCAGGATAAAAGTTAGCAGAAGGCAACGCTTTTTCAAAATACAACTTTATCAAAGGTTTCAAATCATATATACTTTACTAAATCTGAAATCATAAAGCCGCGCGGGACGAAACAGAACGGACGCGCGGCTTTTAGAAGAATAAATTTTAGGAGAATCAATATGGAAAAATCTGAAATTCTAAAAAGGGCAGAAAATTATATTGCGGCGGAAAAAGACGAGAAATTCCGAAAGGAAGTCGAGGACCTTGTTGAAAAGCAGGACATGAAAGAGCTTGAAGACAGGTTCTACCAGAGCCTTGAATTCGGAACAGGCGGGCTCCGCGGAATCATGGGCGGCGGAACAAACCGCATGAACACGCTGGAGATAAACCTTGCCACTCAAGGTCTTTCAAATTATGTCATAAAAGCGAATCCTGAAAAGGCGAAAAAAGGAGAGCTCTGCGCGGTTGTCGCTTACGACAGCAGAAAAAACTCCGATGTGTTCGCGGAAGCGACCGCCTTGATTTTCGCCGCGAACGGAATCAAAGCCTATCTTTTCTCAGGCCTCCGCCCTACTCCTGAGCTTTCTTTCGCGATAAGACATTTCAAGGCGGACACAGGCGTTGTCGTCACAGCCTCTCACAATCCTAAAATCTACAACGGTTACAAAGCGTACTGGAACGACGGCGCGCAGGTGACCGAGCCGCACGACGCCGGGATCATCGAGGAAGTGAACAAAGTCTCAGAAGTAAACACGATTTCAAAAGAAGACGCATTGAAAAGCGGAAAACTCGTGATGATTGATTCGGAAATCGACAATCTTTACTGGGAAATGTGCAAAAGACAGCTTTTCCGGCCTGACCTGATAAAAGAATACGCGAAAAATGTTTCTGTCGTATACACGCCGCTTCACGGAACAGGCGCGATGCACGTCGAGAAAGTCCTCGGCGACCTTGGCCTTGCTGTCACAACAGTTCCAGAACAGAGAGAACCGAACGGAGACTTCCCGACTGTTGAAAAGCCGAATCCTGAGGAAAAGCCTGCGATGAAAATGGCTCTTGAGCTCGGCGCAAAAGAAAAGGCTGACTGCGTGATGGCGACAGACCCAGACTCAGACAGGTTCGGAACTGCGTTCCCTGACAAGAACGGAAATTTTGTGCTTCTTTCAGGAAACCAGATGGGTGCGCTTTTGATGGAATATGTATTCCTTTCAAGAAAAGAATTCGGAAAGCTCAAAGACGGCTCTTACTGCATCCGTTCGATTGTGACAAGTCCTTTCGGCGATGCTATCTGCAGAAAGTACGGAATCGAGATGATTGAATGCCTTACAGGATTCAAATGGATTGCGGCTGTCGAAGCGGAACGCGAGGCTAAAAACCAGGGAGAATATGTTTTCGGCTTTGAAGAGTCTTACGGCTACAAAATAGAAAAAGAAGTAATGGACAAAGACGGAGTTTCCGCAGCAGCGATGTGCGCGGAAATGACAATGTACTGGCGTTCAAAAGGAAAAAGCCTTCTTGAGCATCTTGACGAGATGTACAAGGAATTCGGATATTACGAAGACCGCTCCATTTCAAAGAATTTCCTGGGAATGGAAGGCGTCGCTGTCATGAAGGGAATCATGGCAAAGCTCCGAAGCCAAGGCCTGAAATCAATCGCCGGAAAAAAAGTCTTGAAAATCCGCGACATCCAGACTTCCGAATCCTACAATCCAGAAAACCCTTCTGAAAAAGAAGCGGTTCCGCTTCCGAAAAGCAATGTGCTTCAGTTCTTCCTTGAAGGCGGAACAATTGTCTCAGCGCGTCCAAGCGGAACTGAACCGAAAATCAAGTTCTACATAAACACAAAGACAGAAGTTCCGGGAAACAAAACAGACGCAGACCTTGAGGCGACAAAGAAAGAGGCAAAGGCGCTCTGCGACGCGATTGAGAAAGACATCGGAAAAATCCTGGATGACGCTTCAAAATAAATTCCTTAAGGACTACAGAAGAATGTTCCGTCTTGTAAACGAAGGCGGAACTTTTGTAGCCTTCGACACAGAGACCACCGGCCTAAGCGCGGAAAACTGCCGGATAATTGAAATCGGAGCCGTAAAATTCGACAGGACAGGAATTCTTGCAGAGTTCTCTTCGCTTGTGAATCCTCTTTCTCCTCTTCCGTTCGAGATAATAAAGATAACAAACATAACCGACCAGATGCTCAAGGACAAGCCTGAAATAAAGGATGTCCTTGGAGATTTCCTGGATTTTCTTAAAGACTGCACAATTGTCGGGCACAATGTCCAGTTCGACATGAGATTTCTGAACGCGGAGTGCGAGCGGAACGGATTTCCGCAAGCGCAGAACCAGGTCATAGACACGCTTCAGTTCGCTCGGTGGGCGTTTCCCGCGCAGAAAAAATACAAGCAGACAACGCTTGCCGAGCTTCTGGACGTCGAAGTCTCTGCGGCTCACAGGGCATTCGATGACGCTAAAGTATGCGGAAACATATTCCTGGAGCTGATAAAAGCGACGGCAGAACGCCAGAAGATTTAATTCTCTTCTGTGTTTACGCTGTTTTCTGTGTTTCCGAAGTCTACATTCTTTTCTAGGTTTTCTTTGCTTCCGCCGTTCCTGTAAAATTCTTTTTCAGTTTCGGAAGGCCTGTTTCCAAGAAGAATCGCGACCGGATGCAGAAAGCCGACATTCTCGCAGCAGATTTTTATCATGACCATGATAGGAACCGCGATAATCATTCCGACAAAATCCCACATCCAGCCCCAGAAAGTAAGGCTCACAAGAATCACAAACGGAGATATTCCCAGGTTCTTCCCTTCGATTTTCGGCTCGACAATGTTTCCAAGCACAAAATTAATCATAGTTGTAAGAACCAGGACAAGCACGACTTTGACAAGACTTGGATAAAACTGGAGAAAAGCGAAAAGCGTCATGGTAAGAACGGAAAAAATCGAGCCGAATGTCGGGATAAAGTTCAGGACAAAGGCAAGAAATCCCCACATCGGGGCAAAATCCATGCGGAGAACAAAACATACAAGAAAAACCAGAATCCCTGTCGCAAGCGAGATTATGAACTTTATCGAAAGAAAACGCGCAGTGTCGGAGATAGTCTTTTTGACAATTCCCTTCACTCTTCCCTGAACTGAGCCTTTGAACATCGCGTCTATTTTTTCTCCGCCGAATTTCAGCTCAAGAAGAAGAAAGAAAGTGAAAAGAAGAATCAGGCTCAGGGCTTTTCCGAAGCTTATCACATTTCCTGAAAGCGAAAGCGCAAGATTCTGAAGGAATTCCCGGACTTTGAGCTGTCCCCAGACATTTTCAAGAAAATTCTTTTCAGCGTCGAACTGGAATCCGAAAATCTCCGCGAAAAGCTTGTAAAGGGAAAGAAGCTTGTTCTCGTATTTTGAATACTGGGAAAGAAAAGACGTGACGCTGTTTCCGACAAAAGTCGCGAGAATTCCGAACAGGAACACGACAGCAATCACCATAATCACAGTTCCCAAAGCCCACGGAACATGAACTTTGCGGTTCAGTTTTTTTATAATCGGATACAAGACAAAAGAAATCATCAGACTCACCACGACAGGCAAGACCACTGAAGCCAAAACCTTTCCGACAGTGCCGAAGACAACAATCGCGAAAAGCACAAGAACATAGAAAATCTGCCGCGAGTAATTTTTCTCTTTCATTCTGAATCCTCAAAAAACATTTCGCTTAAGTCAGGTTATTTTGTTTTCGGGCTGATTCTGTCAAATCCGCAGAACGGAACCAGAACTTCCGGAATTGAAACAGAACCGTCCTCGTTCTGGCAGTTTTCAAGAATCGCAAGCATCGCGCGCCCCGCGGCGATTGCGGTTCCGTTCAAGGTGTGCACATACTTGTTCTTTCCGTCGTCGTCCTTGTATTTGATGTTCAGCCTTCGCGCCTGATAGTCAGTGCAGTTTGAAGTTGAAGTGACTTCTCCGTACTCGCCGCCGTTCCGTCCAGGCATCCATGCCTCAAGGTCCCACTTTCTGTATGCAGGAGCGCCCAAGTCGCCTGAGCAAGTGTCAACAACGTGGAACGGAAGACCTAATCCTGTAAAGATTTCCTCTTCGATTTCGCGGAGCTTATGGTGAAGCCCGTCTGACTGTTCCGGCGTGCAGTAGACAAACATTTCCACTTTGTCAAACTGATGGACGCGGTAAAGCCCTTTGGAAAACTGACCTGCGGATCCTGCCTCGCGCCTGAAACAGTGCGAAAGTCCGCCGTACAGAAGAGGAAGCTTTGCCTTGTCCAAGATTTCGCCTGAATGATAGCCTCCGAGCGTGATTTCCGCGGTCGCGACAAGGCAAGTTCCCTCGTCCTCGATTGAATAAACATTAGACTCGTTTCCGCGCGGATTGAAGCCGATTCCTTTCAAGACTTCCTCCTTCGCGATGTCAGGGGTTATGAAAAGCTCAAAATTGTGCTTCCTTAAAATGTTCAAGGCATACTGAATCAATGCCTGCTCAAGGAAAACCGCCTCGTTTTTAAGATAGTAGAACTTAGGGCCGGAGACTTTTGTCGCACGATCAAAATCAAGAAGGTCAAGTTCTTCGGCAATCTGCACGTGGTCTTTAGGCTCAAAATCAAATTTTCTTGGAGTTCCGACTTTTTTTACCTCAAGGTTTTCTGTGTCAAGTTTTCCGACAGGAGCGTCAGGATGAATCATGTTCGGAATCTGGCGCGCAGCAGCCTCAAGGGCTTCTTTCACATGATTCAGCTTTTCTTCAACTGCTGCAATGTCTTCTTTTATTTTTTTTCCTGCTTCCACAAGAGCCTTTCTTGCCGCGTCATCAAGCTTTTGCTTCATCTGGCGGGCGTTCTCGTTCCGTTTCTGCTGCAGGTCCTGCTGTTTTGTGACAAGGCTTGTCTGCTCGTCATATAGATTCACAACTTTGTCCGCGTCGGCGTTCATGTTCCTGTTTCTTATGTTTTCTTTCACAGCCTCAAGGTTGTCTTTTATGAATTTGTAGTCTAACATTCTGTTCCCCAAAAATTGTTTTCAAGCCTGTCCAGGTTTTTCATCTGTCTCCGGCACCTATTCCAAATCGTACGAAATCACGACTTTCGCCGTAAGGTTAATGCAGCTGTCACCTGTCGTTTCTGTCTTTATCTCGTCGCTTGCAATGCTCACGACATTTCCGAGCCTGCATCCGCTTGCGCCTGCGATAAGTCCCGCCGCGTCAGACGCGTTCTGAACAGCCTTCGCGCGGACGCTCCTTGTCTCGCTCTGTGTGTCTGACGCAACGAAACTTGATGACCTCAGCCTTATAAGACCTGTCTTGCAGTCGATTATCGCAGGAACAAGAGAAAGATTTCTTGCAGTCACGACAACTGTCCGTCTTGCCTCGTAGCTGTTCGGGTTTGTAAGAACACATTCCGACTGGACAATATCATCTTCAGAAACTCCGACTTCCTTGACCGCGTTCACAAATCTTCCTGTTATGACATCGTTGTCCTGGACAATCTGTTTCGCGCTCCAGCCTGCTGTCGCGACGACAAATTCCATCACTTCAATGTCAGGACGGACCTTAGACGAAGCCTCTCCTGTGACTGTGATTGTCCTTGATTTTTCTTCAGGCCTGTTTATTGTGCAAGAAGAAACCAGAGAAACAATAAGAACCAAACTTCCGATTTTCGCGAGTGTTTTCATTTATCCTCCATAATTTTTCAAACTTGAATATTCCGGCTTTTATTTCAGCGGATGTTTATGTACATCCGTTTCAAATAAATGCTTCTTTCATTCGCCCTGTCCCAGAGCCTGCTTTGCGGATAAGTCTCCAGAAGAAGGTCGTAAAGACGGACAGATTCCTTTATGTTCTGGACTGGCGACTTGGTTTCAAGAATCTGCGCTTTTAGAAAAATGCCTTCATCGATTCCTGTGTCAGAAACGCCAAGATATTCGTCCGCAAGCGAAAGAGCCTCCTGATATTCTTTTGATGAAAAAGCGTTCTCCGCATCATTTAAAATCTCCTGCGGCGTTCTTCCGGATTCTCCGTTTCCTGCGTTCAAAGAGCCTTGAACAGAAACATCTGAAGACATTTCAGATAAGCTTTCAGAACCTGAAGAAGCATTTTCAAGATTTCCAGAGCTGTTTTCAGAACTTCCAGAGCCATTTGCAGCGTTCCCCGAAATATTTCCAGAATCTGATGGGAACGAAGACGCGCTGTCAGTTCCGTTCAGGATAATCGGGCTTGAACTTTCAACAGCATTTGTTCCGCTTGAATCGGAATCAAGTTCAGTTTCATTCAGGCTTCTGTTTCTTTCAGGCTTTTTCGGAACGGCTTCCCTGTAAAGCGGAGCCTGGACATGGGAAGAATCCGCTGCCGCCTCGTTTTCAACAGTGACTTCAAGATAATCGTCGATATATGTTCCTGAAAGAACATCATTCTTGCAGAAATGAAGAAGATATTTTCCGGGGATTCTTGAACGGACTGTGAAAGTCGTGTCCTCGCCGCCGAGTTTTCTTCCGCCGAAAACAAAATATCTGTTCCGCGTGTCAAGTTTTCCGTCTTCGTCAAGAGTTCCCTGATAGACCCAGCCTTTTCCAGGATACACAATGTCAATCTGCCTGTTTCTCTGGACGCTCATGCTTCTTGAAGGAAGAGGAGCGGTTCCGGCATCTTCATTTTCCTCTGCGGTTTCCTTTTCATCTTCTTCAGGAATCTCTTCTGCTTCATCATCAGAGCCTATTTCGCCATCCTGAGAATCTCCGCCGGAAATATCATCCGAAACATCTTCTTCCGCCTCCGAATTATTCTCTTCGCCGGAAACTGAACCAGACCCGTTTTGATTTTCAGAAAGATTCTCCTCATCAGGAAAACCGATTTCATCGGAAGAGACATTTTCCTCTGAGGATAAATTTTCATCTCCGGGCAAAAGCGCATCCTCGACAGGATAAAGCCGGACTTCCTCCGTATTTTCCTGTGCAGAACTGTCCGCGTCAAAGTCATCAGGCTCAGGAAGAGCCGGAAGATTTTCATCCTCGACTTTCTCTTTAAGGCTTTCATAACTTTCAGTTTCGCTTTCATCTGCAAAATCAGAAGCGCTTTCGTTCTCTTCCTGAATTTCTGTCTCAGGAATCTCAGGGATTTTCTCTTCTTTAGGCTGAGTGGCGCACGAGACAGCAAAAATGCCTAGAAAAAAGCATAAAACATGAATCGTCTTTTTCACGGAGCCGCTCCTATAATCTCATCTATCATTCTATCATTGCTTTCGCCGAGTTTTCTGATTTCGTTCTCGTCTGGAAAAGTAAACCATTCTTCCGCCTCGTCTTCAGTCCATGCTTCTTCAGTCTTTCTTGAAGTCTCGTATTCGGAAGGAACTTCAGGACCGTCAGGGACTATGAACTTTTCCTCTGCGTTTATTTTTCTTTGCCCCAAGCCTTGCGGCGGGAATTCTTTTTTTCCTGCGAGCGAGAAGGCAAGGACAAATACAGCGCAGACTGTCATGAACACAAGAATTCCTGAGACAAGAAAAATCCGTTTTCTTCTGCCGGAAAACGAGGAAACAAAACCCTTTATCCTGTATTTAATCTCGTTCAAGTCCATCAGAGATTCTCCGCGCCCTGGCTTTTATTTTCATAAGGCTGGTTTTCAGGTCCGGAAAGCTTTTCCTCTTCCTCCTGGGCCTTTTTCGCCTCGCGGAGTTTCCGTTTTTCCTCCGCCTTGCGCTCCTCTTCCTCTTTTTTGATTCTTTCAAGCTCTGTGTCGGTCACAGTTCCGTCAGCATTGTAGATTCTTTTCGGAGGACGGGGAGGAACATAAGCGCCCTCGTCAACCTCGACTTCCTCCTCGACAAAATCATCTTCGCCCCTGTCGATTCTTGCCCCTACTTTTATGTCCTCGTCAAGGCGGAGCGCGATGATTTTTGAGATTCCAGACTCTTCCATCGTCACGCCGAGCATTGTGCTTGCTCCCATGACAGTCTTCTTGTTGTGCGTTATCACAATATACTGAGAGACATTCGCGAAGCTTTCAAGAGTTGTCACAAAACTTGAGACGTTCTTGTCGTCAAGTGCGGCGTCAATCTCGTCAAGAAGACAGAACGGGCTCGGACGGACCTGGTAAGTCGCGAACAGAAGAGCGACCGCAGTCATTGTCTTTTCTCCGCCGGAAAGAAGCGCGATGTTCTCAAGTTTTTTTCCCGGCGGCTGTGCAAGAATCTCGATTCCGCTTGAAAGCACATTCATCGGGTCTTCAAGACGGAGCTCCGCCCGTCCTCCGCTGAAAAGACGGCGGAACATATTATGAAAATTCTTTTTGATTTTGTTGTAGGTCTCGAGGAACATTTCAGAAGACTTGGACTTTATCTCCTCGCTCACGCGGATAAGGTTGTCAAGCGATTTCTGCGTGTCGTCGTAATTTGTCTTCTGCCGCTCGTAGCGGTCCTTGACTTCCGCGAATTCCTCGACCGCCATAAGGTTCACTGAGCCCAGCGAACGCAGGACCTCTTTTTCAGAGGAAAGAGATTCCCTTAACTCTGCGACAGGCTTTGTGATTTTGTACATCCGCTCTTCAAATTCCATAAGGTCGCGCGAATGCTGGTCCTGGAAATTCTGCTTAATGTTCCGGATTTCAGTATCGCTCGAGTTCAAAGTCAGGGAAAGCCGTTCAACCTGGCTTTGAAGGCGGTTCTGCTCGGCGCGCTTTTTCTCAAGCCTGTCTTTCTTTCCCGATACATTTGAGTTGTTCTCGGCGATTTTCGCGTCAAGCTCTTTCAGCTCAGAGGCGAGTTTAAGTCCGCGCCTTTCGATTTCAGAAAGCTCTTCCTGAATCTCGATTATCTTTTCGTTAATCTCGTCATAGTTTCTTGTCTCAAGGCCGATTTCTTCCTGGTTAGCGCGCAGATTGTTCTCTTCCGAAACAAGATTCCGCCTAAGAAGGCTTGCCTCGCGCATTGAAGCCTGAATCTGGGCTTCCATCTTTATTTTGTTCTCGCGGAGCTTTGAACAGGTTTCCTTGTATTCCTCGATTTTTTCAGCAAGGTTTGTGTTCGACAAGGAAAGATTCTCGTTCTCTTTTTCAAGCCTTCCGGTTTCAGCGCGGTTTTCAGAGATTTTTCCGTCAATCCCGCGCTTTCTTGTCATTATTCCTTCAGGGCTCAAGAACTCCACAATGAAAGCAGGGCTTGCCTTCTCGTATTCAGAAAACAGGTTCTCAAGATTTCCTGAAAGCTTTTCCGCCTCTTCAAAAGCGGACGCCGCCTCGCGGACAGAATCAAGAGCCTCTTCAAGAGAATGAGAGCCGCCTGCAAAATCGTTCAGGACATTTTTTCTTCCTTCCGCAAAAATCCTGAGCCTTTTTATGTCCTGGACAAGATTCTCCTTTGCCTTCGACATCGCGGAGTCCGAAAAGCCTTGAGATTTCAGCTTTGTGTCGAGTGTTTTCACAATGTCTTCTGTAATCTGCGTGAGCTCGTCCTGAAGCGATTTTCTTTCCTCGCCGAGCGAAGAGATTTTTTTCCTGTTCTGAAAAGTCTTCTCCTCGTTTTCAGAAATCTGGCCTGAAGCGGTCTGGATATTGCCCTGGAAATCGTTTATGTTTTTTTCGACATCAGCAATCTGCTTTTCCTTTGAATGCAAATCCGCCTCATGCTCGTCAATCTCTTCATGAAGATTGTCGATGTTTTCCTGAATCGAGGACTGTTTTATCTCGAGCGTCTGGATTTTTTCTTTAAGGGAACGCGCCTGGCTGTTCAGCTGGCTTGAAAGGTCCAGTTTTCCGTCCTTCTCTTTCTGGATTCCGATTAGCTCGCCCTGCATCGAATAGACTTTGTCCTGCATCTCCTTGACTTTGTCCATGTTCTCGGAAATCGTGTTGTTTATCTCCTCGATTTCCGCGCGGATCCTGTCGCGCCTTTCTGTTATTTCGGAAAGTTCCTTTTCGTTTCTTGCCTTGTCCTGGACAAAATTCTTGAGCTTAAGAAGGGTTATATCAAGCTCGAGGCTGAAAATCGAATCTTTGACAGAACGGTATTTCGAGGTTTTCTCTGCCTGAACTTTCAGGCTGTCGTAGGAACGCTTGATTTCAGCCATCGCCATCTCAATCTGTTCCATATTGCGTCTTGTCTGCTCAAGCTCGCGCTCTGCGATTGCGCATTCCGCCTTTGAACGGCTTATTCCTGCGGCTTCCTCAAAAATATAGCGTCTGTCTTCAGGCTTGCTTGAAAGAATCTGGCTCACCTGCCCCTGCTCCATAATCGAGTAAGAGGATTTTCCGACGCCAGTGTCCATAAAAAGCTTTATCACGTCGCGCGCGCCGGCAGGCCTGTTGTTTATGAAGTATTCGTTTTCGCCTGAACGGTAAAGGCGGCGTTTTATCGCGATTTCTGACTCCTCAAGAGGAAGAAGCCCGTTCTCGTTGCTCATCGTTAAAGTGACTTCCGCGACATTCAGGGCAGGCCGCTTTTCAGTTCCGTTGAAGATTACGTCCGTTTTCTCTGCCGCTCGCAGGTTCTTCGCTTTGTTCTCGGCGAGAACCCATTTTATCGCGTCAACGACATTGCTTTTTCCGCATCCGTTAGGCCCAAGAAGAGCGGTTATTCCGTCTGAAAAATCAATATGTGTCCTGTCGGCAAAAGATTTAAATCCAAATATATCAAGGCTTTTTAGAAACACGGACTGTTCTCCATAAAAATCCATTTTAAAATGTCTTAGAATTATAGCGATTCAAGGGGCTTTTATCAATTATCAGTGTTTTGCTGTGCTGGAGTTTTGTTTGCCGCCGCGGATTCCGAAGATTCAGCACGGAAAAGTTTTTACATTTCATCTTCTCTTAAGAAGCGAGAAAAATCCGGCGGAAGCCGCAAGAAAAATATAAAGAACGCTTAGCACCACAAAGGCAGGCTTCATCCAGTTCAGAATCC
>CAZSHF010000005.1:0-69051 GCA_964606655.1 uncultured Treponema sp.
CGCCTTTCTCCACTTCTCCGCCCGCCGGGGAAAATACTACTTCCTCTATTTCTGTAGCGGACGGAGATCTAAAGGCATAGTCGCAGGACAAAAGCAGAAAAGAAGAGAAAACCGCAGAAGCAAAAAAGATTTTTGCAAGTGTCTTGTTTTTCATAAATTCCTCCAAAAATCAACTAGCAAGTTTTTCGCAAGAAAAACTTGGAGGCGAAGCAAGATAAACTAAACGATGTACAATGCGTTAAGGCTTCGCCCTGCCACGCGGATTCGGAATTGCTACGCAATTCCTGCTGTTAAGGTGGTTGAGTAGGTAGGTGCGAAGCACCGGACGTATCGAAACCACCAGACAGTCATGTTGAGCGCACATGGCATCGTCATGTTGAGCGCAGCGAAACATCTGTTGCGTAAGTGCAAGTAGATTCTTCGGCTTTGCCTCAGAATGACAACAACGGTGGTTGAGTAGCGTTAGCGTATCGAAACCACCTGCAAGACACGGTGGTTACTCCGCTGCGCTCCGTGCGCAAGCGGACGACACGCTCAATCCAAGGATTTCGATGAACTCAATCACCGCAACCACCAGTTTTTTGAATATTCCCGGCTGTTTTTAGGCAGCCGGGAAAGTCGCAAGCCAGCCGCGGTTTATACGATGGCTCTAGGATTTTTTGTTATTCTGCAGAAACTACTATAGATTTTATCTGACTGTTAGCAGTTACAGTAAATTCAACAGAATTTGCTCCAGTATCAGAAATCCACGTACTTGTGTAAGCAGAAGTATCCTCTGTCAAAGCCGTCGGCTCTACAGAACTTGTAAACTTCGGACAGGAAGTATTGCTCGCTGTGAATACAACAGATTTGATAAGTTTTCCCTCTTTGCCAGTTACGGTCAAAGTATTATTTTTGTAAATGCGTAGAACACCAGTTGAGCCGTAATCGCAAGGCGTATTATTGCCGCTTCCGATAGCAAGTGCTATAGACGTGTTTGTGTTGTCAATAGATTCTCCTGTGTAATCAGAAGTTTTAGAGTTGGTCTTCTTTGTCAGAGTTGCTATCTGAGTATTTCCATATTGATCGACATTTCCAGTGGCAATTATATATGTCGCAGTTGCAATGTTAGAGAATTTGTTGTTTGTAGTGTCTACTGCAATCGCCTGTAATGTGCCTTCCTGTGCTTTTGGTTCATTTGTTGTAGCATCATATTTGTTTGCAGAACTGTAATTGGTGCTTGAAAGGTCGTCATCTCCGTCGCTCTTCCACTTCCAGTAGATATCTGTTCCGGTTGGATTTTCATTTGTAATAGCGATTTCTGTACCACTGCTTACTGTAGAACCAGATGCGATAGCAAATTTTGGCGGAAGTAATCCTAACTCGACTTGCTCTGCATTACCAGTAGCATGCTTGTAGAACTGGAACGTGTAAATTCCTTGCTGACTTGTCTGCATATAGTATGTAGCAAAACTGGACTGATAGAATTCAACATATACCTGCCTATTGCTCGCATCCACAGCATTCTTGTTCTTGATATAGAAATTTCCGTCGTTTGAGCCGGAATTAACTTCTTCAAGAGACCACAAGGCGTATCCATCAAATCCGTCAGAAAGCGTAAGGCTTGTATTTCTCGTGCCTGTTGTCGAAGCAAGATACTTTCCACCGTTTATGAATACATAAGTGCTGTCGTCAAATTTCTTTACTGTAAACAGCGTGATACTGTCGGTAAGAACAATTCCTTTTGATGTTTCTGTCGCGGCGACTCCTGAGAAACTGGAAGAGATTGTTGTCTTTCCTTGCGGATAATAAATCGCTACGACATCGTTGTCAGCCAGCGGGTCAACTTTTGTAATGTACGTGTTTGTGTCTTCGCCGACAGAGTAAACCATGCTTGCAATAAGTGAGAAGATTCCTCGTGTTTGTTCGCCTTCGGAAACTGTCTTTACCGCAATCGCGTTGATTGTCATCTTATCGCCTTGATTGCCTTGAATTTCAATTCCATTGGTCGCGTCATATTCAGTTCCTACAGTCACATAGTTCTCATTTGTTATGTCGGTTCCGTTGGTTGTGTACCAGAAATCAACATCAAGCGACTGAGATGAGAGGAATATTTTTGTTCCAGCAACGACAGGATTCTCATCTCCACCTGTTACAGAGAATGTCGGAGTTGCAAGAGAATTCGCCTGAAGCGCCAGGGCAGCCTTCTCTTCGTCGTTTAGCTCAGAAGCCTTTGACGGGTCTTTGAAGAACTGGAACTGATAAACTTCTGTTGTTCTTCTGTCATACGCAGAGAACTTGCTATTGTAGAACTCAAGTCCTTGGCGTGTGTTGCTGTAAATTGAGTTCACGCTGTGGATGTAGAATGTGTTCGAGCCTTCAGAAATCGCCTCGACATTCCACAAAGCGTTTACTGTGAACGTGTCAGAAAGCGTAAGGTTGTTTCTTGTAGTCGTTGTAAGATACTTTCCGCCTGAGACAAACACGTACTCTCCAATCTCGTTCTTGAACACGGTAAGAGCCGCCATCGCCTCTGTCACAACAAAGCCTCCGCTTGCATCAAGTTCAACTGCTGTCTGGCTCAGCTCGTTTCCGCTCGCTGTTGAAAGCATGACGTTCTTTCCAGTCGGATAGTAGATGTACACAACATCGTCGGCAACTGGCGCGGCTGACATAAGCGTTGCTGGAAGAGTGTATGTCGCGCTTGAAGGGTTTCCAGCCTTCTCTGCTCCTACTGCAATCGCGTAGATTGTCGTGTTCGCTGTGATTTCAATTCCGTCGCCGTTCTGGTCGTAGACTAATCCCGCTGTGCTGTAGTTTTCGGCTGTAAGCGCGGTTGCTGTGGAATAGTAGATTGTGCAGGATTCTTCGCCTTCGGCGGCTGTAGCGGAAAGCTTTACTTTTGTTCCGCTTGCCACAGTTCCTGCCGCAGGGTCAAAGGCTACAGTTCCAGGCGCGATTGCAAGCGTGTATGTCGCGCTTGTTACTTCGCTTGCTGTTCCTGTGCTGCTCCTCACCGCGACCGCGTAGATTGTGCAGGCCTGGGTGATTGTGACAGTTGCCGAGACGTTTCCTGTTTGTGTCATGCTTGTAAGCCTCTCTTTCACGTTCTCGTTTGTAATCGCTTCAATAGGGCTTTCTGTAGGGCTTACCGCGTAGTGGATTTCAGCGTCGCTTGATGTTGTTTCAAGACGCACGGTAGATCCCGAGTTCACCGGTCCGCCGTTCGGAGTGAACGTCACAGCCGCGACAGGCTCTTCCGGCGTCGAAGGTGTCGGCTGAGGACAGCCGGCTGCGAAAAGGATTGCCGCTAAAGCCAAGGCCGCGGCAAACAGATTTCTTAGAGTTTTCATAAGACTCCTCCTGTGTGGAAAGCGGTTTTTGAAGCGGACTTCGCGCCGCTTTCCGCACTTTTTTTATTTTTTTCAAGGTTCAACGAACCTTTTTTTGCTTTTGTAGTCGGTCATTTCGACAAGTGGTTGTTGAGCCTGTCGAAACACTCAATGACCATCTAGCAAGTTTTGCTTGCAAAACTTGGAGGCGAAGCACGATGCATAAAATTATGAACGTGCCAATAATTGCTTCGCCCCTATTCCGCGACCAGCACTCTTGGCATTTCTGCCCAGCGTCTTTGTATCGTTCCCCAGCTTTTAAGCTGGTCGATTACCGCGTCGCGGAACGGAATGTATGTGTTGTCGGTTTCAATCGCCGTTTCTGCAATCACGTCGTATTTGTCGCCGCCTTCAGCCATAAAGTCGTTCACAACGCAGGTGTAGACTTTCTCGTCGTCCACTGTCTCGCCGCTTTCAAGAACGATTCTTGTAACTCTCTCGCCCGGGGCTTTTCTTGTCGTGTAGTAGACTGTTCCGCCGGAGAACTGTCCTGCCCTGAATCCGACTGAGTTTATTCCGTGGTCCACAATTCTCTTCAGGTCTTTTCCTTTCACTTTGATGATTACGCCTGTGTTGTCGAACGGAATAAGCTCCCACATATCGTTCACTGTAAGAGTTCCAGCGTTTATGGATTTTCTAAGTCCTCCGCCGTTTGTCACAGCAAAGTCTGTCTTGTAAGCCTGTCGCATCGCTGTGGCAATCACGTAGCCGAGCGGAGTAACGTTAGGAACTGTCGTCTCGTGGCTGAGTTCGGCTTCAACCGCGCAGACTCTTTCTCCAAGCTGCGCTCCGAACTCCTGCTTGTATCCTGCGATTACAGAAACCGCGTCAGGATTTTCTGTTATCACATCTTTTTCCCTGTACACTTCAATCACATCGCCCGCGCTTGACTTTAGTCCTTTCTCGTCGAAAGTGAGTTTTATCACGCTGAGCGCGCGTCCGTAGTACATCGCCTGCACTACCGGCTTTCCGTACAGAGTTCCGTTCACATATTCGTGGCTGTGTCCTGTTATCACAGCGTCGATTCCTTTAAGGCGGCAGACATCCTCAAGTTCTGTCGTGTTGTCCGCGCTTACAGGTGTCGAGTTCATAAGGCGGTTCTGGTGGCTTCCGATGTGGCTTAGCACAACGACCGCCTCAGGCTTGTAAGTGGCGTTCACTTTCCTTAAGACTTTTCTGATTGACTTTGCCGCGTCCAGGAACTCGTAGTTTTCGATTCTGCTTTTCGCGGCTGAATAGACTGTGTCCTGTGTCGCCGCTCCGATAACGCATATCAGGTGTCCTCCGATGTTGAAAAGTTCATATTCCTTGCACCATTCAGGGATTTTTCCAGTGCGCCTGTCGCGGATATTGCACGCGATGAAGTTGAATCCGCCGTCCTCCTGCCAGACAGGGAAAAGCTCTTCGCCCCAGTCGAACTCGTGGTTTCCGACTGTGCTTGTCGCAAGTCCTGCCTGTCTGAAAAGGTCGGACACGATTTTTCCCTGGCTAAGGTTTGAAAGCGCGCTTCCCTGGTAGTTGTCTCCTGCCGAGACGAAAATGCTTTCAGGGTTCGCCATCTGAAGCTCTTTCACGACTTCGGAAAGCTTCGGCATTCCTGTGTTTCTTCCTTCAAGGTCTTCCTCGACTGTTCCGTGGAAGTCGTTCACAGCGAAAATCGTGACATATTTTGATTTTCCGTTCTCAAGTATCACGCTTGCGGAATTTGTTGTTCCCATTTTGCGGATGGCTTCGCCGAAAAGCGGGAAGCTCAAGGCGAGCGCGACCGCAAAGACGCCAAGTAGTTTTTTCAAGTTCTTCATATTTTCTCCTACCTTAATTCTTAATTCCTAATTCTTAATTCTTAATTCTTAATTTAGAACTTCAGTGTTCCGTTCAGAGTGAAGCTCGATATTCTTTCCGCGTTCCTTCTTGAGTAAGACGGATTTGTCGAGTATTCCGCGGAAAGCTCAAAGTAGCGCGCCGGGCTGAATGAAATGCCTGCGCTTATCTTTGTGAAGTCCAGGAAGTTCTGATCCGGAAGGTTCTCGTAGTCCGCCCAGACCGGAAGATTCTTGTTTCTGTAGTAGTTCATTCCGCCGTAAAGCGTGAGCGGAATTGTAGTGAAGTCTTCGATTCCGACGCTCACTTTGGCGAATATTCCCTGTCCGTCGAACGAGAAGTTTTCTCCGTAGAAGAAAGCCTCGTAGCCTGCCGTGATGTCCACAAAGTCGTAGTTCACAAAATACTGCGGATTGAATTTGAAAGTTCCGCGCATTTTAGCGGCAGGCTTCGCGTTCGCGATGTAGTAGTCAGAGTCAAGAGAATATCCGTAGAACCTGTCTTCTGTTGTCCAGAGCCTGTGCTCAAACGCGGCTGTCTTGTACTGCGCAAGAAGGTCTAACTCCGCTCCGAACGCTCCGACAAATGTGTTCACAAGCCCTGAGTACGCGATTCTGTAGTCAGAGTTAGCGTCCTCTCTGTCTTTCCAGTTCAGGAACATCGCCTCGACTCCAGTTCCGTATGTCACAAATCCGTCCGCCTTGTAGCTGACACCCGCGTCGACCGCGAAGTTTTTGTCCGCCACAAGAATGTCGCTCCAGATTCCCTGGACTTGTGCCTGCAATGTTCCGCCGAGCCTTTCAAAGTAGACTGTGTATCTTGCTTTTCCGCCGGCTGACCATTCGCCGTCGATTCCGCGCCAGTAGTCAAGAGCGTCTGTGTCGTAGTTTTCGGCTTCCTGCTTTTTTCCGCCCGCGATTCCTGTGAAAAGAGAGGCTTCAAGTCCCGGAACAAATCCTTTCTTCATTGAAAGGGTCAAAGCCGAGCCTGTTGTGCTTTGTCCTGCAAGATAAGAGAAAAGTTTGTCTCCTGCTGCAAGGCGTTTTCCCAAAAAGTCGATTCTTGCGTCCATGACCCCTGCGATGTTCGTGATTGAAACGTAGCCTGAAGTCACAGCGTCTTTAAGGCTTTTTGAAGTTCCGCGACCTGCCGCGACCGCCGCGAAATCCCGCTTTGCCTTCATTTTCATTTCGGCTTTGTTCTTGTTCGCGTCGTCCATGTCCGCGTATTCCGCCTGGCTTATGTTTCCTGTTGAGAAAACATCTGTGTCAAGCTGGTTTATCGCGCGCTCGATATAGTATTTGACATCGTTGTACAAAAGCTCCGCGTCCGCCCAGACCTGGCTTGTCCAGCTCACGTCGCTTGCTGGCTCTACTGTAGAGCCGTTTATGAACTGGTATCTTCCGCTTGAGCTTCCGTAGTCAGTTGTTGGCCATCTTGAGCCTGTTATCTGTCCTTCAAACGGACTGTAAGGAAGCCCGTATTTTGAGGCGTTAGCCTCGTACCAGTCAATCATCGGCTGGATAAGCGAGTAATGGTTTGTGTCGCTGGTTTCGTTGTAGTTCTTTGTTCCCTCGAACGCCGAATACACTTTCGCCATGTCGACAGAAAGACCTGCCTCGTAGCCGATTCCGCTTTTCCATTCGATTCCGTCTTCCTTCTCAACGCCCCACTCGCTTGCCCTTGAGAAAGAGCCTTTGAGTTTTACGCCGATGTCCGCGCTGTATTCGCTTGAAAGTCCCGGGATTTCATCGACTGTAGCGTTCTGGTCGATGTTCCTGATTCCAGACGAGAAGTTCATGTCTGTCGTGAACTCAGGCTTCAAAGGCGAATATGAGTCCTGCGCGTAAAGCGCGAAGGCGGAAAGAACCGCGGTCAATGTAAGTCCGATTTTCTTTTTCATATTTTCTAAACTCCTTTAGTTTGTTTTTTTATAGAACTGGAACTGGTATTGGTAGGCATAGTTACCTGATGGAGTTCCGCCACGATATGTGAAGAATCCACCAGAATAATATTCCAGCCACATTGTCCCTCTCTCTCCTGTAGCGTTTGGCAATTCAAGAAAATAAGTTCCATTGCTGCTACTTGTGATTTTCCACTGCGAATAGGTGCTTGAGTAGGAATCAAACCTCAGAGCCGCTGTGTTGGCTTTATAGCCTTCTCCTGCTAAATATCTTCTGTTGTTTGTGCCAGGCAGAATGTTTGTGAATGTGTAATAGGTTGTTCCGTTGATTTCTTCTGTTGTTACACAAAGAGAAGCAATGTCGGCCAAATAGCCGGCGGTTCCGGAATCTGCATCTACAGCAACTCCTCCAAGCCCTTTTCCCTCCTTTTCAATGCCAAGAAAAATTTTTTCAGACGGATAATAAATCATCACGACATCGCCGTCTTTAGGCATTTCCGTAAGGCGTGTGTAAGTTCCTTCCGGCGAAGTGCTGAAATTGTAGGTGACAAGGTTAGGAACGACTGTGTAAACCTGAGACTCGCTTGAGCTTCCTGTTCCTGCCGGCGGAAACACAGTGATACTGAACTTATTCGAGAAATTCGCTTCGGTCTCGCCCGAGACAATGTCCCGCCCGTTGTATTGCACGCGAAGCCCGTAAGTGCTCGCCGTGATTTTCTGGACTTTCGGAAAGTCGCTTCCCATCTTTACGGTTATCGTGCGGTCTGTGTTGTTTATTGTTCCGTAGATAAAATGCGACAAATCCTCAAGCGCAAAGTACGAGACCATGGTCTGCTGCGCGGAAGTCGGGTCTGATGTTGAATATCCTGCTGTCGTGATGTCGCCCGCTCCCGAGACTGTCTGCGTCGCTATCCATTCAATCTCTCTCCAAGATGAATAACGCAGAGTTGTGTTCTTTCTCTGGATTTTCTTAGCGACGCCCCAGTTCCAGCCGGTTCCGTTTCCCGCGTCAGGACCCAGGACATCAAGGATTGTTCCGTTGTACGTAAGGGTTATTCCGTCCTGGCCTGAGAACGTGATTATCGAGTTGTAAATCCTGTCGCTCTGGCAAACGCGTGTCGCGCTGTCCTTTGAGGAATCGAACATCGCCGAGCGCTGCGAGTAAATCACAAGAATCGCGTTCGCAGGAAGCGTTCCTGTAAGGTAAACGCTCTGGTCCAGGTCCTCGCGGCGGATTCCGTTTTCCCAGGCGTGCTTTGAAAGAAGAACCTGGGAAAGGTCAAGAGCCTCGCTCGTCATGTTCTTGATTTCGATGTACTGGTTGTTTTCGCCTTTGTACAATGCCGCGCCTTCCGAATAATATTCAGTGAACATAAGAGCGTTCGCAGGCAATGCCGAAGAAGCCTTTTCTATATTCACAAGATATGTGACAGACTCGCTGTCGTTCGCGACTGAAAGAGAGACAGGATTTTTTGAATAATCCTGCTGTTCGGCGGAAGTGAAAATCTCGCCGTCCTGGACTTCAACGCTTGCTTTGAGGTTCTTTCTCTGCGCGGAATCTGAATAAAGTGATTCCGGAAGATAAACAGTTACTGTCTTTTTCTCGTCGTCCACGCTTCCGAAAACCGTTCCGCCCAGCGAAGAAACTTCACTGTTGTCCGCCGCCTTAAAGCCGAACGAAGTGATTTTCGGGCTTGGAGAAGCATCCTGTCCGCACGAGACAAAGAAAAGGAACGAGAACACAAGAACCGCAAGAAGAACGATGAAAGTGACCGCCGAAATCAGGACAGTTCCAAGACGGATTTTTTTATTTGAAAAATTTTTCATTAAAACACCCCCGGAATTCTTATCAGGTCTGGATCGTGGTCAGAAAGGTTGTAGTGGTTGTTTCTTGTGAACATAGAGTCGATGTGCGGAATGAAGCACACTTTCCTCCACTCGCCTGAAGTTTGCGCCGCCTCCGCGTTTCCGCCTACTTCTGTCAACGCTTTCTGATACAGGAACGGAGAAACATAAACGTGGTCAATCTGCTGGTAGTTTCCGTTGTAGACATAAGAGAACCGCTCATTCTTAGGCATGAACTCTTCTGTAAGGCTGTAGAGAATCTGGTTTCTGTTTATCGCGCCTGTAAGGACCTGCATAGGATTTGAGTAGGCGAAATCGTTCATGTCGCCCGCGACGACAATCTTCGCGTCCGCGTCAAGGTCAAGGATTTCCTGCACGAACCTGTTCACTGTTGCAGCCTGTCCGTTCCGCTTGACTTCAGAAAGAAGAAGCGGAGGCTGGACGCTTCCGTAAAGAGGATAGTCGCCGCGCTTGCTGCTTAAATGGCAGGCGACGACAAAGAAATTCTTGTCTGTCGTGTTTCCGCTTGAATCCTTTATCCTGAACTCTCCGATTAAAGGGCGTCGGCTCCGCGCGAAATAAGAGCTTTCAATGTAAGCCGGACTCTGCGAGAGGTGTGGTTTTCCGTCTTCGCCTTTGAAAGGATAAGTCCGCGCGTCCGCCAATGCCCAGCCGGCAGGATCATTGTCCTTGGTCTGAACCGGCCATTCGCTTTCATCCAGGAGGCTGTTTGATGAATCGTGTGTGTTCGCGTATGTGTTAGAGACAAGCCCGTTGTCCACGAACTCGACTCTCTGCGTGTTGTACATAAATCCGTTACGGATATTCACGCCGCTTTTTCCGCCCGAGTCGCGTTCCTTAGGGTCAATGCAGCGGAACTCGTATCTCGGGCCGCCGTTCGCTACAATCGCGTCGCTTATCGTTGAAAAGTTCCTGACCGCAGTTACAATTCCGTCGCGCGGAGCGTACTCGTTGTCCTGGTTTGTGTACAAGGAAGAAGTCTTAGCGTCGTCTCCCATCTCGACAATGACAACCACGTCCGGGTAAAGCATATTGTTCTTGATTGTCAGGGCGACCTGCTCGCATTTGCTGTAAGTCGAGCCTTGAGCCTCGTAGTTCTCAAGGTTGAACGCTCCGACTGTAAGGCTTGTTTCGTTTGTGTTTCCTGTCTGGCTTGAGCTTTCGCTTGTCCAGTCCGGAGTGAAAACCGAGCCCGCGTTGAAGCCTGCGGCGTTAGTTCCTGTCCGCCACTGACGGACTGTTATTCCGTTTCCGCTTGTATTTGATGTGTTTGCCTGTGCCTGCATTCCGCTTGTGACATTTGTTTTTGAGACTGTGCCGAACGCGGAATCGTCAAGCTTTGTGTACCAGGATTCAGAGCCGTCAAATCCCCACTTGCCAGGATAAGCAGAAGTTCCTCTGTTTGGGTCTGCCTGATTTGGGACCGTCTGTCCAGAATAAGTTTGTAGGGTTCTTGTGCTTCCCTTGTATGTGTATGTTGTGTAGTAGGAAGTTATGTAGTTCGCCGCAGTCGACTGCACATACATCGCGGCCTCGCTGTTCAGAGGACGCGCGATGTAGATTCCTGTAATGTAGTCCAGGACACCTCGGAAAACTTTCGCGCCTGTCGAATCGACCAGAGTGTCGCCTGTCTGCGCAAGGCTCTGCCTGTACGCGGAAAAATCGAACGCGGCATAGTCAACAAATAAAAGCTCCTCGTTGTAGTCGTCCTTGTCCACGACATTTGTCATCCAGGTATCGTTGAATGTGCGGAATCTGGTTCCGTCCTCTTTGTATCCGCCGTCCGCAAGAACGCCAGTCGTGTTGTAGTAAGTTCCCGCGATTACAAGGGGATTGTCGATGTAAACCACCGAACATTCCATTGTCTCAAGGACTTTTATAGCCTCGTCCATCGGCGCGGAAGAATCTACATCGCCGACCATGACGCGCGCTTCGCCGGGATAAGTGACTCCCTCGTAAGTGTACGACCTGTCGGTTTTCCACTGGTCGGCTTTTGTCTGGCTGTAAGTTATAAGAATTCCGTCAGGATAAGGCGCAGTCTTGTACGCTCCGTTTTCCTCGACGCGGATTACAGTCTCGGCGTTTATTTCTGTGCGCGAAAGTGTCGCGGTCGAAGAGCCGAACCTGTCAAGGATTCTTGATTCCGCGACAACGCCGGAAACCGTGACAACATCGCCAGCCTGAAGGTCGGTCGGAATTCCGCTTTTCCATTTTGAGTCGCTGAAAGATTCGTCGTGAGTGTTTACAAAAATCGCGTTGGATTTTGCGCCTGAAAAGTCTTTGTCGGCGGGCAAGGCTTCAAGATAAAAGCCGTCGTTTCCGACATACTGGGCGATGTCTTCGCCCTCGACATTGGAATTGTTGTAGTTCCAGTTGGCCGCCTTGTTCGAAATCATCGTGACAACACCTGTGATTCCGTAGACAGTCTCGCCGGTCAAAGGAGATTTTGCGCCAGAACCTTGAATGTCGGAAATCGTGAGAGCGCCGGCAGGAACAGCGGTGAAGTCCACGCCGGAGACAACGCCGTTCACTGCGGAAGAGCCGACATTAAGACCTGAACCGTAATTCAGGCTTCCGGAGGCTTTGAAGTCCGGAACAAAGATGTAGGACGCTTTTTTTGCGATGACTTGGCAGGTGTTTTTTCCAAGTCCTGAAAGCTCGTAGTTTCCGCTGGAATCTGTCTCAACAGATCCTATACCCCCCCCCATCACGGAAATTACGACGCCGGCAACAGGATTTGAATCCCTGTCCGTTACAGTTCCCCTTATTGAATAGTTTCCGGTCTTGCTGGAGCCGTCAAGCTGGTTGCAGCCCAGAAAACCGCCCAATCCAAGAAAGAGAACCAATGCGTAAAAAGTAAAGGTTGTTCTTTTCATAATCATTTCCCAACACCGATTTTAAGGCATAAAATGAGGAAAAATCAGACTTTTTTCTGTAAATTCTTGCTTTTATCTGTAAAAAATTGGCATTTTGAGTTAAGAAAATGTAAAGGAAATGTGTTATATTATTTACATTGCAGGAGATTTTATGTTCGCCACGGCAAGAGGATATTACAACGGCTCGCAGATAGTCCTTGACAGTCCGGCTCAGCTGGAAAAAGGACAGGAAGTTGTGATTGCCTATGTGATTCCGCAACCTGAAAAAATCAAAGAGCCAGAAGAAACACAAGAATCAATCGAATCGGTTGTGGATTCGCTTGTAGGGGCAGTTCCGAACTCTGGAAAAACCCTTGAAGAATACAGAAAAACTTTTAAAAGTCATACGGATTGCAAATGTCTCTGAAAACGAGATTATTTTAGCCTTGAATTCCGGCTGGGCTGATTTTGAAGATTCCGTCCAAAACGCAGTCGCAGAATCCAACAGTTTTGATATGATTATAACACGGAATCAGAAAGAGTTCACAGGACAATGGTTTTCCCTTGCCCAGCGTATGACTTCATTCAGTCTTGTCTGGTATCCTTTCTCGCCATAACTTTTAAGCCAGGAAAGATTGTCCAAGTCAATCCTGAATGTAATTGACTTCTTAATCGGCTTCCAGTATTTGAAATGACCTCGGGCAAAAATCTCCTCGCTTAATTCAGGCGCGTCCGTCAGATTTATTTCACTGTCAGGTTTTGCGTTCTGCTCGCTTTTAGCAATAAAGTTCTCTAAGTCGTTCATAATACATTTTCATTAAATCAATACAAAAAAAATCACATTGTTCACTCGGTTATTTCGAGAGCCTCAATGACCGTTCAAAAAAATGGTTTGTATGAAAGGAAAGCGGAAATCAGTTGTTTTGCAAGAACGAATACATTTCTTCCAGATTTCCGTTCAGTTCCAGCAGACAAGCGTTATGAAGATATTCATTGGTTTCAAGGAAAAGATTTGTTTCAGTGTCATTCAAAAGCGAAAATATTTCCATTGAGCAGAGTTTTGCGAAAGCGGAATCTTGCTCCAAATTCAGTTTCTGCATAATGAATTTTGTAAGAGATACTACACAGTTTCCTTTTATGGTTTCAATCTTATTTTCAGGCATAACAACCTCATCAGTTTATAACCCTAATTGAAGAAATCAGCCTGTCGGCAATTTCCTGTTTTCCGATAAAATACTGGATTCCGAGATTATCTGTCTCAAGATTCTTCAGCAAAAATTCCCTTGCTTCCTCATCTGTTCTCGAATTTGAATACATTCCGTCAAAATAATTCTTGAAACATAGCGTTGTGTTGTCATCTGCTGTCGGGCCGATAACCAAATCATAAATATGCGAATAATCAGAATTCCTTCTGCATTCAATGACAAAATTTATCCAATCCATATCAGGCTCAAAAAAATACTTTACCTTTAAATCAGGCAACACATTTTTATCAAGCCTTATCTCATACAGAACTTTAGAAAAACATTTTGAATCTTTATTCCGACTTCGTCTTACAGCTTCCCTGAATTTTTTTTCCATCATTCCAAGAGCCTGATTCTTGTCAACCGCCATATAAAAACCTTTTCCAAAATCTTTATTTCCACGACCTTTTGCAACATCAACTTTCGAGAACAAATCTATTGTGCCGTGATAAAGGACTTCACTGATTCTCGGCAATATATTCATCTATTTCTTTCCCCATTTCCTGCTGTGTCATCGAATCAAATACATCAGGACATTCCGCAATATAATTGAGAATCCTGTATTTTTTGTCGAGAGCAAGAAACTGCTCTGTGGAAATATTATGCTCGCGTTTATATTCCTCGGAAGCAAGATACATAAGAAAAATCGAATTATCCAATCGCAATTCTGACATATAATTCACCTCGATTTATATTAGCACGTATTCACCAATTGTAAATCAAAATAAATCTTGCAAACCACTCTCTCTCCCGATGTTTTCAAATCAGCGAAAATTCACTATATTAGACCTCGTTAGCACAATGCAACTTGTCCGATGCTGACAAACACGTCTTCCGCATTATAATTTTTATAAAAAGTTTGCTGATTATAATGCGGAAGCCGTGACTTACAAGACACATTTTGGAGATTTTTATGGACTTAGCAGAAATCGACGAGAACGGAAAAGGGCTTTTATTCTTCGGAAAGACAAAAGTCGAACGGTGCGAAATCGTTCCCGGACAGCCGAATGTATATCTTCTTCAGACAACTGAAATCACGGAACGGAACACGCAAATCGGGCCGAAGCCGGGGCAGTTTTATCTTATAAAAAGCGTGCTTTCCGGCGTGACTTACAACCGTCCGATAAGCGTCTACCGCTGCGAGGAAAAAAACGGAATCGGCGGAAAAAAAGAGTTCACGATTCAGTTTCTGATTCTTGAAAAAGGACGCGGGACCCAGGAGCTTTGCCATCTGAAAGTCGGCGACGAGATTTCCATAATCGGGCCTTTGGGAAATGTCTGGCCGGAGCCTGAAAGCGGACTTCTTTCTTCGGACAAAAATCCGAACCCGAAAATCTGCATAGTCGGAGGCGGAATCGGTGTCGCTCCTGTCGCTAACCTAGCCTCTTCGCTTCCTGCAAAATCATACGACTTTTACGCATCGTTCAAGTCAGGCTCTTACGGACTTGAAAACATAAACGCGGAAAACCTGATAATCACGACCGACGACGGTTCAGTCGGAATACACGGAATGCTTCCCGCCGCGCTTTCAAAAGAGGCGGTTTTAAAAGCGGGCTACAAAGTGATTTACGCCTGCGGACCTACGCCGATGCTGAACTACGTGAAAAACCTTTCAGACGAACTCGGAATAAAATGCTGGATAAGCATGGAGCACAGAATGCTCTGCGGACTTGGCGCGTGCCTCGGCTGCACCCTTGAAACCACAGAAGGACTAAAACGATGCTGCAAGGACGGCCCTGTTTTCGACGCGAAAATAGTCCAGTTTGAAAAGCCTTCTCCTCGCCGCACTCCTCTTCCAAAAGACATGGAGCCGGACCTGAGCGTGAAAATCGCGGGCGTCAGGTTCAAGAATCCTGTCATCGCAAGCGGCGGAACATTCGCGTTCGGACAGAATTTCAGGGGCGTTTCAGATGTATCGTACTGGGGCGGAATTGTGTCAAAGGGCGTGACATTCGAGCCGCGCGAAGGAAACCACGGAGAACGGAGCTTTGAAGTTCCGGGCGGAAACATGAACTCAATCGGGCTGAACAATCCGGGAATTCCGTATTTTGCAAAAGAGCTTCTTCCAAAAATGATTGGATTAGGTCCTGTCGTAATCGCGAACCTTGCCGGAAGCGACATTGAATCCTATGTCGAAGGCGCGATAATCCTTGACAAGACAGACTGCGACATAATCGAGCTGAACATTTCCTGCCCGAACATAAAAGCCGCAGGACTTGCCTGGGGAATGAGCGCGGAGACAGCATATTACTGCGTTTCGGCTGTCAGGCTTGCGACAACAAAACCGCTTATGGTAAAACTTTCGCCGAACGCGCCGGACAACAGGCCGATTGCGGTCGCCTGCATAAAAGCCGGAGCGGACGCGATAAGCCTTATAAACATGATTCACGGAGTCGCGATTGACATTGAAAAGGCAAAGCCGTTCTTCAACAATATCCACGCAGGATATTCAGGCCCGGGAATCAAGCCTATCGCGCTCAGGAATGTCTACGATGTCGCGGCCGAAATAAACAAACTCCCTGAAGAGCAGAGAGTTCCGATTATCGGAATCGGCGGAATCACAACATGGCAGGACGCTGCGGAATTCATTATGGCAGGAGCAAGCGCGGTCGAAATCGGACAGGCGAAATTCACAAATCCAGATGTCGCTCTGGATGTCGTGAACGGACTTAAAAATTTTATGAAAACACACGGCTACAAAAACATCGAGGAAATGCGCGGAATCGCCCAGGTCGAAAAGCCGACGCACAGAACAGACGAAAAAGGCTACTATCAGGATCTGAAAGATATGATTCTGAAAGACAAACCGATTATCGCAAACCTGCACAGACGCAAGACGGACAGGAAATAGTTTTTTCTTGCAAAAGCCTCCGAACAGAACTATACTTTTCAAAGCCCTTAAATTGCCTTTCAACTTTTGCTTTTCAACATTAAGGGCTTATTTTTTTGCGGCAGCATTGCGGTGACTTTATGAAAAAACTTTCTAACCTAAGCCTTGCCTTTATTCCGGCGACTTTTATCTGCGGACTTATAGGCGCGTTGATTCTGCGCTGGCATCAGCTGGCTCTTCTTTATCGCTCGATGGATAAATATTTTGCCGGAATCGGGACGACTTTGGGCGCGGTCGCCTTGCTTGTCGGAATTGTCGCGGTTTATATCGCCCGCGTCTTGAAGCCGATGAAAACTCTTGCCGAAAAAATCCAGAGCGGAGAAAAAGCGGACGAAGACGACAGGAATCTTGCCACAAAAACCTACAGAAAAATCCGGCTTATTGTGATGGCGGAAAATATCGTCGGATTCATAATCGGGCAGATTTCGGTTTCGGTTATAGATTTCATCACAGGAAATTATCCGTACATTCCGTCGCGATTTGCAATCATCGTGGTTCAGGCGGTCTGCTTTGGAATAATCGTGTCGCTCTACGAGATTTATTATTTTGACCTTCTTTTTCTTCCTTACAGAGAAAGCCTTCAGATCCACAGCCTGAACCCGGAAAATCAGGCTTCGGAAAATCATTCAAATCATCCGAAAAAGAACGGAAGAAAACATTACATTTCGGACAAAATTCTTACAGTCGGAGCGATAACTCTGATTCTTGCCGCGACAAACGCGTTCTCCACAAGTTACGGACTTATTCTGGACGAAAAACTTGATCCGGCTTCAGCTGATTCAGTTTCCGCTGAATCGCATTCGCTTTCACCTGAATCAATCTCATCCGGTTCAGATTCCGCAGAATCAGTTAAAAAGTCAAATCATATGGACGAATACATAAAAAACGGGCTGATTTGCATCGCCTTGAATTTCGCGACAGGATTCGGGCTTCTTCTGATTGTCTGCCTTGAGATGAAAAGCCGGATTTTCAAAGTGACAAAAATTGTCGCCGAGCTTGAACAGTCCGGCGACCTTTCAAAACGCATAAACATCAGCATCGACGACGACATAGGAATTCTTACAGGCGCGCAGAACGCTCTTATGGAAAAACTGACCGAAACAATCGTGAGCCTTAAACACGAAACCGAAAACGTTTCTTCCGCGGCGAAGGTTCTCGGCTCGGCTTCGGAAAAATCCCTGGACGCGCTTGATTCAATGAAGATTTCGGTGGAAGAAATCAGAGAAGCGGACAAAAAGACCGCGGAAATCATAAATTCCACTTACGCGGATATTGAAAGCCTTAAAGACAGCGCGGAGCAAGTCGAGCAGCAGATTCTGAACCAGAACCAGGCAGTTGAACGCGCTTCCGCTTCAATTGAAGAGATGACAGGAAACATCGCCTCGATTTCTGAAACGACAAAAAAAGCGGACGGAATTTCTGAAGACTTGAGAAAGACAACTGAAAAAGGCGTGAAAGCGATTTTCAGCGCGGAAGAAGCGATTTCCCTTATCGAAGAGTCGAGCATTGAAGTTTCAAAAGCGGTCGAAAAAATCAAAGAGATTTCAAGCAAGACAAACCTTCTTGCGATGAACGCGTCAATTGAGGCGGCGCACGCAGGCGAAGCGGGAAAAGGATTTGCAGTTGTAGCGGCGGAAGTCCGCGCTCTTTCAAACACAAGCGCCGCGAACGTGAAGACAGTTTTTGAGAACATCAGCGAAATGGGCGAAAAAATCAAGAACGGCGTTCAAGCGATGAAAGAGGCAAAAACCGCTTTCACATCGATTGATTCGGGCGTTGTGCAGACAGCAGACATTGTCCGCCAGATCGCGCAGTCCGTGGAAGAACAGAGAATCGGAACAAACGAAACGCTTTCGGCGACTCAGCAGGTTGTGGAATCAATCGCCTCGCTCAAAGAACTTGCGGTCTCGCAAAGAAAGCACACGGACAACGTGTTTGAAAACACAAAAAATATCGTCGCCTCGTCCAACGCGATAACAAAATCGCTTTCGCAGACAAGCGACGCGGCAGTGAATTTAAGCGCGGTTCTGAACGATGTGAACACCTGCGCCGAAGAAAACAAGACTTCCGTCCAGAAAATGAAATCCAGAATCGACGGCTTCAGAACGGAATAAGTTTTAAGCTTTCATCATTCAGTGCAAAAAAATCCGTTTCCTGAAATTTATAAAATAAAATTTTCAAGACGCGGATTTTTTTTCTGAGTTTCTACTTTATCCTGTTTTCCAAATCTTCAAGCATTATGTCAAAGGCTGTAATTCCGCCTTCCGCTGTGTACCAGACTTCAGGATGCTCCAGAATCACAAGATTTCCGTTTCTTGCGGCGGAAGTTGAATTGACAAGCTCGTTGTCAAGGATTTCGGAAGCGAGTTTTGCTCCTTTTGCTCCGATTGCGCTGTCACGGTCAAGGACAAAAATGTAGTCGGGATTCGCTTTCACGACAAACTCGAACGAAACCTCGTTTCCGTGCATTGCGGCGGTCGCGTTTCTTGCTCCGCGGGAGGCTGAGCGCGAATTTTCTGCCGCAAAATCTATTCCGATGTTCTTGAATCCGATTTCGTTTCCGATTATCGAACATCTGGATTTGTCGCCAAGGACAGAAAATCCGCCGTTCGTGCACAGTCCGACAATCGCGGTTTTTCCTTCCGCCTTTTTCTTTAATCCAGAAATCCTTGACGCAAAATCTTCCGTAAGGCTTGAAACCTCGTCTTCCTTTCCCCAGATTTTCGCGATTTCAAAAGCGTTTTCCTTCACGCCTTCGTAAAGTCCTTTTGAAGTCAAAGACGGAAAAAGAATCGTCGGAGCGATTTCCGAAAGGTCGCCGTAAATTGTCTGAAGCCTTGCGCCAGCGAAAATGATTTCAGGATCCACTGAAAGGATTTTTTCAAGGTCAACCTCTTTTACAGTTCCGCATTTTGCGATTTTCTCGTCGTCCGAATATTTTTCAAGATAATCAATCCGGGTTGAAACAGAGCCGACAATTTTGTCGCCCAATGAAAGATTGTCAAGAATATCAAGGACCGCAAGGTCAAGGACAACCACACGCGAGGCGTTTTTCGGAACAGAAACCAGAATCTCTTCGGAAGACTGGTTCACGCTTTTCACGCTGACAGTTCCGGAAGATTTTTCCGATTCCTGGGACATTCCCGAAGAAGCCGAGACATTTTTTCCAGCCTTTTTGCAGCCGGAAAAACCGCAAAGCAAAGCGGACAATACAGCAAATCCAGCCAAACACTTGGCAAGACCACTGAAAGACACAAAAAATTTTTTCATATAAAACTCCTAATAAAGCAATTTCCTCAATAAAAATCTAATAGGTCAAATGTCGAGTTTTCTTCGCAAACAATAAAAAATGCACGTAGGCAAGGTTCCGATTTGAAAAACAATCTGCACAAGTGAGTAAGGAGAACTAAAAAGTTGCAAATATGCTTGCTTGGTGGGTTCGACTTGCTCAACCACTTCTTTTTTTGACGAACGCGGAAGCCGTTTTTCATAATCGGGTTCTTGCCGAGAGTGCATTTTTGCTAATACATTAAAACTCGACATTTGACCTAATAATAAATCGAAAGAGGTTTTCCCTTCACTTCGATTGTCTCAAAATTCACACGGTAGATTTCGGAAAGGTTTTCCTTGGTCATGACTTCGTTCACAGTTCCGAAACTTTTTATCTTTCCGTTCTGAAGGGCAAGCACAAAATCAGAATATAACGCCGCGTAGTTTATCTCGTGCAGGACAAGCACAACAGTTTTTCCAAGCTCGTCGCAAAGCCTGCGCGCCATTTTCATCATTGCCGAAGCGTGGTAAATATCAAGGCTGTTTGTCGGCTCGTCAAGAAGAACATATTCTGTGTCCTGGGCGATGACCATCGCGATATAAGCGCGCTGCCTTTGTCCGCCCGAAAGCTCGTCTATGAATTTGTTCTCCATTTCGCCGAGCTCCATGTATTCAATCGCTTTGTCCACCAGCTTTAAATCTTCCGAATCAAGATGGTTCTGCGAATAAGGAAAACGCCCGAACGAAACAAGCTCGCGGACTGTGAGCTTCATCTGGATATTGTTCGTCTGCGTAAGAATCGCAAGTCGCTTTGAAAGCTCTTTGCTTTTCCAGTCTTTGATGTCTTTTCCGTCAAGAACAATCTCGCCTGAATCGCGCGGAACAAGTCGGCTCATCATTCCCATCAGAGTTGATTTTCCGGCTCCGTTCGGCCCGATAAGCGAAAGAACTTTTTCCTTCGGAATCTGAAAACTTATGTCGTCCACAACAATACGTTCGCCGTATTTTTTAGAAAGATTTTTTACCGTCATTTTGTGTCCCTGAATGTAGTTAGCATATTCTAACTTATTAAGCGCTTTTTTTCATCAAAATCCAAAATATAACATAGATTTTTTCAGGAGACTTGTTTTATGCGGATTTTTGCGTAAATGCAAACAACTTTTTTGTCAGTCTCACGGAAATCAGTTTTTATAAAACTTGACATTTAAGCTAAAAATCATTCTTCATCAAAAATTTTCTCGATTGTTTTTCCCATTCTCTCAACAAGTGGAACGACAAGCGCGTTTCCCATACAGAAATAGCGGAACTTTTCAGGCATTCCAGTCGCAGTCCAATCATCTGGGAATCCCTGCATCCGCTCTGTTTCCTTCGGTGTGAGAATTCTGATTTTCTTGTTCGTAAAATCCCTAACAATGTGCGTGCTGCGGTTGAAGCTTCCCTCGCTTGTGAGCATTGTCCGCGCTGGCTTGTTCCATTCATCAATCATCGGAATCGCGCCTTCAGAATAAACATATTTGTGTCCGTTCGCCGCCGTGCGGTATTTCCGTTTTGCGCCTTTTATGTACTGCCATGTGTGTCGGCTTTCTGAAGGAAGCTCTTTTTCAGTTTCATCGCTGTGCGTGGATTCAGGATTTGTGAAATACAACTTTTCGTTTGGAATGAAATATTTTTCATCAACATTTTGATTTTCGATTATCTCGCCTAAAGTTCTAGGTTCGTGTTTTACAGGCTCGGTTTTTGCGGTATAAATCGAATTGCTAAACATAAGACCAGAATTGAGGAAATCAAAATGAAATGAATCAGAAACTTCCGCAATGTCGTTTGAAATACCAATTGAAGAAATTTGCAAAGGATTAGTTTTCTGAATCGGAAAAGTTCTTGCAAAAAATCCTTTTTCTCCGATTATTTGTAAAACCGAATTTGCGTTTTTTTTAAGTTCTAATGATTTTGCAAAATTAGTGTCAGATTTGTATGCAAAGATAAAAGTCCTTCTTCTTCGCTGGACTTCGCCGTATTCCGCCGCGTTCACAATCCGCCATTCAACAACATAATTTTCATTGCTGAAGCACGAAAGAATGATTCCAAAATCACGTCCGCGCTGTTTTGAAGGAGAAAGCAGAAGCCTGTCAACATTTTCAAGAAGAACAAACGGCGGCTTCTTCGCTTTTAGAATATCAAGAATTGACCACCAGAGAACGCCCTTCTTGCCTTCAATCCCTTTTTCTCCGTTCAAGCTTCGCGCGACTGAATAATCCTGGCAGGGAAAGCCTCCGACCAGAAGATTGTGGTCTGGAATTGTGTTCTTATCAACTGAGGAAATGTCGATGTTTGTCGTGTCGTTGCCGTCTAAATCAAGAACAGTTCCGAAATGCTTTTTGTAGCAGTCGTAAGCCCACTGGCTTTTCTTTCCAGGCTCCCACTGATTGAACCAGACTGTTTTCCACTTTTCATCTTCTTTTGAAAAATTCACAGATTTTATTGAGTTCAAGCCGCATCTGAATCCACCGACTCCGGCAAAAAGTTCACAGACAGTTTTTTGCATAATTTCCTTCATCCGAAAATATAACAGAAATTGAAAAATCGATCAACAACTGACCTAAAGATAATCTTTTGACGACAGAAGATTTGCAATGTAACTTCCTTTTATCCAGACATACTGGCGGTACATTGCAATTCCATTTACGCTTTCAGGTTTCCTTGTTGAATCGGAACTGTCGCCGCGGACAAAAACCACACTTTCAGATGATTTCGGAAAATTCGGCGCGGACTGGATGATTCCGGTCTTGTTGATTTTTGGATTTCCGTTTGAATCAAGAACCAGAACATTTTTCAGTTCCTTGTAGATTACAAGTTCCCGGATTTTTTCCCAAGCTGATTTCACATTCAATTCAATGAATTCATCGGAGAAAGAAAGCCTCTTGAATCCTTTAAAAGTGTTCTTGCCGAAATCTTTTGAGTCATGCTCCTCAAAAACAATACAAAGGAACTGGTTCTCTGAAAAATAGTCATAAAAAGCAGAATCTGAAAAGTTTTCGTCAACGTTTGAAATCTCATCAAAATTGATTCTAAAAAGTTTCATGTCTTCTGTTCTGTTTCCTTTTTCAGTGACAACAATTGTTTTCCCAATCAGACCGATTTTATTGAAAAGTTCAATATTATCCATTTTCTTCGATTTGCCGCCGAACATACGGACAACAATTCTTTCTCCGATTGCCTTGTCGATTCTGCCTTCAATTGAAAACTCTGACATAAGTTCTGCGACGGTTTTGTTTTTGTATTTTGAAGTGATTTCGCTGCATTTGCTGTCAATTTCGCTGTATGAATCATAACTTTTCGGCAGCTGTTCAAGAGAGCCGTTAAAATGTTTCTGAACGATATTGCTTACAACAGTTCTTTTCAGTCGGAAGCGAGGCGGATTCGGACATTTCGGCGCGGTGTCAATAAAAAGCAGCTTGTCGCGGAGATGCGAGATTTCAGGATAACGAGATTTGTCTTTCTGCAATGAACGGATAAAATCTCTGACAATCAGCCAGTCTTGTTTTAAAATCCGTCTGTCATCTTCGGAAAATTCAAGAAACTGATAGCCTTTGATGATGAACTTTGCATATTCAGCAGCAAGAACAGTTTTGTCAGAACTGTAAAGATAATAGACAAAAAGAAGATGGGCAAGTTTCCGCCAGAAATGAGAATCCAAGAATTCTTCGTCGATTATTGTTTCCGGCGAAACAGCCGTGATAGACATTGGCTCTTTCGCTTCATATTCATTTTTGTTTTTCTTTGAAATCCTGATTCCTGTTGTCTTTAGCTCGGTCTTGACACCGTCAATGTCCAAATCAGGATTCTGGTCGCTGTTCGCATCATAACCGAATACCGACTGCTCGATAACATCTCCTGCGATTCCTGTGATTTTTGGATTTGTCTTTGTCCTGTCAAAAACGTGGTTTTTATCAAGTTCACCGAGTGTTTTATTAAGACATTGCTCTAAAAGTTCTTCAACTTGTCTCCGTGTGTATTCGTGAGTGGACTTTGATTTCATGTTATTAATATACAGGAATTTGCGGCAGCTTGACATTCCCTTCATCTCGCGCTTTTCTGCGTCAGAATCAGATAAAGAAAATATATTCCGCCGGCTACAGAAATAAACACGCTGATCGGAATCTCGTACACAAAAATCCGCTCGACAATCAGCTGTCCCGCGACAAGAACAATAATCCCGAAAAGGCTTGAGCCTGCAATCAGAACCGAATGTCTGTAAGTCTTGAAAAGCTGCCTCGAAAGGTTCGCCACGATAAGCCCCATAAAACTCAAAGGACCGACCAAAGCCGTCGCGACCGCAATGCAAAGCGTTACGCCAAGAAGTAGGCGGCGGATTGTCCTGTCGTAATCGACTCCAAGATTTATCGCCTGATTTTTTCCGAGAGTTATCACATCAAGAAGAGAAATGTCTTTCCTGAGCAAAAAAATTATCAGAAAAAGAAGAACCAGACTCGCCGCGATTATTTCAGAGTTCACGTGGCTGAAAGACGCGACCAAAGTCGCAAGAAGATTCTGGTAATTGTTCGGGTCCATGACGCGTGTCATCGTGTTCTGGATCGAGCCGAAAAACGAAGTCAGAACTGTTCCGATTAAAAGCACGTAAAGGACATTGCTGTTCGTCTTTTTGAAAAGATAACTGTAAAGAAAAGTCGCCGTGATTCCCATAAGAAGCGCGTCCAGGACAAATGCAAGATTCGCGTTTGTAACAAAAACGCTTCCCATTCCGAACACAAAAACAACAAAAGTATGAATCAGCGTGTAAAGCGCGTTCATTCCCAGAAGGCACGGAGTTACAATCGTGTTGTTTATAATCGACTGGAAAACAATCGAAGCCGAACTGATTGCAAACGCGACTATTATCATCGCGGCAAGTTTAGGAAGGCGGATTTTCATCGCGTAAGCAAAAAGTCGCCCGTTCTGAAAATCAACGCCGACTGTAATATAAAGTATAATAGAAAGAAACGCTAAAAACGAAAGCAGAATGATTTTCGCGGCGTTTGAACTAAGCCCTAAGCGAAGTTTCGCAAAATCGAAGTGCAGGATTCCGGACTTAATATTTTTCCGCCGCAAAAAATCAGTATTCATTCCATCTTTCATCTTCTTCCTCCCCTTTTCAGCCTGACAAAAAGAAGCGCGATAAAAACCAGGCTTCCGATAATTCCGATTAAAAGCTCAATCGGAAGCTCGTAAGGCCAGATTATGATTCTGCTGAGCATATCGCACAGAATCACAAATATTGAGCCGAAAAGCGCGTTGTCAATCAGAGTTCCGCGGATTTTGTCGCCCTTGTACATCGCCACAAGATTAGGAACGATAAGCCCGATATACGAAACCGAACCGACAACCACAACGATGCTCGCTGTAATCATCGCGGAAATCGTGAGACCTGAAAAAAGCACAAGATTGTAGTTCACGCCGAGATTCTTGGAAAAATCTTTTCCCATTCCGACGATATTGAAATGGTTTGAAAAGACAAAAGCGATCACCACAAGCGGAACGACAAGATAGACGATTTCATAACGGCCGCGGATTACAGAAGAAAAATGTCCTGTAAGCCAGCTTGAAAGGCTTTGCGTCATCTCGAATTTGTACGCGACAAACTGAGTGATTCCGCTCACGATATTTCCGAACATAATTCCCACAAGCGGAACCATAACAGGGTCTTTGAATTTTATGCGCATTATGAACCAGACAAAAATCCAGGTTCCTAAAATCGCGAACGAAAACGAGAAAATCGCCCTGCTCCACAAAGTCGAGGAAGGAATAAACACAAGAGCAAGCAGTATTCCGAACTGGGCGGAACTGATTGTCGCTCCCGTTGTCGGCGAGACAAATTTGTTCGAGCAAAGCTGCTGCATTATAAGTCCAGCGACGCTCATTCCTGTTCCTGTGCAAATCAAGGCAAGAAGACGCGGAATTCTGCTCGCGAAAAAAACTGTCCAGAGGGAAACAGAATTTCCGTCGCTAGGAATTCCTTCAGAAAGCGCTTCTCCGATTTTGTTTCCGCCTGAAAAAAGCGATTTTATCGAAATGTCAATCACGCCGACAAAAAGCGATGAAAACGAAAGAATCAGAAACGCCGCAAAAAGAACCAGAGTTATTAAGCCGCTTCTTGAATCTTTTGAAGAATTGTTCGTGGTTTCGGTTTTCATTTAAGAGTTAGCATACAGCAACTCAAGAAAAGAATAAAGTGAGATTGTTCAATAGCCTGAATGCCGAGTTTTATGAAAATATAAAACCCCAAATGTCGACTTTTATAAATCATGCAAGAATGCACTCTCGGCAAGAACCCTGTTTGAAAAACGGCTTCCGCGTTCGTCAAAAAATTACGGTGGTTGAGTTTATCTAAACCACCAGACAAGTATTTTCTGCATTTTTTAAGTTTTATTACTCACTTGTGCAGATTGTTTTTCAAACCGGAACCTTGCCTGCGTGCATTTTTTTATTGTTTGCAAAGAAAATCGTCATTTGGGCTATTTATTCATAAAAGTCGACATTTGGGGTAAAAAAATGCACCCTCGAATGATTTAGGAAACATTCCGTCATTTCATGAAATATTCTGCAACCGCCTCGTACGCTGGAAGAGAAAGCGGATCGATGTATTTGTTTGACGCGTAATGTGTAGAAGCGAACCGCGCGATTACCATTTCCGCGGCAGGATCGATGTAAATCGCCTGGCCGTGGACTCCGCGCGCCATATACGCTCCGTGCGGATTGTTTGTAATCCACCACATATTTCTGTAGCTCCAGCCTTTAAGACGCGGATAATCGCTTTTTGAAAACGCTTCCTTGCTTTCAGGATTGCTTCCGCCCTTTTCAATGTCTTCAACAGCAGCGGCAGGAATAATCTGTTTTCCGTTCAGTTTTCCCTTGTTCCTCATCATTTCGCCGAACATCGCCATATCGCGGAGATTCAGATTGAATCCTCCGCCTGCAAACGCGATTCCTGAAGGGTCAATCTGATAATATGCGTCGTGATGCGCTCCAAGCGGCTGCCAGATTTTCTCGGAGACAAGCTGGGCAAGTCCTTTTCCTTCGACACGCGAACAAATCCAGCCGAGAAGCTCCGTGTTTATCGTCCTGTAGCCGAACGCTTCTCCGTGTTCCTGCCCCTGAATCTTTTTTACAGTCGCAAGATATTCGTAATAGTTTTCAGGGCCTTTGTAATCCGCCGGCCTGAACACATTTCCTGCCGCAGAATAAGCCCAGATTTCCGCGTTTGGATTGTTGTAGTCTTCGCTGTACTGAATCGCAGTCGTCATATCCATAACCTGACGGACAGTCGCGTCCTTGTATCCTGAATCCTTGAGCTCCGGAATATATTCAGTCACAAGTTTTTCAGGCTCAAGTTTTCCTTCCGCGACAAGAATAGAAGCGACTGTTCCTGCAAATGATTTGCTTACCGACATCGCGGCGTGTTTTCCTTCAGAATCAAGACCTGCGAAATATTTTTCATACACAATTTTTCCTTTGCGCATGATTATGATTCCGTCCGTGTAGTTCGCGGCAAGAGAATCTTCAAAAGTCATAGGATTTTCTGAATCCCACGGAACAAATTCGATTGCGCCGATGTTCTTGTCGATTTTTGTTTTTACGGAATACTTGTTTTTCTGGGAAGCACGGACTGTTCTGGTCGGCGAAAATTCCTGCATATGGTTCACGCTGTAACGGATTTTCGGAAAATCAAAAAACGAGCCGTCCGAAGCATGAAGCGTTTTTTCTTTGCTCGGCGGAAATCCCTGCATCCAGCCCATCGCGTTCGGGTCAGTCTGAAAAGCGTCGGGATAATTCTGCGCTCCGACAAACGCAGCTCCAGCAAGCAGAAAACCAGAAAAAATCGATTTTTTCATAAAAACCTCTCATAAAATCAGGAAGAAGACTTCAGATTCCGAATGAATTTTTAAGAGTTCCTTCACGCAGAGAAGAAACCTTTCCTGCAAAAATCTTTCTGCCGACAGACAGGAAGCGAAGGAACGCAACTGATATGCAAGCCTGCAACGCAAACTTGTCAAGATAAAAACTGACGCTATTTCATGCAGTTTTCATCTTGAACTCCTGAACCAAAAATAACTGAATTTTTAATAGGTTTTCAAGAGTTTTTTTATGGTTTTTATATTTAATTTCTGTGCGATTTGAACTGTTCATATCTGCATAAAAAATATTTCTTTCTTGTGCAGATAATTGAGAAAATATGCATATTCTGATATAAAAAATATGCAGGGAATGAAAACAATGCATAAATTCGATTATTCTTTTCTAGACAACGGATTGCTGCCGTCTAATCTTGTAAACATCACATCATCTATCGCTTCTTTAAAAACGGCGGCGGAATTTCGTAAAAATAAGTATCAGAAAATTTTTACAGAACTGGAATCTGTGGCAAAAATTCAGTCTGTAAAAAATTCGAACGAAATTGAGGGAATTATAACAAGCGATGAAAGAATTGCGCAGATTGTAAATGAAAACAGCGCGCCTATCAATCATAATGAAGCAGAAATCGCAGGTTACAGAGACGCATTGAATCTGATTCATTCAAATTTTCAAAATATGCAGTTCAATGAAAACAATGTTTTATCGCTTCATAAAATTCTTCTTTCAGCGACAAGTTATGAATATGGCGGAAAATATAAAACTGATGACAATGTGATTCTTGAAATCGACAAGGAAGGAAATCGACGTGTGCGTTTTTCCCCAGTTCCAGCAAATGAAACAGAAAAAGCGATGGAGCAGTTTTTCTTGGCTTATTCAGATGCCGCGTCAGACGCAAATATCAATAAACTTCTTTTGATTCCGTGTGTTGTGCTTGATTTCTTATGTGTGCATCCTTTTCGGGATGGAAATGGAAGAATGTCGCGGCTTATCTCATTGCTGCTTTTATACAGAAACGGTTTTGATGTGGGAAAATACATTTCATTTGAAGAGCAGATAAATAAAAACAAAGCATGGTATTATGAATCCTTAAAAGAATCTTCGGAAAAATGGCATGAAAGCCAGAACAATTATTTTCCGTTTATGCAGAATTTTCTTTCTGTGCTGTATTTTTGTTATCAGGAACTGGACAACCGTTTTGCAGTTGTAAATTCAAATAAAATTTCCAAATCTTCAAGAATAGAAGCTACAGTTCTGAACTCGATTCTTCCAATCTCAAAGGCGGAAATTTGCAGAATTCTTCCAGACATAAGTCCGACAACAGTCGAAGCAGTCCTTGGAAAAATGATGAAAAGCGGAGCGATAACAAGCATTGGCGCTGGACGCGGAACGAAATACATCAGGAGATAAGCGAAAAAATAATCACAAGAATCAAAGCGAACTTTTCAACAAGACAACAAAACAATATAGAACAAAATTTGACTGAACAATCATCGCTCAAATGCAGTAATCAAAGCCGTTGAAATCCCGGTTTTTCTGAGCCACTTCCTCAAGCGTCACTGAATCGACAAACGAATTTATCGCGTCTTCAAAGTCTTTCCAGAACGAATCGTTTCCTACATTGCTGACGGTGTTTCCATCGTTGATTCCGCGCGGAGACAAATCGCCTTCAAGAGCACGCAGAATCTCGCCGACTGTGTATTCCGACGCGTTTTTCACAAGCCTGTAGCCGCCGTTGTTTCCGCGGAGACCTGTTACAAGACCAGACTTGCTAAGATGAGCCAAAATCTGTTCTAGATATTTTACAGAAAGGTTGTGTCTGTGGGAAAGAAGTTTAAGCGGAACATAATTTTCGGGATTCTGCTCCGCTAAATCTGTCATAATCAGAAGCGCGTATTGTCCGCGCGTTGAAATTTTAAGCATTTTGTCTCCAGCAAGTGACGGGTTCTTGCTATAATACCACCTAAAAAAGTATTAGGTCAAATGTCGACTTTTATGAAACTATGCAAGAATGCACTCTCGGCAAGAACCCGATTATGAAAAACGGCTTCCGCGTTCGTTAAAAAATTATGGTGGTTGAGCAAGTCGTCCCGCAGGGCGCGCAAGCAACCACTAGACAAGCATTATCTACAATTTTTAAGTTTTTCTTACTCACTTGTGCAGATTGTTTTTCAAATCGGAACCTTGCCTGCGTGCATTTTTTATTGTTTGTAAAGAAAGTCGACATCTGGGGAAATAAAATGGTTTTTGGTCGCGTAGCGAGTGGTCAAAACCGCACAATATTGTGCTACATTCCAATGCACTGATTACCGTCTTTTGCCGCTGGAAACATAAGCCAGCCTGTCTCAAAAGCTAAAAAAAGTTTGTCACGTCTTGAAACAGGCTTTTTACGATTTTTCTATCTAAGCCATTTGTTCAGAAGAAGCTTGAGCCTTTTTTCGTCAAGCTCCTCGCCTGCTCCGTCGATTTTGTACAGAATCGGAACATTGTATTTTTTGGCGATATTGTCCGCCGCAAAGCAGAATGTGTCCGCATGAAAAGCAAGGTTTCCAAGTCCGACGACCGCCTTGATTTTTGCCGCGTTGGCTTTCACAAACGAATCGACTGTCGGCGGAGTTTCGCCCTGCCCTGTCGTGTATGTAAAAAGAATGAAATTGTCGTCGATTTTCTCATCGCCTTTTACAATTTTAAGCGGCTCTTTTACCGCAAGTCTGTTAAGCAAGGCTTCTGTTTTGCCTTGGCTTGTAGCATAAACTACTTTCATAAGTTTGCCTCCGTTAAACTGAACCGAAATCTGATTCAAGATTTAATTAAAAATAATATGCCTGTTCGACAGCTTTGTTATCGCCCAAGCCGTCGGGTTTAAAATATACATTTTCGCTTTCAGATTTACAAGAAATTCTTTTTCCAGCCCGCGTGTTTTTTCGGTCTTTGAACCGATTTTACGCCTAGTTGAGAAATATTCTTTTGCACTCCGCGGCAGTTTTTCTAGAACTTGCAGGAATTTATGTTGACATCAGGATTCTCTTAATCTAATTTTTATCCTATGAATGTTACTGATTTTTCAGATTTAAGTTTTTTGACTTTGCTTACAGCGTTTTTCCAGGGAATTTTAAGCTTCGCTTCTCCGTGCGTTCTTCCGCTTCTTCCTGTTTATTTCGGCTATCTTTCAGGCGGAAGCGAAACTGACGAGAACGGCAAAATCCGCTACAGCAGAAAAAAGGCAATCGTGAACTCGCTTTTCTTTGCCGTGGGAATCGGAGCCGCGTTTTTTATCCTTGGACTTGGCGCGTCCGCTTTAGGAAAATTTCTTGTAAGAAACAGGAACGCTTTTTCAATCGCAGGCGGAATTCTGATAATACTTTTCGGCTTACTGCAGCTTGGATTTTTCGGCTCAAACTCGTTTCTTCAGAAAGAAAAAAGAATTCCAGTCAACTTCGCAAAGCTGAAGCTTTCTCCGCTGACCGCAATTCTGTTCGGATTTGTGTTCAGTTTTTCCTGGACACCTTGCGTAGGACCTGCGCTCGCCTCGATTCTTGTCATGACAACAGACGCGGCTTCAAAATCAGACGGAATGATTTATATTTTTCTTTACACGCTGGGATTTTCGGTTCCGTTCATAATCACAGGAATCTTCGTCTCGTCGCTGCTTGATTTTTTCAGGAAACACAGAAATATCGTGAAATGGACAACAAGAATCGGCGGAATCATTTTAATCTGCGTCGGAATCTTTATGACAGCGAACGGAATCATGATGCAGACAAAAAGAAACGATTCTTCTTCCCTGAAAAGCGTGAATGAAAACACAAATGAAACTTCAAGCGGACAAATGAATTCTTCGGATTCAGAAAAGAACAGAATCTCTTCCCCGGAAAAAACAAAAACGCCTGAAAAACAAGAAAACCATACGCCGGACAAAAACAGGCCTTCCGCGCCGGAATTTTCGCTTACAGACCAGTACGGAAGCCAATGGACTCTTTCCGAACTGAAAGGAAAAACTGTGATTCTGAATTTCTGGGCAACCTGGTGTCCGCCTTGCCGGATGGAAATGCCTGATTTCCAGAAAGTCTATGACGAGCTTATCGACGAAGGAAACGAAGATGTTTTCATTCTTGGAATCGCCGCGCCTAATTATTTCCGCGAGAAAGACTTGCCGGAAATCGTGAAGTTTCTGGACACGAACGGATATTCTTATCCTTGCCTGATGGACTTTGACGGAATCATAACTGAAAAATATTACATCTCCGCGTTCCCGACAACATTTCTCATAGACAAAAACGGAAAAGTCCAGAACGGAGCGGTCGGCGCGATTTCAGAAACCAGACTGAGAAATTTTATAAACGAAGGACTGGCGGATTGATTGATAAATCAAAAGAAGGGTTAAAAAAAAGACTGGAGATAATCGGACTTGAACCGACGACCCTCTGATTGCGAACCAGATGCTCTACCAACTGAGCTATATCCCCAAGTGATGTTGAGAGTATAGCATTTTTTGCGCGACTTGTGCAATTTACTTTTTGAAAAAAAATCACCAAAATGAAAGAAAATATATACACAATCGACAACGGGAGAAATAAAAAACATGACAGAAAAAGAGAAAATGCTCAGAGGCGAAATATACGATTCAGAAGATGCTGAGCTTGCAAATCTAAGAGACGAAGCGGACAGGCTTACTTTTGAATACAACCAGACGCTTGAATCCGAGGCGGAAAAACGCGAGGAGATACTGAAAAAACTTGTCCCGAACCACGGAAAAAAACTTGTTCTACGCGGTCCGATTCATTTTGACTACGGAAAGTTCACTACATTCGGAGACAACTGTTACGCGAACTTCAATCTTGTGATTCTTGATGTCTGCCCTGTGACAATCGGAAACAATGTGTTTTTCGGCCCGAACTGTTCAATCGTAACCGCGCTTCATCCGATTGCAAGCGAGGAACGGAATTCAAAACAGGAAGATGACGGCTCGTTCCGCACGATAGAATACGGAAAACCTGTGACAATAAAAGACGGAGTCTGGTGCGGCTCAAATGTCACTGTCTGCGCAGGAGCAACAATCGGCGAAAACTGCGTAATCGGAGCCGGAAGCGTTGTGACCCGCGACATTCCGCCGAACAGCGTAGCCGTCGGAGTTCCATGCAAAGTGATACGGAAAATCACAGACAAAGACAAGATGATGTAGGTTTTTAGACATCTTGGTAAAGAAACAGAAAAAACGGCAGAAAACAGAAAACGATGTCTTTATAGATTTCATTTTTATTTTCTGCCGAAAATACCAAAGGTCGCTTTTATTCTTCTATTTTCTGTAAGTACATATCTTCCGTGTAAGTCTTTCCCCAGTCCCAGTTTTTCCATTTATATGTACACTTGACTTCCCCGCTCTCATTTTCTGAAAAGATGATTGAATACCATCTTGAATGCTTTGGATATAAAGAAGCCTTATATTTTAAACTGTCAAAGACAAAATTAATCTGAATCGCCTCGCCCTGAAATTCAATATCTTTTGTCAAGCTTTCATCTGCCTTAATAAAAATATTGGGACTGAATTCTGTGTATTCGGTTGCTATAATCTGAATTTCAGAATCAGTCGAATTCTCAAAAGTTATGTGATCTCCCTCTGCTGTATCTGAACCGCATGAAGCCAGCGGAGCAAAAAAACAGGCTGCAAGAAAAACAGCAAACGCTTTTATTTTCATAATCTTAAATCTCCTAAAAAAATAATGATAGCTTTGTAAAACGGCAGCGGTTATAAAAAACGCCGCCGTTTATCATTTTTCTAATACTGATTGTTGTCTTCCACGATGTAAATCAAGGAATCCTTGTTTGCGGAATCCAATTTGGAAAAGAAATCAGAATCTGTTTTTCCGATAAACTGAGCGTTGACTGCCTTTTCCTTTATAGCCTTGCAGGCTGATTCGTAAGATGGTTCGCTTACGCCGGATTCATATTGCCACCACAAAAATTTCTTATAGGTTTTCGACGAATTCACATTGTAGTAATCCCGTCCCACTCTGTTGTTATGCAAATCCATATCAGAAGCAAACTGATAATAATTTACACCTTTTTCATAAGCGGTCGCAAAATCGCTTGCCCAGGAAATTTTTGAATCCTTTTTTCCCCAGCCTTCCTTGCACATAACGATATTCCATACCGCATGGCGGAAAGCATCTTTCTTATTGTCGCCTTGCTCTCCTTCTCACATATATTCTTTTGTATAACCGACAGCCAAATTCTTCTGCTTTATAATTCCCATAACGCTGAACGGATGCTTGAGCATTGCTGAAACTATGTGCGACGTAATCTGAACGCCGTCATAGTAAAGCTTCCAGTCTTTTATGCTTATCGCCCTGATATCCGGAGAATATTCAGATATGTCCGCGCTTCCAACAATCTGCGGCATTGCCAATGCGGAAATCTCATCCTGATATATCCTTGAAATCGTGTCCAAATTTTCAATCACTTCCTCTTCTGTCAAATCCAAGAAAGTCTCCTGAATCTTTGCGATGTCCTCTTCCGTCGGCTCGAGAAGCTCTGGAATGTCAACGCTTGAAACAGTTTCCTCAAGAATCCTTGCGACAGTTTCAATGTCCGAGACAGGTTCCGCAGGATTTACCGAACGTCCTGTTTTCCTTGAAATCTCTGAAACCAGCCGGCTTTCTCTGCTTTCATCAGATATTCCCAAATCAGAAATTTCTACACCTTGAAAGAGATTTACTCTCGTTTTTGAAAGCAAGTCCTGAACTTTCAAATCAGAAGTTTCTGAAACAGCCTCATTGCTGGTGACAATGAAAGAGTTTTTGCAGCCTGCAAATACAACAGCCGCAGCCAGCATTAAACCTAAAATTTTTTCTTTTTTCATTTTCTTCTCCTATGAAAAAATAATATTCTCAAAAATCCGGACAGAACGTTTTCTGTCCAACTTCAGATTTTTTAACCAGACTAACAAAAAGGATTTTTTGCCTCAATATGGAATTCCCTGAAAGTGACCAAGGTCATCTTTAAAAAAAAGCCGAAAATGACCAAGGTCACTTTTGCTGTCTACACTTTAGGTTGATTTCATCGGAACATTATTTTGTAAATTTTTCTGGACTGTGCTAAAATCACTCTATGGAAAACAAAAATTTATTCACGAAATCATTCAAATTCCTTGCACGTGCAGCCTCGTCCGCGGTTTTCTGTTTTGTTGTCCTTCGGCTTGCGCAGATTCTTTTTTCCGGCGGAGATTTCTATGTCCGTTCTGAACATTGCCTTATTCCCAAAAATATAATGCTCCTTATTTATGCATTTGATGCTCTGATTCTTCTTTTTCTGATATTTGTTCCTACAAAATTCTGGCTTTTCGGAGCGATGGCGATTTTTTATTCAGCGACCGTTTTCATTGACCAGCCGCAAAACAATATGGGAATTCTTATTTTTGTAGTAGGCATCCAGATTCTTGCGCTGACAGGATTTTTTCAAAAAAAAGGAAAACTAAAAACTGTATCTTTTTCTGTGCTGTACATTCTGCTGATTCTTTCTGAAATACGCTTCGGAAAACGGATTTTCATTCTGTCTCTTGTGTCAAAATCTCTTTTCTTTTTTACAGTTGTCTTGATTCTTGTATTTTCGTTTCATCTGAGCCTTGGCAAACTTATTTTCACTTCTGAAAAGGTTTTCGACATTTCAGCCTTTCCCGATTTGACAATCCGGGACGCAGAATGGCTCAGCCTTATTCTAAAAGAAACAAAATACGACACAATCGCGCGTAAATACAATCTTTCAGAAGGAACAGTGAAAAACAATTTCAGGCGGATTTTCAAGATTCTGAAAGTCTCGGACAGAATCAACTTCATGTCGGTTTACGGCGGCTGCAAGATTGTTGACGGCTCTTTCAAGAACATAAAAGTCACGGAATTCTTGAAAGACGTTTTCTGGACATAAAATAGAAACAACGCTCAAAAGTCAGTAAGTTTTGACCGGAATCCGCTCTTGTTTTGTGAAATCCGCAGAAGTGTGTTAAAATTCATCAGGTCAAATGTCGAGTTCAATGGATTAACGAAGAAAACTCGACATTTGGAATATTAAAATATGGAGGAAATATGGATTTTGACGATTTAGTGAAATTTATCCTTAAAGCAGTTTGTCTTGCGATGGGAGTCGCGGTCATTGTGGTTTCGGCGCTCGGGAAATCTTCCCAGAAGACCGTGAATATCCTTCTGGGAATCGCGGCTGCCTGCGGCGGGCTTGCCCTGCTTGTGGAATAATCATTCCTCGCAAGCCGAACCTTTAAACGCTTTTTCCGCAGAAATTATATAAACCCGCCCTTTCAGCCTGATCAGCCCGAAAAACCGGAAGATTCTTTTTTCATCTCTTCTTTCAAGGCATTGTAAAGCTCAGGATAACTTTGCTCCAAGGCGACAGGCTTTCCGTCCGTGTCAAGAAAACAATGCGAACTCTTTCCTTTAAACACAGTTTCGTCATTCACTTTCATATCGTAGGAAAAAGTCAGCTTGAACGCTGTAAGTTTTTCAGGACGGACATAAATATAAATATCGTCGGGAAAAGTTGTCGTCTTTCTGTAGCTGCATTCAAGCGTAAGGACAGGAGAGGCGATTCCGCGTTCCTCGATTTTGTCAAAAGGCGAGCCGATTTTATTCAGATAATCGACGCGCGCCTCTTCCATAAACCGCACATAGTTTGAATGATGTGTGATTCCCATTTTGTCAGTCTCGTAGTAGCGAACCTGATGAACATAAGGTTTCATGATTCTGATTCTCCGTCTGTCTCGTCCTCTTCAAAAAGTTCGCGCAAAAACTTATGCCGCCGGACAATCGGAAGAAGATGCTTTCTGTAAACTTTATGCTTTTTGAACCAGTTTTTGAATCTTTTGGAACCGTTCGCCGCAAAGAAAAGCGACGCGGCAAAAAACGGAACTTGCGGAACAACAGGAATCATAAGTCCTATAATTCCGAGAACAAAAAACACAATCGCAAGAAAAATAAATATTCCGTTGATAATCTGGCGCAAAAGCATGATTTAGGATAACGGATTGCGTTTCCGCTTGCAATATTGCAATAATCCGCCGCAAAGAACTTATCAGTCCGCCTAAAATCCCGAAAATCGCCAGACGAAAACCAAAATTCGCTCGCAAACTGTCATCAAATTCCTGGTGATTTTTTGGTGACCGTTTGCGGCTGAATTTTCTTTGCACAGATTTTCTTCGGTGTTATCTTAGAATCAGAAAAAGCAAGAGATGCTTTGAAAAAGCAATAGGAGGAAAAAATGCAGCTGAAATTTTATTATTGCAGACACTGCGGAAAAATCATCGCAATCGTAAAGGATTCAAAAGTTCCGACAGTCTGTTGCGGCGACGAAATGCTGGAGCTTGTACCGGGAACAACTGACGGAGCGGCGGAAAAACACGTTCCTGTAATCAAAGTGAAAGGAAGCACTGTGACTGTAACAGTCGGCTCAAAGATTCATCCTTCGGAGGAAGAGCATTACATCGAATGGATTTTGCTTCAGACGGACAAAGGATTGCAGCAGAAATGGCTTAGCCCGGGAAATTCGCCTAAAGCGGATTTTGCCGTGATGACCGGCGAAAGAGTCGAGGCGGCTTACGAGTTCTGCAATATCCACAAGCTCTGGAAAGCGGAAGCCTGATTGTCTGCGGAAAAACACAGGCAGAAAACGGCAAAACAGAAATCAGATAAAAAGGACACGAGGGAGTTTATCAGCGAATACAAAGTGTTCGGGCCAGATGCTCTGAGCCGTGGAGAGATGCTCAACATCTGGCTTTTTTTTCAGGCTCGTCCTTAACACCTTCAGGAGATTTCGTATTCTTTCTTGAAAAGCTCAATAAGCTGTTCACGTGTAATATTTCCGTTCCGCTCGCGTGCGGCTTTCAGTTTTCTGTAGACAGTGTTCTCGCTGAACCCTTCGACCTCTTTCTGATAAATTTTTCCGCTGCAAAGCTGCTCTAAAATCTTTATCTCGTCTTCATAAAGGATAAGTTTTTTGCGTTCAAACTGGTTGTCCACGACAAAGAACACAGTTCCGAAAAACCAGATTGAGCGGACAACGTGAATCAGAAAATGAAAGACAGATTCGCCGTTCATAGAAAACGCAAGGCTCGCCGCCAAAAAATAAAGCACAATCGCGATGTATTTTACTTTCGGCTTTATCATTATGACGATGCACAGAATGAACAGAGCCGTGTAATTGTTGAAAAGAAAAGTTTTCTCGAACGCAATCAGGAACACAAGAATCAGCGAATAGACAAGATAAAAATACGAAAAACATTTCCGCCTGAAAATCGCGGCGAACGGAATGTAAAGAAAATTTGAAAAGACGATAATCCAGTTTCCTATGAAGAAACCTTCGGAAAATCCTTTCCAGATGTAAAGAACGCAAAGGATTCCCGAAAGAACACTTGTGAACAGAACAAAATGGTCGTGCAAAACATCGCCAAAAAAACTGGATTTCATAAAAACCTCTGGTGCTGCAAAATGCTGTAAAATGTTTTCCGACTTTTATATTTATACGCTATGTCCTAAAAACTTAAGCCGACAAACGCTCCGAAAACAGGTCCGGAATTTTCAGCTCCGCCGATTCGCCAGGAAAATGTTCCTCCGAAATTCAGAAAGTTGAACACAGAATTGAATCCGACCTGCGGGACAAAATAAACATTCGCCCTTTCGTTTTCAAGCCAGGCATCTTTCGCGATTTCGCTTGAATCAGAAGTTTTCTTAAGCGTTCCCTGACGGTAAGACATTTCGATATCCGCTCCGATTCCAAGAAGAAGCCAAGTGTGCGGAATTGTCTTTACTGTAAGTCCGGCTGTGAATCCTACAAAATCCGAATAGGAATTTCCGTTCGGCTCAAACGAAACTTCTGCGCCCTTGTAGGAACGGTAATAATTGTCCTTGAACAGGACATTTCCCGAATTGTCCAAAGAGCCGACTACAGGTCCGTGAAATGAACCGATTTGAAATGCCATTGAATAATAAGCGCCGACCGGCTGTCCGCCCCAGATATAATTGAATGACGAACTGAAGGCGCCGAACGGAAAAATCACTCCGTAACTCAAACTGTGCCTGTCTGTTTTCGGGTCGCCCCAAGGATGAAGAATTTCCTCGCGATCGCTCCGCAAGAACACAAATTCCACCTTGTCGTCCGAATCCGCATTGAATACAACTTTGTAGTCCGGAGAATATCCGATGTCCGAGACAAAATATCCGCTTGCAGTTCCGCCCGGCTCGATTGTCTTGCTGAAAAGCAAGGCTTCCCTTAAATGCGAAGGAGAATAATTGAAGTCGTCCATAAGCGAAGAGATTATCGCCGCGCTCGCTCCGACTCCAAGCCACGTTGAAAACAATGAAGAGTAAGGCCTGTAATGACGCGGCGGTGGCGGCCTGTGATGATGTCTAGGCGGAGGTCCGTAACGCGGCGGTGGCGGAGGATTTGCAGAATCAAGAATCGCGTCCAGAACTATAAGTCCGATTCCGATTCCAGCCGCGACTTGCGCCGCTTTGTGTTCCGCCTCTTTTTTCGCAAAATATGAAGTCGCGCTGTAATATCTTATATAACTCCATTCATTCGTCTCAGAATTTCCTGCGAACACTGAAATCGAGTTCTCATCAAAATTATAAGGCTCTGTTCCGTTGTTTCTGATTGTCATCACATAACGGACACTGCTGTCTTCGGAAATATATCTTGCGGCGACTGAAACAGAAAGATTGTTTTCGGTCTGGCAAGAAACCACAGGATTTCCCTCTGAATCAGAAAGCCTGACTTCTTTTGCATAAAACGGAAGGGCGAAAAAAAGAGCTGAAACAAAAGCAAAAAGTCTTTTCATCCTCATGATTCCAATATCACTCATGCAAAAACCTCCTCTCAAGTATTTTATAGGAAAAGCCTGAATAATGAAAGTTTATTTTTCAAGGTTCGCTGTTCTGCTCACTGGAGTCTGTTTGCTCAGGAATCCGTTTTCCGATGTAGTAATATCTGTGCGGATTCTTTTTGCTGAACCTTACGCCAAGCTCAATCTGGTAATTCCAGGAGACATTGTAAATCTGGTTCTTGTTCGAGCCTAAATTCGGATAGTCAAGGCTTGCGATTCCGTTTGTGACAATTGTCCAGTTTTTGGCGAGCGGAAGCTCAAGTCCTGCAAGAAGCCCGGCGCCAAGGTAAAACAGGTGATATTCGTCCGTAAGCTGATACATAAAATGAAGTCCGCCAGAACCTTTTATATGGACATATCTCCACATATCAGTCTCGAGCATCGGGCCTGCGTAAAAGTCAACCGCGCCGCGCAGCATCTGAAGCTGCTTCATGTCCATTCCGTTGAAAGTGTTGTGCACCGGATAATAAACCGCAAGACGCGCGATGCTGTTCACAGGCTTCATGTTCACGGACTGGACAGAAACATAAGCGCCTAAAAGTCCGTTCTGCCATACAAAGTTGCTTCTCTTTTCCTGAACCTCAAGACGGGTCACAAGGCTTCCTGCAAATCCGTAGTTGAAAATCGGGAAAGGCTTTTTTTCAATGACCGGAAAGCCTGTCTTTGAGTCGAGCGGAACATCGTCTTCCGTGTAAATTATATTTTCGGACTCCTCGTTTTTGATAAGAATTCCTGAAGTCTGGCTCTGGGCAAAAAGATTCTGGGCGGAAAAAAAATCCGTTCCGGCAAAGCAAAAGCCGAATGCAAGCAGCAAAACCATAAATGTCTTTTTCATAAATTATTCCCGATGTTGTTTAGCGTTTAATTCTGTTCTGTTTTCCTTAAGTTATGTTGCCCGCACATTATTTTGATTTTGCGGAAAGATAAAGCGTAAGCGAACGGGACTCATCGCTTGATGTCTTCCATGTCAGATAAAGAATCGAGCCGCGTATATCCCATTCCGAAACAATTGTGTAAGACGGAGACTCGACATTGAATGTGAGCACATTGTCATGAAGGCTGTATGTTCCTTGCGACGCTTCGCTTCCGGAAGATGTCTTCACTTTCGCGCTGAAAGTGTAGTCGCTCTGAAACCGGATTGTGTTTCCGCTGTTGTCAACCCAAGTTCCGTAAAGGGGCGACGGAGTGTAGCATCCGGACATCAAAAATGCCGAGGCAAAAACAAGTCCGACAGCAAAAATTTTGGCAAAAACCATTCTGTTCATTTTATTTTTCATTTTCAGTTCCTTTGATTACTTTAATTCCCTAGTTCAATTCATTCAATTTCCAGAGAAAATCATTTGCGGTTGTAGCCTGTGTCTTCTTCTCCGACCTGCCAGCTAACCTGCCCTGAATCAAGAAGAACATTTCCGTCCGTGTCGTATGTTGTGACAAGGTAATAGCCTCCGCCGGCCGCGCCGCTCACGATTTTCAGATTGTCATAAATCACTTTTCCCGGATACATTCCTTTGCAGTCAACAGAATTGCTCATGTTTCCGTTCGCGCTCATATTGCATTTTGTGTCCGTGCTTCCGTTCAGGATAAAATATTCAAGGCAGCGCGATTTTTCAGTCTGGCTCAAAGCGGAATAATCCGGGTCGTTCTTTCCGATATAAAGAGTTCCGTCAGTTCCGCAGTAAAAATCAGAATAATTCTGGTAAGGCATTTTTATTTCCGCGCCAAGCCCTGAAATTTTTGAAGTGTAAGTCAGAGTTCCGCCGACATCGCCTGAAACTGTTTCTGTTCCAAGCTTGTCCATATCGCTTGACTTGTGCATCAAAGTGAGCTTTGCCTGCGAATGCATTATCGACTTGTTGTATTCGCGGAACCATTGGTCGCAGGTAAGAGAACCGTAGCCCCGGCAGCCGAAATTTGTGTCCTCGGAAGGATTGTTTGAATGGCTTCCCTGCATCTGGATATTGAGCGAAACGACTTTGTAATAGTACATTTCTCCGGCTTTCGCTCCGCTGTTGGAATCAATGCAGAACAAATCCTGAACTGTCGCGACTTTCTTGAATCCGCTTTCCGCAGAAGTCGAACGGTAAACTGTGTAAGCGTAAGGTGTCTCGTTTTCAGGCGAATCCCAGGTTATTTTCACAGGATAAACTCCGTTCGCGTTCGCGGTCCAGACTGAATCCGAAATCATGTTTTTGGTCGCCTGAACATTCCGCGGAGAATCAGGATGAGGCGCGGCTGCTGAACTAAGCTCGCTTTCAAGGTTTTTCGCGTTCACTGTAGTGATTTTGTAAAAATTGTATTTTTTTATGTTTATCTTCAAATATCCGTCCTCGTCAGGAGAAACCGAAATATTCTGCTTCAGCATTGTGAACGATTCGTCAGCATTTGATGAAATATAAATATTGTACGCGAACGGAACAGAGACAATGTCTGAACCCAAAGCCGCTTTCCATTTAAGGTAAACTTCGCCTTCAGAAAGACTTGCGTCCTCGGCGACTGTTATAATTGACGGCGGGCTCAAAAGAAAACCGTAAGCCGGATTTTCGCTTTCTTCGCCCGAATCGCTGAATCCGCTTTTCGCCTCTTCCTGAGTTGTGTCGTCAACCGCGATTGTCATCACATAATAGTAATAAAAAACGCCTGGCTTTAAATTCGACTTGTCTGTGAATTTCGTGTCTGTCGTCCTGGACTTTATCAGATTGATTACTGAACTTTCTGAACTGGAACGGTAGACATTGTAGAATATGGTTTTTCCAGCCGAAGTCACTTCGTCCCATTTTATGTCGATTGTTTTTGTCGATTCCGCGAATCCGTTTTCAACGCGGACATTTTCCGGCGCGCTCGGCGAACCTTCTTTCAAGGAATATCCCATCGCGATTGAACTTTGGGCGGATTCCTGTCCGTAGGAATTCACAGCGACAATCTTGTAGTAGAATTCCGTTCCCTGCTCCGAATCGGAAATCTCGTCTTTATAAGAAGTCAAGCCCGCCGAAACTGTGTCCAAAAGCTCCATTCCTGTTCCGTTTTCTTTTTCGCCGCGCCAGATTCTGTATTTTTCACTCTCTTCAACAGGCTGCCAGTCAACCTGAATTTCTGAGACAGATTTTCCTTTCCATGCGACAACATTCTGCGGAACTGAATAAAGATAACCTAAGGCTTTTGATTCAGGGTTCTGTATATCCGTAAAGCCGCTTGCGACATATCCTTTTCCGATATTCTCTGCGCAGACGCGGTAATAATATCTGTATGAATATTCAAGGTCATTCTCGCCGGGATTTTCAAGAATCGTGTCCACATATTTTGTGCTGTAGACAAATTTCTCAAGGACTTCAAAATCCTCGTCCTCAGGCAAAGCGAGGTTTCCGTCTGAATCAGGAACAGAAACCGCGCGTTCGATGACATAAGAAGAAGCGTTCTTGACTTCTTTCCAGCGGACTTCAATTTTTCCCGGATAAACGCCTTCGCTGGCAAAAACCTGTTCAGGCGAATCAAGATAAACTTTATCGCTTTCATAATAGAAGAAATCCGAAAAATCCGAGACTTTTGTTTCGCTGTCCATCGGAACTTTCTGCTCAAACCATGAATAGCAGGAAGAAAGCAGAATCGCGGAGAAAAGAATCAGGGCAGCCGAAAGCGTAAAACGCGTTGTGTTTTTTATTGTGTGTTTCATTTCAGTTCCTAAACGTTCCTTATTCCTGCCACCAGCCGTATGCCGCAGATTTGAGCCAATAGTTTTTGTCATCGCCTATCTGAATCGGAAACCATTTTCTTCGTGTTTCCTTGTCGTTTGCAGAAATAATCTCAACGCCATCTTTTTTTACTGTAAGAGAAGAATCACTTTCGCAGGTCACATAAAGAACCACGTCTTTGTTTATTTTGTCTTCCGTATCAGCAATTTTCACTGTGACTTTGAAATCCTTGTCTCTGAATTTATCAAGATATGAATCAGAAGTTCCTTTTATTCTTATAGAAACATTGGACATTGAAACTGAAACAAAACTTGAATATTCGCCTGAAGGCGTAAGCATATTTCCAGCGTAATCCGACATACTTACAGATGCTATCCATTTTCCAATCTCTGAGCCAACCCAAACATAACTGCTATCACTAAAATTAGCCGTTCCTTTTGTAACCGGAGAAACAATATCTTTTTCATCAAGGTGTTTATAACGAGTACTTTCAACGCCTGACAAATCTTCTTTTCCGCCGTTTTCAAGATAGAACGCGTAAGCAATATTCAGCATCGCTGATTTCACAAGCTCCTCGTCGCTTATCTGCCTGTACCCGAAAACCTCGTCCGAGAAAACCGCTTCTTTTGCGGCAGCCTCGCCTGTTCCTCCGGATTCGTTTGATTCGCCTGAAGCCAAATCTTTTCTTGCGTTCAGAAGATTTGCCTCAATCTTGTAATATGTCTTTGCGGAACGCAGAACCTTTAAAATTCCGTCCGTACAGTTCGCTGTTCCTTTTGAAAGTCCGACAGGACTTAAAATCAAGTCCGAGCCGCTTTGCACAAGTTTTGTGTCGCCGCTTTTGTCGTCTTTAAGAATCCCCGAGGAATCAGCGTTCACAGAATATGTCTCGCTTCCGGCTCCGCTTCCGTCAAGAGGATTCTGGACTTTTATGTCAGCGAGCTTTATATATCCCATCGTTGTGTTCAAATTCTTTGCGCTTATCGAGAATGAAGAAGGACCGCGTCCGCGTTCTGCAAAATCCCAAGGCTTGTGCGAGACTTTTTCTGAATAGTAATATTCGTCTTTCTCGTATTCGCCGTCGCTTCCCAAAGTTCCATTGTAATCCGCCGAAAAATCAAGATAAAGAAGATAGCCTTTGTTCAGCTCTTCCGCGTTCGCATCCAGATCCGAATACCTTGCGTCAAACTTTTCAAGATGTTTTCTGTAAGTCTTTTTACAAGACAAGCCGAGCGAAGATGTGTTGTACTGGACCGCATAATAGTACGCTTTTGTTTTGTCCATTCCTGAAAGGCTGTCGTTGTAAGTTGTCGCGGAAACATTAAGCGAGCCGAGCCGTTCCCAGTTCTTTGAATCCGAGAAATCTTTTCCGTTTTCGATTCTGTAAATGTACGGAATCACATTCTGGTTTTCAAAAGGCCGTTCCCATGAGACCTGGACAGTTTTGGAGCTTTCCGCTTTGCTTGCCGAAACATTAAGCCCGTAGCCGAAAGTCGAAGCCTTCACGAACGCCGCGCTTTTCTCAATGTCCGAATACGAAACTCCGTCTGAATCGCCGCCGCCGAAATCGTTTCCGCCCACATTGAATTTAAACTCGTCGTCACCGGAAAGAACTGGAATGACAACATAAGCGAACGGAAGCCCAAGCGAAAGCTCACGCTGGCTTGAATTCGCATCGTCAAGACAATCAGAATCATCAACATCGTTCAGATAAATGCGTCCGAGCCGTTTTGTGACATCAGAGCCTTCTTTCAGCTGTTTTTCGCCGTTCCGTTCCAAAGCAAGATTTTCTGAATCAGCGGAATTTACAAAATATTCGGTATTTCCCTCTTTTGTTTCTGTTCCTTTGTTGTCGCTGTAAGGAATCCGGAAAACCTTGTAGCCTTTTGCGCCTTCAATTTCGTTCCAGCTGATTTTTATATTGTTCGCGGAGCTTCCGTCGGATTTCACGCCGAGTTCGGCAGGCCCGAAAGTTCTTGCCGATATTGAAGCGGTTGTCGTGTTGTCCTCTGCGCATTTTGTGTTTTCCGCTTTTACAGAAAGAACTATTTCTTTTCCGGATTTTGTCGCGTCTGAATATCCGTCGGGCATTGAGATGACGCAGGAATAAGTTCTGTTTGCCTGAGGAGTTTCATCGGTTGCGAACTCGGTGATTGTCGTGTTTGATGTTTCGCCTGCCGAAGGATTTTCATTGGGATTCTCTGAAATCGGGCTAGGCTCGTTTGATTTTACGCAGACGATTTCGCCTTTCACAAGATTTGTCTTTTTTTCCGAATCGTCAGCATAATACGCTTCAACAGAATATTTTTCCGCTTTCTGAACCGCTTTCCAGACAACCGAAATGTTTTTGTAATCAAGTTTGTTCACGCTGGCGTTCACTGTTCCAAGCGTCATTGAAACGCTTTCGGCGTCTTTTGTCGTCTGCAGGTCTTTTTTTGCAATCAGGCTGTATTTTCTTGCGTCGCCGCTTTGCGCTTTGTGCTCGAATTTTGCGATTTTCTTTTCCGTCTCCGTTCCGCTCGTGTTCACTGTGAACAGATTTTCAGTTTGGCTTCCGGATTCAGTTCCGCTTGTTCCGCTTTCAGAGTTGTTCGCGCCGTTTTCAGTTTTCTTTTCATTGAGCGAGATTATGTGCTTTTCGTCGGATTTCGGCTGGCCTGAAAGCCCGTCGTATTCAATCCATTGAAGAAAATACGAATATGAAGAATCGTAAGACCATTCAAGGACATACTTTGACGCAAATCCGTCTGAAACCGTGAAACTTTCGATTTTCGGAAGTTTTGTCGCGTCGTCTGTGACTGTAAGCTCGCCGGAAGAAACCGCCACAGAATAATATCCGCTTTCAGAGGAAGGAATTTCTGTAGCGCCGGAAGGACAGATATAAACCTTGAATGAATAATAGCCTTGATTTTCAGAAACGCTTATGAAAGATGAGCCATAGTTTTTTGAAAAAGCGTTCACTTCCTCGACAGAATCAAAAAGTCCAAGCAGGGTTTCAGGACCGGAAGAACCCGCATTTTCAGCTTTGCTTTCGGAAGAAACCGCGCTTTCTCCTGTGGTTTCAGCAGAAAACGCGCGTCGGCTTGAAGCCAGAATGTATTTATAGAAATTATCTGAATCCAGACCGAAATCCTCAAAATCAAAATTAAGCGCCAGGCTTATTGAAGAGAATTTGTTTGAATCGGTTTTGTCAATCTCGTAATCAGGCGAAAGCTCAAGCGACGGATTTGAAATCAGCCAGCCTTCGCTTTCCGCGACGCTTGAATCCGAGCTTATGATTTTGCTTCCCGCGTCGTCAGTGTAAGAACGGATTCTGTAAGTGTATTTTTTTCCAGACTCGACAGCTTTGTCGCTGTAAGTGAGCCGTGCGCCTGGAATGTAATCCGGATAATTTGCGACCGCGTTTTCTTTGTCCGTTCCTTGAACCGAAACCTTCAGGTTTCCGAATTCCGCGCCAGTTCCGCAATTAAAATAAATTTCGCTTTTAGAAGATGAGCCTGAAGACGGCTCTGAAGCAGAAGAAGACGAGCCTTTTCTGCAAGTTCCTATGTAAGAGGCGAGAACCTTGTATTCGTCTTCGGTTTCGGAAGAAAGTTTTCTTTCAAGTGAAAAATAAATCGGATGCTCTTCAAAATTGTCTCCTGAGACTTTTATGTCGACCGCTTCCGGCAAAGTCCAGGACACATTTATTCCCTCGGAAGATTTTCCGGTTCCTCTTGAACATTCAAGGTTTTCCGGCGGATTCGGAGTTGTGCGGCGAGCGGTTTCGGCGTCGTAAAAATCGCTTGACTCAGAGCCGTATTCGCCGACAGAAGCGACAACCTGATAATAATAAACCGACTTGTTTTTAAGATTGTAGAATGTGACGCTTGAATCAGAGCCGCTTGCAGTCTTTTCGTCCGCAATCTGTGTCTTGTCGCCTTCGTAGCAGATGATTTTAAAGCTTACAGAATCTTTGTAAGTCGAGGATTTGCAGTTTCCCATCCACCAGCGGACTTGCGCGGAAGTCCCGTCTTTTCCAAGGGAAATGTCAGTTATGTTTGGAATATCAAGCGACGAGCCTTGGACATAACTGCTGAAAACAGATTCCTCGTCCTCGAACGAAACCGCGCTCACAAAAAACCACAGGGTTTTTCCGGCGGAAACCGACAGACTGAATTCCGCCTCGTTTCCGGAAGTCTCTCCAAATCTGCAAAAATCGTCGAACGGAGAAGAAGCCGAATAAATTCTGTACTGTTTTGCGTTCTGCACAGAATCCCAGCTGAGCGTGATTTTCCTGAAATCGCCGTTGGTCGCGTAAACATTTTTAGGCGGCTCGATTGAACGTTCGGCGACGTTTATTTCATTTGTGTTCGGATTAACCAAAAAAGGATTCACACAGGAAACCGCAAGAAGAAGGCACACGGCAAGTCCAGACAAGAAAAAAGGACGGATAAGATTTTTCATAAGACACCTGAAAGCATTTTTCTGCTTTTCTGACAGATTTTATGAAAGTGTAAGATTTATTGAAAAAAATGTCTATGCGCAAAGAAACATATGTCAAAGAAACATGGGCTGTTTGAAAAAAACGCCGCGCAAGGCAAAAAGCGATTGCACAGCGTTTTGAATTTATTGAAAAATGCAAAATTCAAGGTTTTTCGAGATGCCCTGCCTCAGATTAAAGCCTTAATCTGAGGCAGAAAATCATTCAAGTATCAGAGAACGGGCAAGGCGGAATCCGACTTCCCTTGTAACGGAGTTGTCTCCATAAGACGTGCCGTCGTTTTTGCTCAAATCAATATCTTTAGATGAATAAACACGGCAGTCTCCCGCTTCGCTTTTGTAGTCACCGCCGAAGACAGTCCGTAATTTGTAACCGGTTGAACCTAATGTAACTTTATCGTAAACCCATTCGTAGACATTTCCGCTCATATCGTAAAGCCCTGCGGAATTCGCGGTCTTTGTTTTTACAGCCGCTTTGGAAGACGAATTATCCTTGTAGACCGCGTAGTCTTTAAGGCTCGTCTCTTCATTTGTGCCAGCCCAATAATAGCGCCATTCCTGAGCGGAAGGATTTCCTCCGCGCGCGGCAAACTCCCATTCCGCTTTTGTAGGAAGCCTGTAGCCGTTCGCGATTGCGTCAACATAAGCATCTTCCGTGTTTGAGCTCACGGCGCGGACTGGCGTTTTGTCATTTGCAGACTTGACATAAACAGGCGAAAGATTTTCTTTTTCGCTTGCCGCGTTGCACCAGACCACAGCATCGCGCCAGCTGATTTTTGAGACAGGAACATTATCATCAGTTTCAAGAGAACCGTTGCTTCCTGTGTTCTGGAAAGTGTATTTATTATCCCCGCGGTCCGAACTTATCGCCCAGTCGTAGACTTCTTTCCATTTTGAATATGTAAGTTCTGTTTCCGCGATATAATACGGAGAAGCCACAGAAACTTCTGTGTCTGTTCCGCTCTTTATGAGGACAAATCCTTCCGGCGTTGTCGTTTTGCTTGAGTCTATCACCGAAACAGTAAAATCCGCCGTTTTGGTAACTCCGCGTTCTGTGTAGCTGACTGTCACAGTTTTAGTTCCCTGTGACGCAGAGTCAAATCCGCTTGTTGTCCATCCTGTGACTGAACCTTCTTTGTAATCTTCATAGCGTGCGGTAACAACCATTCCGGAAGTGTCAAGCTCTTCTCCCACGTTGTAAATCGTTTTTTCAGGCGGAGTGGAAATCCTTATATCCATAAGAGGAAATTCGCTTATGCCGCTGCCGGCATCTGGATTGCTTGTTTCTCCGATACAGCCTGAAAACAAAAGAGCGGACAGAACAAATGCCGCTCCCAATAGAACATGGAACAATTTGATTTTCTTTTCCATATGCTTTCTCCTGAAATATGTAAAGATGTTTAAAATAAAAAAGCCAGATTGCTCAAAAATCAGAGAATCTGACAGTATGATGTTTAATCAAAGATGTGATACGCCCTTGGCTGAATGGATTCGCTCTTTTCAAGCAAAGAACCTTTTATGGATTCATTATATTACGTAAAAATCCAGTTTGCAACTTAATTCTCCTGGCTGTTCCGGGAATAAATTATCTCACATTCAAAAGAGCGTTCTCCGCTGGACGCGATTTTTCCTTCGACAAGAACACTTTTTTTTCCGCTGTGCTGATTTTCCGCATTTCGGCTGACTGAATTCTTTTCTGCTGCACTTTGTCCGTCCGGGCTTTCCTCTGCGGATTCGCCAGGGAAAAAAGCGTTCACCTGCATTGTGTCGCCCTTTCTGATTTCCTTGCAGAAATTTATCCTGAAATCCGAAATATGTTTTTTCTGGTATTCTTCAGGAAGAAAATCCAGCGCGAAATTTATGTACTTCGCGTTTGTAAGATGTCCGTTTCCGTCAATCATTGAAGAAAGTATTTTCTGGTCGCCTAAATGCTCAAGGTTTTCCGGAATCTTGATTCGTCCTGGCTTTAAAACTGATTCCGAAGAGGCGGAACTTTCAGAAGAAGAGGATGCAGGTGTTGCAAGGAATTCAAAATTCGCAGGAAAGACAACCGCGCGGGTTTCAGGATTCACGATTACCCAAAGGCTTTTTCCTTCAATCAAAAGTTCGCCGCTTTTCAAATCCCTGAACTCGTAATGCCGCATAAGCTGAACGCCTTCAGGCTTTTCTTCTTTCACTGTTACTGAAACCTCGTCGTTCTCGACCGGAAGCCGGTTTATGTGAAAGCTCGAGCGCGAGACCATCTGCGCGTATCCGTGTTCCGAAAGAAAACCGCGGCTCTGTCCGCGGCGAGCGTAAAGGTCGGTGACAAAATCCGCGCAGTATTCCATCACTTCTGCAAGATGAATCCGCTTGTCTGGACCGCACTGACCGAAAAGAATTTTTGTTTCCGCCGTAAGTTTGCTTCCGTCCGAAGAAAGCTCCGCTTTGTAAATGTTCTTAAAATTGCCTTTGTCTGTCATAAAACCTCGTTCAAAACTTCTCAAGAGTTTTCAAGGATTCTGTTCATCGCGTAGATTCCAGAAGCTGCCGCGTGCGAAAGCGAATGCGTGATTCCCGAGCCGTCGCCCACAATATACATTCCTTTTTTGCTTTCGATTTCAAGATTCTTGTCGACTTTCACTTCCGTATTGTAGAATTTGACTTCAACTCCGTACAGAAGAGTGTCGTCGTTCGCAGTTCCCGGAGCGATTTTATCAAGCGCGTGAAGCATTTCGATTATATCATCCAGAATCCGCTTTGGAAGGACAAGGCTTAAATCGCCTGGACAAGCCTTTAAAGTCGGCCGGATTGTCGCGCGGTTTATTCTGTCCGAAGTGCTTCTCTGTCCTCTTTCCAAGTCGCCAAGACGCTGGACAATTACTCCGCCGCCGAGCATATTTGAAAGGCGGACAATCGATTCGCCGTATTCGTTTGAGTTGTTGAAAGGCTCGGTGAAATGCTGGCTCACAAGAAGCGCGAAATTCGTGTTGTCGCTTTTCTTTCCGTCGTCCGAATTTGAATGTCCGTTCACTGTGACAATTCCGTTAGTGTTCTCATTCACGACAAATCCGTAAGGATTCATGCAGAAAGTGCGAACATTGTCCTGATATTTTTCCGTCGTGTAGACAATTTTGCTTTCATAGACTTTGTCAGTTATGTCGGAAAAAACCTCAGCAGGAAGCTCGACGCGGACTCCGATGTCAACGCGGTTTGATTCAGTGAGAATGTCGTGCGCCTTGCAGTAATTTTCAAGCCAGTGAGAGCCGGAACGCCCGACAGCGATTATAACATTCTTTGCCGAATAAGGAGTTTTATCTTTTGCAGTGTAGATTTTGAATTTGTTCTCTTCGATGACAGGCATATCCATAAGAATATCTTTTACTTCCGTGTCGAAAAGAAAGTCGATTCCGTTCTCTTCTAAAAAACCGTGCAGGACAGAAAGAATCTTGTAGTTCAAGTCAGTTCCCAGATGCCTGACTTCCGCGGAAAGAAGATGAAGCCCTTTTCTTGTGCAGTCTTTTTTCAAATCATAATCAGTGACAAACATTTTCGGATAACTTGATGCAGTTTTTTTTGTAAGGCTTTCGTTTATCGCGTCGACCTCGTGCATTAAATTCATCGCGGCGTCTTTTCCGATTTTTTCCCAGAGAGTTCCGCCGAATTCATTTGTGATGTTGAATTTTCCGTCTGAATACGCGCCCGCTCCGCCTTCGCCTGACATTATCGAACAGGGCGAGCATTTTATGCAGCTTGGAACTTTGCCTTCTGTTATCGGACATTTCCGTTCTGAAAGGGAATGTCCTTTGTCGATTACAAGAACTTTTCCGCCCTTCCCTTTTCCTGCGTTTTTTTTCGCGTATTCATAGGCGGCATAAAGTCCGGCAGGACCTGCTCCAACAATTATGATGTCGTATTTTCTGTCTGATTCCATGTTTTTTCCTGTTTTCTGTTTCGCTTCTTTCTAGCCCGTAATTTTCAGTTCATTCTGTCTAAATTTATTCCGCCACGTTTTATTTTGACGCGATTCGTTCAAGCAAGATTCATCTCGTCGCATAGAATCTCGACCGCATTATAAACGCAATCCTTGCATTCGCAGAGGACTTTTCCGCTTCCGACTCCTTTTAAATCCTTGCAGATTGTAGCGCCGCTTTTTTCATTGAATGATTTAAGCATTCTGTTTGCAAGCCGGACAGTTCCTTTTCCGCCGGACAGAATTCCTGCCGCAATCACAGAACCGATTAACGCTCCGCAAGTTGATTCAAGGCTTCCCATTCCTGCGGCAAATCCCGCGCCGATTCTCATGATTTCAAAATCGTCAAGATTCAGCTTGTCCTGAAAAACTTTTAGAACAGACTGAGTGCAGTTGCATTCTCCGCTCGATTTTAGAAAAGCCGCTTTTTCCGCGCGTTCCTTTGCCGTAAGACTCAAATCCATAATTTCTCCTGCGACGAAATATTTTTCCGAACGCTAATTATAATCCAAGTGAGATTTTATTTCGACTTTTTTTTACACGAGTTTTTTTTTGAGGAAGTTTTTTTTCAACAGTTGGAGTTTTATTGTAAAGTGATTACGATTTTTCCGTTCGTCTTGTGAGAATCCAAATCAAGAAGAGCATCGCGGATATTCTCAAATTTATAAACCGCACCAACCAAAGGCTTTAGGTTATGATTTTCCAGAAAACCGAAAATCTCGCCGATGACTTTTTGAGAAGGCCAGTTTGAGTGAAATCCCGTAAGATAAGCACCGTTCGGAATCTGCTGAATCGGATAAAAATCGCTGATTCCAAAATCGCCGCCCAAAACTCCTGTGTGGCAGCAGATTCCGCCGGAAGAAAGACACTGAAGGCTGTCAACAATTGTTTTTCCGCCGATAAGCTCAAGTATTTTTGTGACTCCGCTTGTCTTTTCAGAAAGCGGACCGTCGCTCAAATCGCCTTTATCCAAAATACATTCATCAACGCCGGCTTCTTCAAGAAGAGAAATTTTCTCCTTTCTATGTGTTGTTGCCGCAACTTCGCATCCGTAAGCTTTGGCAAGCTGAACTGCGACATAACCCAAAGCGCAAGTTCCTCCACGAATCAAAAGCTTGTCGTCTTTCTTAAGCTGTAGATTCTGGAAAAGCGAACCCCAGGCAGTGTAATAAGTTTCAGGAACTGCCGCCATTTCTGTCCAGTCCAAGGAAGTTTCGACAGAAAAAACATGATGGGAAGGAAGAAGAGCATATTCCGCGTAGCTTCCGTTGAAGCTTCTTCCCATTCCGCCCATAAGAGCCGCAACTTTCTGCCCTTTCTTGAAATCCGAATCAGAAGAATCCGCGATTTCTCCGACACATTCGATTCCGGGAATCACCGGCTTCTGGATATAATCGCGCTCGATTTCGTATTCACGCAGAATCTGTTCAGAATGATTAAGCCCGAACGCGCGGATTTTCACCAGAACCCAGCCAGACTGAACGGCAGGAACCGGAACTTCGCTTAGAACAATATCTTCAGCCTTTGTCGGCTTTGAAAACAAAACAGCTTTCATAATTTCTCCCATAAAAATAATAAAAATAAAAAATTCGGCACGTCGGCTCTCTGCAAAAATAATACATACAGAAATTTGGTTCGTGAAATGAATTCATGTTATAATTGATAAAAAATCGGAATGAATGGAGAGAGAAATGAACACTTCGCAACTTGAATGTTTTGTAAGCCTTGCAGCCACACTTAACTACGCTAAAACCGCAGAGCAGGTTTTTCTTACGCAGCCGGCGGTTTCCAAGCAGATTCAAAGCCTTGAAACAGAACTTGGAGCAAAACTTTTTGTCCGCTCGACACGTTTTGTGAACATCACTGATTTTGGTATTCAGTTTCTTCCTGAAGCGCAGTCGATTCTGAACATTTACTACAAGGCAAAAAACGGGACGCAGAATCTGAATTCAGAAAACAAGACTTTGCTCAGAATCGGCTATTCTGATCCTAATGCTTTAGGTTTCATTTCTGACATTCTGAAATTCATAAAAGACGATTTTCCAAATTTTAAGCCTGAATTTTTTCTAGGGCAGACAGATTCAAACCTGACAAAGCTTTCAAATTCGCAGATTGACATTGTCGTCGGAATCAAGGATTTTTCGTTCGCCGCGGAAAACATAATTTTCAAGGAGCTCCACAAAGACGGATTCAAAATTGTTCTCCCGAAAAACCATCCTCTTGCAATAAAAACTGAAAAATCCAATCTGAAATCACTGAAAACCGAAGAGCTTGCCGAACACAATCAGATTGTTCTGATTCCTCAGTATTTACGAAAAAATTTCTTCGCACAGGGAAATCACGTAGTTCCAGTAAACGAAAAACTTCAGAACTCAATCGTAAGCTATACAGCGGAAGCGTACAATTTAGTCAAAGCAGGATTCGGATTTTCTTTTGTTCCTGAACATCTTTCAGTCCCGGATTCAGAACTTGTCATTCTTGACTGGGAAAAATCTCCGCGCGCTCCGTTCGGCATTTACACAAGAAAAGATTCTGACAAAGACGAGAACCGGACAATCTCCGCATTTATTGAAGAGGCGGAATTTTATTACGAGCATAAAGATTTATAATTTATAAAAAGAAAAAAAGAGGAAAACGAGCGCGATAAAACGCAATTCCTTTTCGTTATCAATAATAAAATATTTTCATTTCACACAAGATGAATCCTGAACTATTTTTTAATCAGAAAGTTGCGGAAAAAACTGCTGCAAAAACTCGGCAGAACCAGATGTGGAGATGCGTTTTTATTGCTCAATGCTGAATTCCTCAAACTTCAAAAAACTAAACATCGCTGCAAAATATCAGCGAACAGGAGGCAAACATGGCTCTTAAAAATTTAAGTTCTTGGTCTTCAAATGCCAAAGATTCAATCGGAACTGCTTGCGGCGCGGCGTGCGGCGCAGGCGGAAAGCCGGATTCAAAACCTGACACAAAACCTTCCGCTTGCGGCTCAGCCTGCGGAGCAGGTTCTCCGGACAAAAAATAATCTTCACCGCCGGAAAACAATTCGGAGAAGAACATGGCAAACGAATACTTTGCGTTCCAGTGGCACATCACAGAAGACTGCGACCAGAGATGCAAGCACTGCTACATTTTCGCGGAAAACCAGAACAAGACGCTTTTAAGCATGCTTTGGAAAAACATGGAAAAAGTTGTCGAAAACATCGAGGAATTCTGCGGAAAGTTCAGCCGTTTGCCATATCTTTATGTGACCGGCGGAGATCCTATCCTTCATCCGAATTTCTGGAATCTTATGGAACTTCTGAAAGAAAAGCGGATTCCTTTCACGATTCTTGGAAATCCTTTTCATCTGACTGATGAAGTCTGCGTCCGGCTTAAAGAATGCGGCTGCGACAAATACCAGCTTTCGATTGACGGAATGGAAAAGACCCACGACTGGTTCAGAATGCCCGGCTCTTTCAGGACAACTTTAGAAAAAATCGCAACAATCAACAACGCCGGAATAACTTCTGTGATAATGACTACTGTTTCTTCAATAAATAAAGATGAAATTCCTGAGATAATCGACACAGTTGTCGAACACAAGGCGGAGGTATTCGCGTTCGCGCGTTATGTTCCCACAAGTTCAGAAAAGAGCACAGGAATTAAACCTCTTGAATACCGAGAGCTTCTAAAAAAATGCGACGAAAAATTCAAGAAACACGAGAAAAATCCCGAATGCAGAACCTATTTCAACAAGAAAGACCATCTCTGGACTTTGTATGAATACGAAACAGGCGAGTTCAAAATTCCCGAAGATGCCGAAAAAGACATGATTTACGGCGGATGCAACTGCGGAAACTGTCATCTTACGATTCTTCCGACAGGAGAAGTTTTCGCCTGCCGAAGAGTTTCCGAAAGCAAAGTCGGAAACATTTACCGGCAAAGCCTTGTTGACATGTGGCTCAATCCGATGGAAAAATTCCGCGAATACACGAAATTTGAAAAATGCGCAAAATGCGAGCTTCTTCCGTATTGCCGCGGCTGTCCTGCTGTCGCGAAGGGAACTTACGGAAACTTTTATGCGGAAGACCCGCAATGCTGGAAAAAAGTGTCCTGACTGATTTTATCCTTCAAATCAGCTTTGCAAATTTTTCATCAATCCTCATCATCTTTTCATCTTTCTGTATTCCATTGGAGAGACATTGAACGCTTCCTTAAAAGCCGCGCCGAATTTGCTCTGGCTTTCGTAGCCGACTTCAAAAGCGACTTCGCAGATGTTTTTGTCTGTCTTCACAAGAATCTCGGCGGCTTTCTCCATCCTGTGCGTTTTTATGTGCGAGGCGACAGACGAGCCGTAAACATCTTTGAAAACTGTCTTCAAAGTCGTCGCGTTCATCGCAAACTCTTTTGCAAGCTCTTCTATAGTAATCCGCTTTGAAAGGTTTTCCATTAAATAATCGTGGACTTTCCTAATCTTTAAAATCTGGTTTCTGCTGTATTCCGAATCGTCAGAAAAATCCACGCCAAAATCCTTCTCTATTTTTTCAAGTTCTTTTTTTTCAAGAGCTTCGTAGGAGCTGTCAAAATCCGGGCAAGTCATAGACATAAGTTTTTCGATGATTTTATGAAACTCTCTGCATTTTTCAGTTTTCGCCGCAGAATAAAAAACCTCTTTTCCGTCGCGGTAAGATTCGACAAGCCCGAATTCCTTTAAAAGCTTCAGATGATGGGAAACAGCAGGTCCTGTCATCTTCATAATGTTCGCGACATCCTGCACAGATTCTTTTGAATGGCAGAGAATCCAGAATATTTTAAGCCGGCTCGCGTCCGAAAGAAGCGAGAAAACCTGCGAGGCGGCCAGAAACTCGTTCTCGTTATTAAGTTCGCTTCTGATAAAATCAATCTTGAAATATTTCCGCGTCCGTTCATTGTTTTCCCGAGGATTTTCACTTTTTCCGTTTTTTTCCATAACTGTCCTGCCCTTTTCAGATTCTTTAGTCCAAAAAGAAATTTCTTTAATCCAAAAAGAAATTATTTCACACAAAAACTTGCGTTCTTTACAACCGGATTATATATTTATCTTGAAAATTAAACAAATGTTTAATTGTTCATATAACAAACAGAACAAACAAAAGCGAGGTTCAGATATGAAAAAAACTTACGAAATCGAAGTCGACTGCGCAAACTGCGCGAACGAAATGGAAGCCGCGGCGAAAAAAGTCAGCGGAGTAAAAGACGCGAACGTGAATTTCATGACCCAGAAGATGACGGTTGAATTCGCTGAAGGAGCGGACGAAAAATCTGTGATGAAATCGGTTTTCAAAGCGTGCAGAAAAGTCGAGCCTGACTGTTCAATCGCTTTTTAGAAAAATCACGGTTAAGCCGCGTTTTTGAAAAATGCGTTTTAATTCTTCGGAATGAACAAGACCGCGGAAACACAGGCGAAAGATTACAAAAGTCCAGAGTTTTCAGAACGAACTGAAACAGACCGGAAAAAATCCGGCAAACTATGATAAATCGACTGAACAAATCGCCTGAAACAACTCAAACATCCTGAAAACCATAAAAAATGGAGAAAAAAAATGACAAAAAAACAGAAAAAAACGCTTGCAAGAATAATCGTCTCGGCGGTTCTTCTTGTTCTGCTTGCAATCCTTGAAAAATCCAGGACATTTGAAAAACTTTCCGGAATCAACGTATTTTTCGGAAAAATTCCTTTCAAATTCATTCTTTATTTCGTCGATTATCTTATAATCGGCGGCGACATCCTTAAAAAAGCCGGAAAAGGAATCGTAAACGGACGGATGTTCGACGAGAACTTTCTTATGGCGTTCGCGACCGTCGGAGCATTCGCGCTTGTCATTTTCAAGGCGGAAGGAAACCTTCTTAAAATCGACGACTGCAACGAAGCAATCGCCGTAATGCTTTTCTATCAGATTGGCGAGCTGTTTCAGGGAATCGCTGTCGGAAAAAGCCGCAAGAACATCACGGAACTTATGGACATTCGTCCCGATTACGCGAACATCGAAAAGGACGGAAAACTTGTCCAGGTCAATCCCGAAGAAATCGAAGCCGGAACTATAATAATTGTCCAGCCGGGCGAGAAAATTCCAATCGATTCAATAATAATGGAAGGATTTTCAAGCCTGAACACAAGCGCTTTGACAGGCGAAAGCCTTCCGCGTTCAGTAAGCGAAGGCGACGAAGTAGTCAGCGGAAGCATAAACCAGACCGGTGTCCTGAAACTTAAAACGACAAAAAAATTCGGCGAATCGACCGCATCGAAAATTCTTGAGCTTGTGGAAAACGCAAGCTCGCGGAAATCAAAATCCGAGGAATTCATCTCGAAATTCGCGCGGATTTACACGCCTGCGGTTGTTTTCAGCGCAGTCGCGCTCGCGCTTCTTCCTCCTCTTTTCAGCATAATATTCATGAAAACTCCGGCAGGACAGATTTTCCCGACCTGGATTTACCGCGCCCTAACATTCCTTGTAATCAGCTGCCCTTGCGCTCTTGTGATAAGCATTCCGCTAAGTTTTTTCGCAGGAATCGGCGGAGCAAGCAACCAGGGAATCCTGATAAAAGGCTCGAACTATCTTGAAACCCTTTCAAAGACAAAAACCGTCGTGTTCGACAAAACAGGAACTCTCACAAAAGGAGTTTTTGAAGTCTCCGCGGTCCACCACAACAAAATGAGCGAAGAAAAACTTATTGAATTCGCAGCCCTCGCAGAATGCGCGTCTTCCCATCCGATTAGCAAAAGCCTTCAGGCAGCATACAGAAATCAGAACAGCGGAAAAGAAATCGACCGTTCGCGCGTAAAAGACATCGAGGAAATTTCAGGGCACGGAGTCACAGCGACAGTCGACGGACATAAAATCGCCGCAGGAAATTCAAAGCTTATGCAGAAAGTCGGAATCCATCCGCTTGAATGTCACAAAACAGGAACAATAATCCATGTCGCTGTCGACGGAGAATATTCAGGGCACATTGTAATCTCCGACATCGAAAAGCCCGAATCAAAGGAAGCAGTCGCGGAACTGAAAAAAGCAGGCGTCTCAAAAACTGTAATGCTCACAGGCGATTCAAGAAAAGTCGCGGAAAATGTCGCGAAAGACCTGGGAATCGACGAGTTCAAAAGCGAGCTTCTTCCTGCCGACAAAGTGAACAAGGTCGAGGAACTGCTTAAAGAAAATGCGAAAGACGGAAAAAATTCTGTCCTCGCGTTTGTGGGCGACGGAATAAACGACGCTCCTGTCCTTTCACGCGCGGACATCGGAATCGCAATGGGCGCGATGGGTTCGGACGCGGCAATCGAAGCCGCAGACATTGTCCTTATGGACGACAATCCGCTAAAAATCGCGAAGGCTATAAAAATCTCGCGCAAATGCATAAAAATCGTCTACCAGAACATCACATTCGCTCTCGCCGTAAAATTCGCCTGCCTCGCTCTGGGCGCAGTCGGAGCCGCGAATATGTGGCTTGCGATTTTCGCCGATGTCGGAGTCATGGTTCTCGCGGTCCTGAACGCAGTCCGCGCATTGAATGTGAAAAAACTTTAGAACTTTAGTTAGAAAGAAAACTTTTGTTTCTTTTCAGAATTCAAAAAAAATCAGGGCGGCGGAATGTTTTCTCCTACTCGCATTTCACCGCCCGCTTCCGCTCGGTGCTTCGCACTGCCTTCGGCACGGTTCAATTCTCGGCGCGGATTATTCGCCTAAAAAAAACTCCCCTGCCCTCTCAAAAACCTTTTTTCGGTTTTTGCGTTTTTCAGATATTCTCACATTTCAATAAAAACAAAGTCCGCAAAATCTGTAAAAAACGAAATCAAATAAATAAAACCCCAAATGTCGACTTTTACGAAACCATTCAAAAATGCAGTCTCGGCAAGAACCCGATTATGAAAAACGGCTTCCGCGTTCGTCAAAAACTGTGATGGTTGAGCAAGTCGAAACCACCATGCAAGCATTGTTTGCAACTTTTAAGTTTTCCGTACTCACTTGTGCAGATTGTTTTTCAAATCGGAACCTTGCCTGCGTGCATTTTTTATTGTTTGCAAAGAAAATCGACATTTGGGTTATCAAATTTACAAAAGTCGACATTTGAGGTAAAAAAAATCCGCAAAAAAAACAGAAAGCACAACAAAAAAACGCAAAAACCACTTTTCCAGAAATTCAAAAAAACCGGGGTCAAAATTCCGGAACGGCAAAGTTCCTGGTTTCAAATTCAAAACGCGTCAGAACGAATCCTAGAGGGCAGTTTTCTAATATTTAAAATTTATTTATTTATTATTTACTTTTTATATATATTCTCTTTATTTATTTAATTATTTATAAATATGTTTATTTATATAAATAAACTTTCTTACTATTTTTATTTATTTTTACTTTACTTTTTATTTATTCCAAGATAATATATTTACATATTTAATTATTTATTTCTTTAATTAAAGAGGTTTGTTTTTATGAAAATCGTGACAATCACAAATCAGAAAGGCGGCGTCGGAAAAACGACAACAGCAAGCTCTCTCTTCGCAGGTCTTCATAAAGCCGGAAAAAAGACGCTCGCGATTGACATGGATTCGCAGTGCAATCTTTCCTACTGCTTCAAGGCGGATTCAAAAAACCCATCAATCGTAAATGTTTTCCGCGGAGAAGTTTCCCTTAAAGACGCGGTCAGAAAAACAGAAGCCGGCGATTTTGTCCAGTCGGACAAAAACCTCGACAACGTGATGACAGAGCTGAGCGCTCTGGACAAAGTGTACAAGCTTTCAAAAGTCCTCAAGGAAATCAAAGACGAATACGACTATGTCATAATCGACACGCCACCCGCGCTTTCGCCGCTCACAATAAACTCTCTTGTCGCAAGCAATTCAGTGATAATTCCTGTCCAGGCGGATTCCTTTTCGATGCAGGGAGCGGAGGCACTCGCCGAGACAATCAAAGGAATCCGCGAAGTGAACGAGAACCTTGAAATCGCAGGTATTCTAATCGTCCGCTACAAGGGAAGGGCAGGGCTTGCCCAGCACATGAACAAAAAGTTCGAGGACTTCTCTAAAATTTTCGGGACAAAGGTTTTCGAGACAAAAATCCGCGACGCGATTGCAATCCAGGAATCCCAGCTCGCGCGGAAAAACATTTTCGACTACGACAGCACATCAAATGTGGCCTTGGATTACGCAAACTTTGTGAAGGAGTTCATAAATGGCTAAAAATTTCGAGCAGTACGACGATTCTCCGGTGATGTCTTATCTTTCAAAAGCGAAAGAGGAAGTAAAACTTGCCTCCGACGCGAACCAGATTTTAAAGTCCGCCGCGGAAAATCCGGCATCAGAACAAAGCGAAACCAGGACAGATGCGCCTTCAATCCAAAGCGAAAATCAAGAAAACATTGCTGGACAAACTCAGGAAACCACGCGGAAAACCGAAGCGGAGCAGACAAGCCAGATTGTCCCAGAGCCAAAAAAAATTCTTATGAACATAAGCATCAGGGAAACGACAAAAAAGGACTGGAAGATGTTTTTCCTTGAGCACGATTTGTCCATGACCCAAGGAATAGAGACCGCCGTGGAGTTCTTAAAAAGCGAAGTGGAGAAGGGGAACATCAGGCTTTCAAAAGGCGGAATCACAAAATGAGCCGCAAAAAAGCGGAAAAATCAGTTTTCCTTTGAGACCGCGGCAAATTCCGGCTTTGCGGAAACCTCTTCTGTCCTGCCGGAATTGTCCAGCTCCTCTTTCAGTTTTATAATCGCGCGTATTTCAGGCGAAAGAGGATTGAACAGGTCGGGATTGTTTTTCTCCTCATCAAGGATTTCCGCGTAACGCAGAGGATTCTGAGAGATTATTTTTATCGCCTCAAGATGAAGTTCCTCCCGTGAAGTTTCTCTGCTGGTTTCAGAAACCTTTCTTTCATCAGAAAGATAAAGATAGTTTCCGCGTTCTATTCTTGCGATTTTTGTAGAGTCTATGCAGTCAAAATGGAAGCCTATAATTTTTCGGCTTTTCTTTATCGGGGTCGCGACAATCTGAATCCCGAGATTCCGCTCGTTCAGTTCCTTGAGAGGAAGCTCAATCACTGTGTTCTTGAAAGGTCCCATCTGGGCGTATTCGTCCGGCTGGATGTCAAAAAGCTTTCTCAGGTCCTCGACAGAATATTCAAAGAACCAGGAATTTTTTATGTTTCCCTTTTTTCCTTTGAATCCGCTGAATGAAATCGCGATAAGATAATAGCGCAACGCGTAGAACGATTTCAGTTTTCCGAGGTCGTTTATCTCAAAAAGGGAGAATCCGATTTCCTTAAGCTCGTCCAGAAAAACCTTCATGTCTTCCGTGAACTTGAAAGAAAATGTTGTTTCCGTGAATACGCATTTTGCCGACTGGAAAACGTTTGTGACTGCGTACTGGCTTTCATTGTCTTCAAGGACTATTTTCATGTCCAGAATCTCGTTCGCTGATTCCTTTATCAGTGTCCTTGTCTTCATTCCGTCGCTTAAATTCAGGTCGTTGAAAAAGTCAGAGAATGAGAATGAGACAATGTTGTCGTTTTTTGACGATGAAAGGTATTTGAAGATTGAGTAGAAATACATTCTTTGCGTGGTCGCTGAGCATTTGTAGCTTGCGCGCAGAAAATTGTTCGGAATCTTCAAGATGTTTGACGATTCTGTTCCTTTTATTATCAGCGATTTTCTTTTCAAGTCTGCCTTTCCTTTTAAATTTTTTAATATTAAATTTTACAGGAGGTTTAATTCTTTTCATTGTAACGATTTACGGCTTCCTAAGATTAGATAAGTCCATCTAAAAATTAGTCAAGTCCAGAAACAGATTAGTCAAGTCCAGTTTGCGATTACAAAAGTCCAAGCCAAGCATAAAAAGAACGAATTTTTCCACCCGGAGAACATTATAAGCCTAAAGATTAGTTAAGTCCATCGTTTTTTTCGTATAAATCAGAAAAGTCCACGGATTCTGGGTTTTTAGGCTTTGAATTGCGCGGCGGAAAAGCGAAAAGTCTGAGGCGGGCGGAAATATATTTTTTTTCAGGCTCGGCTTTTTCCTCTTCTTTCTGTTTTCTGTGGTTTTTCCGTTTTTTAAAGATTACAAAAGTCCATGATTTTCAATAGATTTTCTGTGCCAGATATTATTGAAGTCCATTAAAGATTAGCAAAGTCCATTCTGGAAAAGTTTTGCAAAGCGGACAAAGATTATAAAAGTCCGCCGAAAGATTATGAAAGTCCAGCCTTGAAGTTGACAGAATCTCAGTTTGTCTTTATTTCACGAAAGATTACAGAAGTCCATCGAAAAGCCATGAAAATCCAAAGAAATATGCGGAAATCCGTGTTTTTTCCATCTGAATCGGTTGGATTTTCTGCCAAAGAACCGAAAAAGAGAGGAAATTATTTTAAATATTTTGGTGGACAGAATTTTTAAAGATTACAAAAGTCCATCAAGAAAAAGACGAAAGATTATGAAAGTCCACAAGATATTCTGTCTTTCGCTTGGATTCAGTCCAGGTTTTCACATGATGCGATGCGTCGCTTTTTTTTTGCTGAATTTAAAGTTTTTTAAGGATCATTAAAAAAAGTTGACTTTGAAGAGGAATCTTTTTATACTTTATGTAATAAAATACATTACAACAAATTCGTTTTTTTTCGGAGGCGTTTTATGAAAACAGAAGAGAATGTGAATGAGCAGGAAAAAACTGTTCTTGAAAAGATAGAAAACGCGGATTCTGTTCTGGTTGGCGCGGGAGCAGGGCTTTCTTCAAGCGCGGGATTTCTTTACGACGGCGAAAGATTCCGTAAGTATTTTTCGGATTTTTCAGAGAAATATAAATTCCGCGATATGTATTCAGGCGGATTTTACAATTATAAGACTCCTGAAGAGATGTGGGCGTTCTGGAGCAGATATATTTTCATAAACCGTTATATGAATCCGCCGAAAAGCGTTTATTCAGACCTGCTCAATCTTGTCCGCGGAAAAGATTATTTTGTAATCACTACAAATGTCGACCATTGTTTCCAGAAGGCAGGATTCGACAAGAAAAGGCTTTTTTACACGCAGGGAGATTACGGGCTTTGGCAATGTTCTGTTCCGTGCCATGACAAGACTTACGGCAATGAAGAGACTGTAAGGAAAATGGTCTTATCCCAAGGCTTTAGGATAGAAAAAAAACAAGACGGAGAAGAGCTTTCGCTTCCTGAAGATACAGAAAAACTGAAAATGGAAGTTCCTTCTGAACTTGTTCCGCATTGTCCTGTCTGCGGCGAGCTGATGTCGATGAATCTGAGGGCTGACGGAAGTTTTGTCGAGGACAAAGGATGGAAGCGCGCTTCGGAAAATTACAGCCTTTTTCTTGAAAGGCACAGGGATTCAAAGATTGTGTATCTTGAGCTTGGCGTCGGGGCGAACACGCCGGGAATCATAAAATATCCGTTCTGGAATATGACCTACCAGAATTCGGATGCCACTTACATCTGCATAAACAAAGGCGAGGCGGTTGTTCCTTTTGAAATAAAAAACAGGTCTGTCTGTGTTGACAAAAACATTTTCGAGTTTTTTAAATCGATTGGAAAAACGGCTGAGAAAGTGGTTGAGAAAGCGTCCGCGGAAAAATTGTCCGCAGATTAAAACTTTTTCTATACTATAAACACAATTGAGAGTTGTTTGTTTAATTTTGTCAGGAGGAATTATGACACAAGACGAGCGCAGGTTCTGGCTGATTCTTTATTTGCTGAAAGAAAATGAGCAGACAGGCGAATATTTTGGGCTTGAGAAGAGCAACGGCGGCGGATTTGTGATTCCGTCCGGAGAAGAAAACCAGAGAAATCTTCTTCGTGCCTTGATGAATATCCGCGAGCCTTATGAAGCGAGCGAGGAATTCTTCAGGATTCAGGATGAATATTTAAAGGAGCGGAACCTGGAGCGCGGAATAACTGACTTGGAAAAACTTTCTCCGTTCGGCGCGGACAAACGGATTTATCTCTGGAAAGGAGACATAACCCTTTTGAACGCCGATGCAATTGTGAACGCCGCGAACAGCCAGCTTTTAGGATGCTTTTCTCCGCTTCATTCGTGCATCGACAACTGCATCCACACTTTTTCCGGAATCCAGCTGAGGCTTGAATGCAGCAAGATTATGAAAGAGCAGGGGCATTTTGAAAAGACAGGAAAAGCGAAGATAACAGGCGCGTATAATCTTCCTTCAAAATATGTTCTTCACACAGTCGGCCCGATTGTACAGAATCTTGTCTTGCCTCAGCATAAAATTCTTCTTGCGGACTGCTATAAAAACTGCCTTGATCTTGCGGCGGAAAACAGCATTGAATCGCTTGCGTTCTGCTGCATTTCCACAGGAGTTTTCAATTTTCCTTCAAAACTTGCCGCGGAAATCGCCGTGAAAACTGTGAAATCGTTTCTGGACAAGAACCCAAAGGCTTCGGTTAAGAAAATTGTGTTCAATGTTTTCAGCGAAAAGGATTTTGGCATTTACAAAGGAATCTTGTCAGAATAAGTTCACGCGTCGATTTTACGGCTGTTACTTTTGAATGGATGTGTTGTTAGAAAACCAGAGGTTGATGATGAAAACGATGAAAAAAAATGTTTCTTCAGTTTGTCTGGTTTGTTCGGTATTTCTGGCTTCGCTTCTGGCGTTTTCTTTTTCTGTGTTTTTTTCGTGCAGGTCTTCAGGGCAGTTTGTGAAAATCGCGCTGAGGTCAAATCCCACGACAGGAGCGAACTGGATCTGCGCATTTGAAAATCCTGAAATCGCGGAAGTCTACGAGGATTCTTATAAACAGGACGACGCTCCGGAAGGATTTGTCGGTGTCGGCGGAATCCAGACATTGACATTGAAGTGTCTTAAACCCGGCGAGACAGAAGTCACGCTTACTTACGGACAGCAATGGAGCGGCGGAGATATTTTTGAGACGAGAAAAGCGTTTCTTTCAGTTGACGAAAATCTTAACGGTTCTCTGAAGTTTGAGCAGTGAACGATTTTGTCTTGCGTTGTGGATTTTTTGACTTATAATAACTCTTGGAAAATGAAGAATCAGATTCATAAATCCAGGAGTTTTTATGTTTAACACGAGAATATTCATCGCGTCTGCAAAAGAGCTTTCAGACGAAAAACTGTTCAGAAAATTTTACGGGCAGGTTCCTGAATACCGGAAGAAAAAAATCGATTCGTATTCCGATAATAAGGAAAAACGGCTTTCTCTCGCTTCCGGAATTCTTCTTTCAAAGGCTCTTCTGTACGCAGGATATGATGAATCTGATTTGGAATACGGCTACAGAGAAAGCGGAATGCCATATTTTAAAAACGAGCCGGACTTGCATTTCAGCCTTGCAAAATCTGAGGAGCGTGCGGTCTGCGCGGTTTCGGAAAATCCTGTCGGAGTCGATGTCGAGTTTATCCGCGAAAAGAACGAGAAAGACTACGAGGAATGGACAAAGACGGAAAGCTACGCTAAGGCGACTGACACAAGCCTTGCGGTTCTTCTTGAAGGAAAGTCCGCGTTCAACACGGAATTCCGTTTTTTCTTTCCTGACTTGAAAGACGGATACAAATACGCTGTCTGCTCGGAAGAATTTTTAAATGAAAGCCATATCGAGTTCGTGAAATTTGAATAGTGTTTTCTGATGAAAAACGTCTGCAAATTCTGCATATTGCCCTATACCAAAACCATGAAAAATATCGTAGAAAAAAAATAAACTTTCTTTCCCCGGCAGGCACTGTTTCTTTGTTGTTATGTCTGTGAGAGAAAAATGCGGAATGCATAAAAAATGGGTAGAGGCGTGACCGTATAGATAATTTTTTGAAATCAAGTTTTTTCATAAAACAAACCGCCTGCAGTATGGCGAAGGTCCTGACTACCCGGTTTATTGCGTTAACTGGTATGACGCAATCGTCTACTGCAATCTGCGCTCAATTGACGAGGGATTTTCTCCTGCATACTCAATTTCTGGTGAAACAGACCCTTCAAAATGGGAAGATCGTGTAAGAGCTGCATCTGGAAGCACAACAAAATACCGCGGACCTTTTTATTCAAACAGCGCTTGGGATTCATAGACATTCAATAAAAATGCGGACGGCTACAGGATTCCGACACAGGCGGAGTGGGGATATATCGCGCGCGCGGAAGCGAATGGAAGAGCTTCACTTATTCAGGAAGCGATGAAATAGACGATGTTGCCTGGTATAAAATAGGAGACAGATATTCTTCGGCGAACAAAGTGAGGCAGAAAGCTGCAAACAGTCTTGGCATTTACGACATGAGCGGAAACGTGCGGGAATGGTGCTATGACTGGGCTTCAGATTCAATCACAGCAGACACTCCTGCGGGCGGTCCTGTGTTTGGCACTAATCGCGTCTTGCGAGGCGGCGGTTTTAACTATTCGACTGATTTTTGTAAGGTTTCTGTCAGAGACAACATCGAACCGTATAAATTCGTGTGTAATGAACAAAGTACCACTAGTCGCCCGCAGTACGGCTTCCGTGTTGTGCGCAACGCGAATTAGCGTTGGCTAGATTTACAAAGCGCATTTGCAGAGCTGCGGGTTTTTGTAAAAAGTGTTTCCCCTCACTTGCGGCGCTTTCATTGCGTCAGGTTATGGAGTGCCGCAGTAGTGTTCCAAAGCAAACATCGTAAATCTGGATATATCTTCTTGACAGATATATCTTTATGGCATATATTTTGGCTATGATAAAATCATTTTCCGTTTCTGAGACTGAAAAAATCTGGAATGGTAAAAAGTCAGCAAAAATACCGCCTGTCATACATAAAAGGGCATTTGCTAAACTTCTTATCATCAATTCTGAGGAAAGCGAAGATGATTTAAAAATTCCGCCAGGCAACAAGTTTGAGCGTCTGCTTGGAAATTTAAAAGATTATTGCTCAATACGGATAAATGACCAGTGGCGGATTCAGTTTAAGTTTCAAAACAATGAAGCCTATGAAGTTCAAATTGTAGATTATCATTGATTTTTTAAGGAGGCTTATTTATGGACAAAATTTTTGAATTGCCAACAGTCGGCGAAATTTTAACGCAAGAATTTCTTGAACCGCTGAACATAACTCCTTATCGTTTGGCAAAAGATTTGGGCGTTTCAACAAGTACGATTTTGGATTTGGTTCACGGAAAAAGAAAAATTACTGTGGAAATGTCTTTACGACTTTCAAAATATTTTGGTACAACATCAAAATTTTGGCTTAATATGCAAAATGAACTTGATCTGCGAACTGCACAACAAAAAATGAAATCTAGTTTGGAAAAAATACCAGTTTGCAATTATATTGTATCTGCATGATATTCTTTTTTGAATGTTGCTGAATCTTGTTTTCTACTGCCTTAAGAGAATAAATAGACATTGATAAAAAATAAAGTTTAATCCGATGTTTCCTTGCTTAGAGAAGTGGCCAGTGCTTTCAGTTTCGGAGAAGCAAAAAACAGGATTTAGTTCTGAAGAAGATGTTGTGGCGTATATCAAGGAAATTCGCAAAGAAAGATGAGGATTATTGATTCTTGCAGATGCCAATATTGTAATTTCCGCGATTTTTATGCCAGGTAGGATTTTTCAGAATTCGTTGCCTGGCATAAATTTAGTTTCATCTTTATCCAGCAAAAGTGTAGCCGGCATCTGTAATTGCTTTTTCAAATGCGGAATTTGGAACATCTTTTGTAAGTTTTACAACTGCTTCTTTTTTGTTGTGGTCGGCAGTTGCGCTTTCAACTCCGTCGATTTTTTCCAATGCTTCGCGAACGTGTCGTTCACAGTTCGGACACATCATTCCTTCAACTTTTAATGTTTTTTCTGTAGCCATTTTTTCGGCCTCCTTGTTTGTATTTTTTTTGGTCGTTTCGAGAGCCTCAACGACCGAAGTGTTTTCGTTGGTGGTTGAGTTTATCGAAATCACCTTATTACTATTTCTTGCGGTAATTTCGACAGGCTCAATCATCGCAGGTTTACATTTTCTATCGTGTTTTGCGCTTTTTATGTTTGCAAGATTTAATCGCAACGCATTTGTTACAACGCAAAAACTAGAAAGGCTCATTGCTGCCGCTCCAAACATTGGATTCATTTTTAAGCCAATCCAATGATAGTAAACGCCGGCTGCAATCGGAATTAAGATTATGTTGTAAAAGAACGCCCAGAAAAGATTTTCGTGAATGTTTGTAATTGTTCTTCGGCTTAAGCGGATTGCGCGAACTGCGTCAAGCAAACTGCTTTTTACTAAAACAACGTCCGCTGCGTCAAGCGCAACATCTGTGCCGGCTCCAATTGCCATTCCAACATCGGCAGAGGTTAGGGCAGGAGCGTCGTTTATTCCGTCGCCAATCATGCAGACTTTTCCGCTCTTTTTTAGTTCGTTTACAACTTTTGCTTTTCCGTCTGGAAGAACGCCAGCAATTACTTTGCTAACTCCAGCCTTTTTGCCAACTGCGTTCGCTGTTTTTTCGTTATCGCCAGTTAAAAGAACCGTATAGATTCCCATGTTTTTAAGTTCTTTAATCGCCTCTGCGCTGTCTTCTTTTATAACGTCGGAAACAGCAATAATTCCAAGAAGTTTGCCGGCGGTGGTTTCGACAGGCTCAACCACCGCATTGTTTGTTTCTGCAAAGAAAAGCGGCGTTTTCCCTTCTTCAGAAAGTTTTTCGGCTTTTTCTTTTATTTCTTCGCTAATTTTGTCTGCACCTAAAACGCTTTCAATGTATTTTAAGTTTCCGCCGTAAAGTTTCGTGGTTACTTCGCTATCGCTCGTGCGCAAGCGGGCGAGAGTCTCAACCACCGAAGCATTATCTGAAATAATTCCGCAAAGTCCGTTTCCTGGAACTGCTTCAAAATCTTGAACTTCGCTAAGTTCAAGTTTATCTTCTTTTGCTTTTTGCAAAACGGCTTTGCTTAAAGGATGTTCACTTTTTGCTTCTAGCGAAGCCGCCTTTTGCAAAA
>CAZSHF010000006.1:0-58818 GCA_964606655.1 uncultured Treponema sp.
TATGCCTTCTACAACGGGAAAACCAAGTGGTGGAGATAGAGGAAATAATCCTCCGTCATCTTCTAAAAATTCTAATTCTGGAAAAGGTGGGAAAAAATGAAAAAATCAATTTTAAGTTTAGTCTCTGCAATTTTTGCGATTTCTTGCTTATTTCTTACTAGTTGTGGAAAGGAAGTAATTTCTATTGAAATTGTTAATACAACCGATGTGGATTTAAACATTAAATCAGTTAATTTATGTGGGGATGTTTATACTGCTCCAATAGGTGAGGTTAGTGGTTATTGTTGGTATAATGGTTCAGGTGGATATTCAGATAACTTCAAGAAGAGTACTACAATATCTAGCAACTCATCTTCAACAATAACAGTAGATTTCTTTTTTATAAGTAATTATGACGTTATTAAATTAAATTGTTCATATCAAACATATTTGGGAACTACAGCTTATCCTTACATTGGAATATTAGATGGGGAAAAAGTCACTGTTCATACTAACTATAAAACAACAGAAGGTCTGTTGCCTGCTTCAGGAAGTAATATCTTAAATTTTGTAAAAACATCTAGTGGCGATTATGTCCTTTGCATAGTGAAATAACAACATAAAAGATTTTATTTTTTAGGTTCAATTTCTTTTTTAGAAGTTGAACCTTTTTTTATACCGCCCAAATTCTCATTCAAGCAAATCAAAATTTAACGCAAATCCCCTTCTAATCTTAAGAGTCATACCAACTTCCCCAATTTCCACCAAACAAAACTTAGCACAAAAAGTCAGGAGAAACGCTTTTTGTAGACAAATCTACTACAGTCATCTTTTATTTCTTCATCTCAAGATACTTTTCTATCAATTTCGGCTGAATTTCAGGATATGTCCAGTCTGTCGGGAAGTCTTCCATAAGTGCTATTTTTTCAATCTCGCTGTGAAGTTCTTTTTCAAACGAGCGGATTTCCGCATAAAACAGTTTTCCGAAAGTTTCTGTTCCGTCGAAATTATCTGGTGCAGTCACTGAATATATGCAAATGGGCAGCAAGGCAAAATCTATTGCACCAGTTTCTTCATATAATTCTCTTTTCGCAGTGTCTAAAATATTTTCTCCAGATTCTCTGTGTCCGCCTGGAACTTCCCAAGAGTTTCGTTCCTTGTGTTTGCAGAAAATCCATTTTCCATTATGTTTTGCAATAATCACTGCAAATTTTAACAATGAATCATCTACCGAATCATAAAATTTTACTTCTAACATATCATCATTTTCCTTCCCACTCTGCTGATTTTTTAAATTCACAAACATTTCAAAACTCTCTCAAAAAATTTCAAAAAACCGTCTTCCACCGCAAATTTTTTGCAATCTTCAGCCGTCATATCATAACAATACTTGCCTGTTCTGATATTTATAGAAATGCTATCCAAAGGGAAACCTTTTTTTCTAACCGCACTATGAGGCTTATCCGTTATGATAAACTTCTCGCTATATAAATCCGGCTCAAAAGATTCATAAATATGGTCTTTATCAACCACAAAACAAATGGCATTTCGATACTCTGCCGTAAGATTTCCATACTTTTTTGCAAGTCCAGTATAATATGCGACCATTTCTTCGTCAGACAGGCATTTACCATTTATATTTCTTACATAAACTCCCGGTTGTATTTCATTTGGAACATTATCAAAATACAATCCCGAATCGCAGGAAAATACCGGAATCAAAAACGCTTTGTAATAAGCAAGTGCTTTTAATCTTGCATTTTCAAGCGGTGTAATGCCATTTTCCGCAACTTTCGGAATCTCTTTTCCAGCTGACTTCAAATCATCTAGCCCGATTAATTTTATTCCAAGTTTATCAAGCCTTTTTTTCATCGTAGACAACTTTGCTTGATTGCTCGTGCCGTATAATAATTTCACTTTTAATCTCCCAATTTTTTCAGAAAAAGTTTTTCAATAAAATCAGCAATTCCATCTTCATCATTTGAGTCGATTACGATGTCAGCTTTGTTTTTTACCTCATCTATCGCGTTTCCCATTGCAACACCAGTTCCGCACAATTCCAACATTCCAATATCCGCAAAATCATCTCCGAACGCGATAATCGACTCCGTAGAAAATCCTAAAGTTTCCGCAATCTTTAAAATCGCGTTTTCTTTTGTAATATTCTTTTTCGTGAACTTGTACCAATATCCGTCAGAAAAACGAATGCAGTCGCACTCCGAAAGCCTTGCAGCAAGTTCATTTGCCTTTTTTTCATCAAAAATCTGTACGCACATTTTCAAGGCACGTTCTGAAAAATCTGAAAAATCTGTGTAAATGCTGTCGCCCCAGTTTTTATCGTCATTTTTAGGGTCGGTTTTGTAGTTCCAGTAATTTGATTTTATTGTGTCGATTGTTATCTCGCAGTCATCTCCGCAAACTTCTCTTGCCGTGCTTATCATCATTTTTGTTTCGTCTGATGAAAATTCCGCACGGAAAATATATTCTTTTCCAGATTTCAGCAACGCACCGCCACTTGATATTAAAACATCAGGATTCAGTTCGTTCAGATAAACTAAAGAATTCGGCTCGCTTCTCGATGTCGAAACGCCAATTTTCAAGCCTTTTTCGCGGCATTGATTCAAGATTTGAAGAGTTCTTTTTGAAATCGTTTTGTCGCTCCGCAATAAAGTTCCATCTAAATCAAATAGAAGAAGACTGTAGTCAGATTTTTGCATTTTTTGCTCCTTAGGTGATTTTTATGTGCGATATTTTTTAATACAAGATTGTAATTCAAATTTTTTATTAATCTGTGTAAAAATTTGATTTTTTATAAAATAAATTTTGCTAACAGATTGTTTTTTTTTTTTTACGCAATTTTGTTATTTTCATTCTATCATAATTAAATAATCTTTTCTTATTTTAAATCCGATACACAAAGAAAGGTATTTTATGCAGATTTCAACTTTTTTTGATTTTTGCTCTGGTATTGGCGGTGGACGGCTTGGACTTGAGCAAGTAGGTTTAAAATCAGTCGGATATTCAGATACAAGCAGACTTTCCACAACAACTTACCGCCTTATGTTTGATACTTCAAATGAAAAGAACTGGGGCAATCTTAAAAAGATAAAATCCGAAAATCTTCCAAAATTTGATTTATTGATTGCAGGTTTTCCGTGCCAGACTTTTTCCGTTATGGGCAGAAAAGCCGGATTTGATGATGCACGCGGGCAGATTATTTTTCACCTTGCGAGAATTTTAGAAGAAACTCAGCCAAAATGTTTTTTACTTGAAAATGTGCGTGGGCTTGTAACTCACGATAAAGGCGAAACTTTGAAAATAATCCTTGACCGATTAAACAAGGCAGGATTTGATGTAGTTTATAAAGTTCTTACAAGTCTTAATTACGGTGTTCCACAAATGCGACAACGAGTTTATTTTATCGGAATAAATAAAAGTCTTGGATTGGATATTGAAAATTTTAAATGGCCAGAAGAGCAAAAAAAGCCACCGTTAAAAAATTATCTTATAGACAACAATCCAGCTGATGAAAAACGGCTTGAAATTCTTAAATACTATTTGAACAATCCTACAAACAAAGGCAAATATACAGTTCAAGATTTAGAAAAAATGGAAGGCAAAATTCTTGATACAAGAATGTCAGATTTGCGAATCTATGAGGAACGCTGCCCAACTTTGCGTTCCCAGCGTGACGGCGTTTTGTACGTCCAAAATGGAAAAATCCATCAACTTACAGGCTACGAAGCACTTTTGCTTCAAGGTTTTCCAAAAGAATATGCCGATAAAGTTAAAGATGTAGTTTCAGATAGACATTTGCTTATGCAGGCAGGAAACGCAATGACAGTGAATGTAATAAAAGCATTAGGCGAAAGTATAAAATCATTTTTAATGGAGAACTAATATATGAGAGAAGCAGAAAATTGGAAGATTTGTGAAAAAGAATGTTTTGAATATTTAAAGAAAAATTTTTCATCAGAAAAATTTACTTTTGAAGCAGACGGCGGGTCGGACTCAACAAAATCAGATATTCTGTTAAAGAAAAATGGGATTCAATGCTTCTTCATCGAATCTAAAATGCAGCAAGCCCAATGCGGACAGTTTGTCGTAAGGCAAGAATCAAACAGATTTGTAAATTCTGAAAATAACCGCCATCAAAAAAATCTGATTGAAGATGTCATTATTGATAAAATGAATGAAAACTTTGATGACTATGAAAATCCAGGAACTGGTGGCAAAAATTTAAACCTCGATAAATCTTATTTTTATGAATGGATTTACAATTTTTATAAATCCAAAGATGTAAAATACTTCATTGTAGAAAAAGTTGTCGGTGAAAACAATTTATCACCAGATAATTTTGTAATATTTCCGATTCAGCATTTCCATAAGTATTTTGATGTTTCAGGAACTTATAGAGTTAAGAAAAGCGGTTCAACTCATCCTTCCAGAACTAATGTTTTAGAAATTGAAAGTTGCTTAGATGATAACAAACTCAGTCATTCGAATATTGAATTTAGAAATGAAAAAGCCTATGTAACATTACAAGACATTGCGAAAAAATTTCAGTTGCAAGGCATTAAATATAGTTATCAGTTTAATCCAGAAGGCAATAATATTTTTGAAATCCGCAGACTATCAAATACAAATAATGCCAATGTGATTTTCAGTATTTCGTTGACTAAAAATCAAGGTGCAGAAGATTTGAAAAGTTTTGAAGCGGAATTTAATTAATGTTTCCCAAAAACGAAATATACTTATTCACGGCATACTTCAAGACAGAATACTGTTTTGAAGTTCCAAGCAGTTCAAGATTTTGGCTGTAGACTTTTTCTTTGCAACCGCCAGATAGATATTTCAACAGTTTTTCACATTTGTCTTTTTTATATTCTTCATCTATATCAAAGATTTCAAGACCTTTTTCAATTCTTTTGATTCTTGAAACAAAATCAGACTGCATTTTTTTTGAGACATTATTATCTGCTAGCCATTTTCTAAATTCAATTTCTTGCATAAATCTAAGCCGTTAAAACAAATTCTTCAGTTTGTCCTAAAAGAGTTTTTCCAATTTCAATAGCAATATATTGCAAAACATCAACTACAACAGAATTTCCGAATTGTTTATACGCTTGATTTTTGTTTTTTGCCATTTTATATGTGTCTGGATAGCCCATAATTCTTGCACACTCACGCGGATGCAATCTTCTTGGCTTTCCATTCACAAGATAACCGCCAGTTTTTGAAAAAACCCCACCACCATAAGCAGAAAGAGTAATTGCGATTCCTTTTGTGCTATAAATTCGTTCTCCTTGCCCGCCTTTGTTCACAATTCCAAGCCTTATAGAAGAATTGCTGTATTTATTATCTTTTATTCCATTATAAAAAGTATCTGGGCGGTTGACATACAGATTTTTCACCATTGTTTCATCATCAAGCAAAAAATCCTCAACATGCCTTGTAAGTTTAAAGGGTCTAGGATAGTAAAAAGTTTTATTCGGCAAATCATTTCTAAAACAAACCATATAAATGCGTTCTCGCTTTTGTGGCATTCCGTAATCTACAGCGTTCAAAACTTTTTGATAGAAAGTATATCCGAGTTCTTCCATTATTCCTTTTACAACGGCAAGCGTATTTCCGTTGTCGTGGACTGCAAAGTTCTTCACATTTTCCATAAAAACTACTTTCGGGCGTTTTGCTTTTACAACTCGTGCAACATCAAAAAACAAAGTTCCGCGGCTATCTTCAAAGCCTCTTTGTTTGCCACTTATTGAAAAAGCTTGGCACGGAAAACCAGCACATAAGATGTCATGGTCTGGAATTGTATTTTCATCAACTTTTGTAATATCTCCTTCCGGTTGTATTCCGAAATTTTCCTTATAAACTTCTTGTGCGAACTTGTCCCATTCATTAGCATAAACACATTCAGCACCAAGAGAAGAAAGTGCAAGATGAAATCCACCAATTCCTGCGAAAAGATCTATGTATTTATAGCCAGTTAAAGATTTATCTTTGATTTCTATCATTTAATTGCCTCAAAATAAATATAGCGCAGTGCGCTATAAAAAGCAAGATTACATACAAGAATAAGAAGACTCCACTCTATACAATCTATTCATTCAAAATTTCAATCACTTCAGACTTGCCTACCATTTCTTTCCTACCATCTTTCTACAAATAATATTTTTCTGTTCCGCCGTAGCCTTTTATGATTTTGTTTTTCCGTGTGTTGTTCAAAAAACTGTTCAAACGTTTTTCAAATTCTTTCGGGCGTTTTCTTGCGGCGTCAATGTAAGCAATGCGGATTCTTTTGTAGCCTTCTGGGAAATTTTCGTAGTTTTTCCAAGCGGTTTCGTCAGATTTTATCGCATTCATTATATCTTTTGGAAATTCATAAGTTTTTTGAATTATTGGAAGAATGCTTGGTAAAACGCTTTTATGAATTTTTCCTTGTTTTTCAAGAAAAATAAGCCGCTCTATGTTCAGCCTTGAATATCCGCTTTTTTGATTTCTCGGAGTAAAACGCTGCGCACGGTGAAACTCATCAATATTTTTTATTGTGCTGTCAATCCACCCAAAACAAAGAGCTTCTTCCACAACGTCGTTATACAAAAGTGATTTTTCGCCGCTTGCCTTCATCGGAAAAATAAACCAAATTTCTTTTTCTGTCATAAAATTTTCAGAAAGCCAGTTCCGCCATTCATTTCTGTCGTTTGTATAAAATGTTTTCATCGCAAAGTCCGCCTAAAAATCAAAAAGTGTGAGTTGCTCGCAAATGTTTTTCTCTTCAAATTTATGAAGATATGCAAAAATCTGGTCGATATTGTGCATAATTTTGTTTTCTTCGCAACGTTTGTGAAAAATTCTCATCAGTTTTGCGTTGTTCGGACTGTTTACTTCATACTGATTTCCGTAAAACCTGATGTATTTTTCTTTCAAACCGGGAAAATGCTTGTCTAAGGAAGCGTAAAAATATTCTCGGTTTCCTTCCCGAAGCGTAAGTCCCATTTCAAAACAGATTATTCCTTGAACTTTTGCTTCAAAGCACATTTCAAGAATTTCGTTTATGTTTTTTTCTGTGTCGTTTATAAAAGGCAAAATCGGAGAAAGCCAAACAACAGTCGGAATCTTTGCATCGCGGAACTTCTTCAAAGCGTCAAATCGTTCTTTTGTCGTGCTGACATTCGGCTCAAGTTTTTTGCAAAGATTTTCATCACTCGTTGTAAGCGTCATCTGAACAACCGCTTTTGATTTTTCATTTATTTTTTGCAAGATTTCCAAATCACGAAGAACTCGAGCAGATTTTGTGTGAACAGTCACGCCAAATCCGTATTTATAAATCAGTTCCAAAGATTTTTTCGTGTTCTGGAGATTGATTTCTGCCAGAATGTAAGGGTCAGTCATCGCACCAGTTCCAATCATACATTTTTTGCGTTTTCGCCTAAGTGCATCCTCCAAAAGTTCAACTGCATTTTCCTTCACTTCAATATCTTCAAAATCGTGTTCAATGTGATAACATTTGCTTCTTGCATCACAGTAAATGCAACCGTGAGAACATCCGCGGTAAAGATTGATTCCGTTTCCAGAAGAAAGAATTCCCTTTGCTTTTACAAAATGCATTTTTTTTTCCTAATTTTGATTTATAAAGATTTTTTAAGGCTTCAAAGCGACACTTTTTAAAATTCTTGGGCGATTAAAACGCTGAATAAAAATAAACGGCAGATTTAAAACAGCACATAAAACACAAAGAAAAATCAAAAGCGGAAGATGTCCAAAATATTTTGCTAACTTCAAAGGATAAAAACTCAACAAAAAAATCACTTCGTGTACAATTTCCGACTGAGTGATATTCAAAATCAGTTTTTCTTTTGGAATTCTTTTTGCCGAATACAAACTTTTTCCATAAGTCAAAGCAGAATCTTTCCACTTTTTAACTTTTATAAAATCGTAAAATCTTTTCTCCCAAGATTTTTGTCGAAACCACCAAGAATTCAAAAAATTTTTGTCTCTTGAAATCAAAAACAAAAGCAAAGCACAAAAAGGTGGCACAATGTGAAAAATCACCAATTCCATTGCAAAAAAACTTGAAAGAAACAATCCCCAAAAATTAAATTCGCTTGCGTCAGTTTGATAGCGATTTTTAAAAACGAAAAACGCCGCAATAAAAATCAGCATAAAACCAAGTAAAACAAACGGCAAAAAATTCCGCTTTTTCATAAAATCCGCCTAAAACTAAATACCCCAAATGTCGACTTTTATAAAACTATGCAAAAATGCACTCTCGGCAAGAACCCGATTATGAAAAACGGCTTCCGCGTTCGTCAAAAAATTATGGTGATTGAGTTTATCGAAATCACCAGGCAAGAATTTTCTGCAATTTTTTAGTTCTCCTTACTCACTTGTGCAGATTGTTTTTCAAATCGAAACCTTGCCTACGTGCATTTTTTATTGTTTGCGAAGAAAACTCGACATTTGAGTTATTATATTCATAAAAGTCGACATTTGAGATAAATAAGATTTTTTAAGCATTAATTTTATATTAGACAGACGACTTTGAAAAGCAAATTTATCGTTTTAGTGCTACAGAAAAATCAATTTTTGTAAAAAAAGTGGTAATTGAGTCTCTGTCTGTTCTGTCTGCCGACAGGTAGATGCCAGTCAGGAGTTCGGAATGACACTACAGTTTGAACTTATTAGTCCGTTCCAAATCCCCTTCCAATCTTAAAAATCACTTCCCTAACTTCTACCAAAACAAAACTTAGCACAAAAAGTCAGGAGAAACGCTTTCTCTTCCAGTAAACTTCAATCATAAATTATCAAACAGACAAAATTGTCGGCAAAGTTTGTGTTTTTCGCTCAAAAACCGACAATTTAAGACGAGGAAAAATGGACTGGATTACAAACATTCAAAAAGCGATTGACTACGTTGAAACTCATATTGAAGAGAAAATTGATTTTGAAAAAGTTGCGCAGGAAGCCTGCTCATCATCTTTTCACTTTCAGCGGATTTTCAGTGCGATTTGCGGAATCCCGCTCGGCGAATATATCCGGAACAGAAGGCTTTCTCTTGCCGCAGAATTTTTATCCGGAAAAAATTCAAAAGTGATTGATGCAGCGTTCAAATTCGGCTACGAAACTCCAGAAAGTTTTACGCGCGCGTTTACAAGATTTCACGGAATCACACCGAACGAAGCAAAACGCGGCGGAAAAATCAAAACATTTTCGCGTCTGTCTGTAAAACTGATTTTGACTGGAGAAAAATCAAGGAATTATGAAAAGATTTATTAACTTAATATTTGGAACGATTATAATCATTACTACAATAATTTTTTCTATTATTAATTGGGGAAATTTCGATGAAATAATTCCTGTGCATTTTTCAGTTTCGGGAAACGCAAATGGCTGGGCAAATAAACAAACCGCTTTATTATTAATACCTTTTGGCTTTCTTGTAGGACACATAATTATGTGTTTAAGTTTTGCTTTTGCAAAAGAAAAGTGTCCGCTTGTTTTTTCAGTATTATTTCAGCTGATTTTTCCAATTATAAACATTTTATACGAAACAATAATTCTTTCTGAAGCATATGATTATGAAATAAATGTTTTCTTTATAACAATGATATTTTTATCAGTCATTTTTATAATAATAGGTAGTTGTTTGCCAAGAATCGATTCTGCTGCTCCAATCTTAATTCGTATTTTAAGCTGTTCTTTCTTTTTAAGCGGAATCATTATTTTTATTTTTACAGTGATTAATAAAAGGAATACAGCTTTGCTGATTTTGTATTTATTGATAATCATAAGTATCGTGCTTGGTATAATTATTTTTATGAAAACCAAATTTCATCATAAAAGTGAAGATTAAATAAATTGATAATTTTGTCATTGAGGTCTAGAAATCTGTGTATGGTGATTTCAACAATCTGTCTGCCGACAGGCAGCGGTTCAACCACCGTATTTTTTTAGACAGTTCCATAACAATTTTTCTTAAAACGGACTTTGCAATGAAAACATTTTACACGAGCGACAGAAATGAATGGCGGAACAGAAAAATATTATTTGTAGGAAAATGGAAAATATCACCTAAGGAGCAAAAAATGCAAAAATCTGACTACAGTCTTCTTTTATTCGATTTGGATGGAACTTTATTGCGAAGCGACAAAACGATTTCAAAAAGAACTCTTCAAATCTTGAATCGATGTCGCGAAAAAGGCTTGAAGATTGGCGTTTCGACATCAAGAAGCGAACCAAATTCTTTAGTTTATCTGAACGAATTGAATCCTGATGTTCTTATATCAAGCGGCGGTGCGTTGCTGAAATCTGGAAAAAAATATATTTTCCGTGCGGAATTTTCATCAGACGAAACAAAAATGATGATAAGCACGGCAAGAGAAGTTTGCGGAGATGACTGCGAGATAACAATCGACACAATAAAATCAAATTACTGGAACTACAAAACCGACCCTAAAAATGACGATAAAAACTGGGGCGACAGCATTTACACAGATTTTTCAGATTTTTCAGAACGTGCCTTGAAAATGTGCGTACAGATTTTTGATGAAAAAAAGGCAAATGAACTTGCTGCAAGGCTTTCGGAGTGCGACTGCATTCGTTTTTCTGACGGATATTGGTACAAGTTTACAAAAAAGAATGTTACAAAAGAAAACGCGATTTTAAAGATTGCAGAAACTTTAGGATTTGATACAGATTCGATTATCGCGTTCGGAGATGATTTTGCGGATATAGGAATGTTGGAATTGTGTGGAACTGGCGTTGCGATGGGAAACGCGATTGATGAGGTAAAAAATAAAGCGGACATCATAATCGGTTCAAATGATGAAGACGGAATTGCTGATTTTATTGAAAAACTTTTTCTGAAAAACAATCACAGGAAGAACGTCCGCTTCTTAAAATAAACGACAGTTTTAAGAAGATAATCATAGTCGGCGACAATATAAAGCGAAAAACTGATGATAATGGAATTCTAACAATCAGCCTGATTGATTTTCTGCTTGATGAAAGCATTATTTAAGCCGCTGAGAATTTTTGAAGAGGAAATGTTGGAATACCTGATAAGCGGACAGATGATGGAAATCTAGCCGTTTTTCTCATTCTTAAAATAAACGACAGTCAGGTCGTGTTTCGCAATGATTTAAATTAACCGCGAATCAGTAAGATAAAAAGAAATTTAATTCTCATAGTTCAAAGCGCTTCCGTAATCTTTGCTAATATCGTTTCCATCTTTAATTACTGTTCCTGCTTCAAAATAAAGAGAGTCGGCTTTTATTCCTTTGTTGGAATAGTTTCCTGAAAAACTGCAGCTTGTGATTGTAAGATTCAAGTTCTGTCCTTTTCCGAAAATTGCTCCGCCCAATGAGTTTGAGGAATCGGAATTCGCTTTGTTTCCTGTGAATTTCACATTCGTGAATTCCGCATTTGCGTTGTTCAGATAAATTCCGCCGCCGGTTCCGCTTCTTGTTCCGTTCGCTGTGTTGCCTGAGATTGTCGCTCCGTTAAGAATCACGCTTATTTGGTTTGTGGAGTCGGAAACATAAATCGCGCCTCCATCGCTTGCTGTGCAGCTTTCGATGTTTCCGTTGAATTTCAATGATGGGACAGCGGATGAAGATGTGTCCTTGTGGACATAAATTGCTCCGCCGTATCCGTCGCCGGAATCATTCTGATTGTTTTTGAATGTCACATTTTCGCTGACTTCAAGATTGCCTTTGCAGTCAACCAAAGAAAGTGTCTGGTTTGACGTGCTTGGACGTGATGAATATCCGCCGTCCAGAACAAGCGTGTTTGATGAATCCGCTTGAAACTTCAATGTCGCACCGCTTTCAACTGTGAAGAACGGAGCTGTGAAATAATAATTGCCGTTTCCTCGTGAAATTGTTGCCGCCGAACTTGTGACGATTGTAACATTTCCAGATACAGTTATTGTTCCTTCTCCTGATTTTATTGTTGTCGCTGTGTAATCAGTTCCTGTAAGAGTGACAGTTCCTCTTCCTGATGCGATTTTTTCGATTGCGGTTTTCAGTGAATCCCAGTTGGCTGCGCTTTCGTCAAGTGAAGTCGCTGTTACATTTAGCCAATAAATAATCTTATTTTTTGAAGATTCTCCAGTCGAATCATAATATTGGGTGTCGCAAGGCTCAAGATTATGTGTTCTTGTGTAACAAGACATTCCGCTTGATGAAAGAGGAGCGTTGTAAGTCGCATTTGTTTCTCCGCTAATCACTTGGTCGCTGACATCCTGCCATCTGTATGTGAACGAATCGGATTTTTCCTGGCTTTGTGAACTGCTCCAGACTTGCCAGGTCTTTGCAGGAATCTCTTCTCCTAAAGGATATGTTGTGCCGTCGGTTTTCTGTTCGGCGGAAAGATTTTTGTCGGCTATGTCAATTCCGTAAGCATCTATGTTGTATTTCACAGTTATATTTGATTCGCAACTTACGCTGCTGTTGTTTTTTGTGATAAGAACAGGAACTTGCCCGATCGCAGTTCTTTGATTCACTCCGTTTTTCCATTCAGCTGAATATCCGTTTCCGTCTGTGATTTGCGTCGTGGTTTCATTTCCTTCCACATCTTCGTAATATTCGGTTATTGTGAAATCGCTTGACGGAAGATTTTCCGGAAGCGACATAAGCCTTTCGCTTCCGCCGCTTTGAGTGTTTCCCAAGACATATCCAGAGCCGTTGTATTTCGCCTCTATTTTAGTGAGCGTTCTGCTTGTGTCCGCAGGAACCTGGACATTCAGTCTTTTCAAAGTGATTCCTTCAGTTCCTGTCGCGTCGTTCGTGAATTTTACAAGAATTGTTGTGTCCTGCGCGCTTGCCTTTGCCTTGGGCGTTGTGAATGTCATTCCGTTTTCTGTAAAGCCGCTTCCTGCTGAAGACGAAACGGTTGATTCTGAAAGAGAAATCAGTTTCTGAATTTCCAGAAGCTTTTCTTCTGTGTAGGCGGCGTTTTCTGCGGAAACTGTGTATGTTGTTCCGGCGGAAAGATTTTCCAGGTCTGTGATTTCGTTTCCGCTTCCGTCTTTTATGCTGACATTCCAGCTGTAAATCAAAACCGGATAGACTGATTCAATCGATTCTGGAAGATTCAGAAGATATTTTTTCGCCTCTTCCTGTTTTTCTTCAGGAAGCTCCTGTCGGCTTGTCTGCGCGCTGTCGCTTGAAGAAAGGCTGATTTTTACGGTCTGCGTGAGATTTTCGGTTTTTGGCTGGCTTGAAGTGTTTGCAAGATTCAGGTCAGAAATATCAAGGGAAATCTGGTTTGCTTTTGATTCATCTAAAATGTTTTCTCCGCTTGAAGTCCAAGTGTAGTCGTATGAAAGGCTGATTTCACTGCGCGTAGATGAACTTTCTTCTGATGTTCCGTCTGTTCTGTCCGCCGCGTAAAAAACAAAATTCTCTTTAGGCAAAGCCACCGCTTCTCCGATTTTTGAATGGACTCCGTCGAACGCGTAAATTTCCGAGGCAAGTTTTGTCTCCGCCTTTCGTCCGCCGATTCCTGAAAGATTTTCTGAAAAGTCGCAGGCGACACGGACTTTCGCTTCCGCCTGAATCTGCTGGTTTGATTTGCTTGTGATTTTTGCAGGAACATTTCCGATTTTGTAAAGTGTGTTTCCGCCGGCGGCGTCATTTTCAACGCTTGTGAATTCGAGCGAGAAATAATCTTCAGTTGGATTTTGAACCTGGCGTTCCTTTCCGTCGCTGAATTTTTCTGTGATATTGAAGCCGCTTAAATAAATTTCTTCTCCCAGGAGAATGTCGTAGTCTGAACCTTGGACCGATTTGTATTCGGCGCTTATGCTCTGAAGGGAAGCCGAAGTGACTACAAAAGGACCCAAGATTTTTTTTGATTCGGGCGCGTTGAAATAAGGGAATTTTCTTGTCACAAGGCAGTAATAAACCTGCGTGTCCAAAGCCCGGTCAAAAGTTCCCTTGAAAACATTTCTGTAATAATCGTATGAATCCGCATCGGAAGGCGAATTTGAATTCTGCTCCGCCTTGATATATTCGGATTCTCCTTTTCCTGCTGGTTCCGCGTCCGGCGGAAGTTCTCCTGTTCCGCTTGATTCTGTCTTTGAGGAAAACCATTCAAATGAAAACTGGTCTGTTTCGTCTTCGCCGTATTCTGCGCGGACTGAAAAATAAAAATCTGTGTCCGCGGCTTCTGAAACCGAAATCAAATCTTCTGAATCTGTCTTCGCGCTTAGATAATTCCATTTTACATTCACAGGAACTTCTGTCGTCTGTCCAAGTCTTGCTGTGAATTTTTGGCTTTCGCCTGAAGCGTAGACCTCGCCGCGTTCAGAAAGACCGAAGACTTCTATTTTTAAAGAAATCTCATCATCTATTTCAAATTCGCAAGTTTCTCCGCTTTTTCCGTTCTGTGTCAGGTAAAGCGGCGCGTGTTCTTCCGGGCGTACAAGATTTACAGTCCATAAATGGATGTCGCCGATTTCATGGTTTTCGGAATTGTTTGAAATCTTTCTGCTGTTATGATTTTTCTTACCCCCCCCGCCGGAAGATTTACAGCGACGACTGATTTGTTTGCGCTCTCGAGATTCGGGCAGCCTGAAAGAAACGCTGAAAAGAACAGCACGGACAATGCGGACAAAGAAACCTGGAGAATGGCAAGTTTTTTGGAAAAGCCTTTTGCGGAAAAGTTTTTTACGGAATTCATGTTTCGCCTCGTTTGTTTTATGATTTTTCGTTTTGCGGTTTGATGAAGAAAAATATTTCGGATAACTGTAAATATTATAAATCGTTGTTTTTTTGATGTCAAATTTTGGGTAGCGTTATGAGAAAACTTTGCGGCAATGCAAAAATCCGCAAGAATTTGCAAGAATTTCAAAAAAAATCAAAAATAAAATTTGACAGATGAAAATTCCTCTCGTAAGATATTACTAGTTTATCATAAAAGTTTTGCAACAGAGGAAAAAAAATGTTGAAAAAATCTTGCTTTGCTTTCTTGCTGGTCATCTCATACCTTTCTTTTTTGTTTTCAGGATGCAAAAATTTCCTGGCTTCTTCCGATTTCAGTTCAGATGAAAATCAGATGTTCGGTTCTCTGGAAATCGTTCCTTCTGAAGTCGTTTCTTCCCAATCTGATTCATCATCGCCGGTTCGCGCTTTGGACTTGAGCGAAAACGGAGTCTGCTATGCGGTCGTTTCGGTTTCGGGAACTGGAGTCGGCTCGTCTTGTGTTTCCGATTATGTTCAGGTTTCCGGCGGAAAAGGCGGTTCTGTTACAGTGAAAAATATTCCTGTCGGAAAAAACAGAATCGTTTCGGTTCAGGGATATGACAAGGACAAGAACGCGGTGAACGGCGCGGTTATCCGGAACATCACGGATATTTCCCAGGGAAACAATTCCTGTTCGGTGACCCAAAGCACAACCGCGCTTGGAAATGTGTTCAATTCGCTTCTTTCAAAAAATTACAGCCTTTCGCAGATAGACGGTTCAGAAATACAAAAAATCAAGGCTTCGATTGACTCTTCAAAATCTTGGGCTTTGATTGATACTGCAAAAATCGCTTCGGATTATATTTCCGGCTCGCTTTCCGATAAAACTTCTTATTATGTGGCGACAGGAACTGTAAAAATCGTGAACAAAACTTCAGATTCGTCATATCTTTTAAAAATCCTTGACCCTTCATCGCCTGAGACAAAAGTCGGAAACGGAACACAGATTTCTGATTCCGCGCCTGGAGTCTGGTCGGTTCAGCTTTTGGACTCTTCAAAAAACATTCTTGCAGGCGCAAGCGATTTGAAAGTCATTTCAGGAAAAACTTCCACAGTCACGGTTGAAAAACCAGGTTCGGCGGATTTAAGCGGAAAGACAATTGTTTTTGTAAAGGCTTCGTCCGCTCCTTCAATCTGGGCATGGGAAGATGGCGGCGTTGCTCTTTCTGAAAAACTTGGCGAAACGTGGGAAGGCTCTGGAAGCAAAATGCGAGCGGCGACAAATGATTATATGGCAAATCCTGACGGCTGGTTTATGAAGGATTTCTCCAGTGTCGCTACGGGAAAAACGATAAAATTCAAACTTAATTGGTCTGACAATGAAATCACAGGAAAAGCCGGAACATTCTGGTATGACGGAAGTTCTTCATCAGGTGAAAATCCAAGCCCTGTTTCCGCTTCCGGCGATGTTTATTTGAAAATAGAAAATCCTTTTGATTCTTCAGACGGAATCACGGTTCACGCCAAATACAAATACATCTACATCTGGGATTCCGGAGCTTCAACACTGGACAAGACTTGCCAGGAAATGAAAAGCGAAGGCGACGGCTGGTATTATTATGAAATTTCTGCGGCGTCTGCAAGCATAATTTTTAAAGATGTTTCTGGCATTGGAGATGGCGACTGGACTGGAAAAACAGAAAACCTTTCCCGTTCAGAAAAAGGCGAGTGGTGGTATTACAGCGGAAAATGGTATGAGTCCAATCCGGAAGATTCTGTTGCGCCTGTTTTGACATCTTTTAGTTCGGACAAAACAGGAACGGTTTCCGGAACTGTGATTTTGACAGCGACCGCGACAGATGATAAAAATTTGAAAAACGTGACGTTCAGCCTTGCGGACGGAACTGAACTTGGTGTCGGAAATATGGCAGGAACAAGCGGAACTGCGACATATTCTTGGGACACAACAAAGATTCAGAACGGCTCTTATACTGTAAAAGCGGTTGCAAAAGACGCGGCAGGAAATTCTTCTTCAGAAAAGACCCTTACTCTTACAACAAATAACAAAAATCTTCCGCCGGTTGCGGTAATCAGCGGAAGTTCAACAGCAAAGATTGGCTCTTCTAAGACATATAACGCATCCAGTTCTTACGACCAGAACGGAGGAACAATCGCTTCCTATGATTGGACTGTTACTGGAGCAACTATTGATGGAACATCGACTTCCGAGTCTGTCACAGTGATAATGCCTTCTAGCGTGACTACAGTTACAATCAGTTTGACAGTTACTGACAACGACGGCGCAAGTTCTGAAAGTGTAAGTAAAACTGTAACTGTAAAAGAAGGAACTTCTGAAAACTGGGATTTCCGAGACGAAACAATCTATTTCTTGATGACAACACGTTTCTATGACGGAGACACAGGAAACAATCTTTACTGCTGGGATGAGGGCGGTGAATATCTTCCTTATGGTTCTGGAGATGACTGCTCTTGGCGAGGTGATTTTAAAGGCCTTATTAAAAAACTTGACTATATTAAGGCGCTTGGCTTCAGCGCAATTTGGATTACTCCTGTAGTTGTAAACGCTTCAGGAATTGACTATCACGGTTATCATGCGTTCGATTTTAGCCATGTTGACCCGCGCTATGCTTCTGGAACTCCTGTTTATGATGCGTCGGGCGATGATATTTCAGGCGATTTGGCATATCAAGAACTTATAGACGCTGTTCACGACAAAGGAATGAAAATCATACAGGATATTGTACTGAATCATACTGGCAACTGGGGCGAAAAAAATCTTTACCCGATGTTTACAAAAGGCGAAACATATACAAGCGACGGATATAAAAAATCTGCTTCAATGGTCGCAAATGAAAGTTTTGAAAATCTGAAAAATGCTGAAAAGGTAAACGGATATTCAAGCTATGAAGATGCCATTGCTGCAAAAGCTGAATATGATGTTCGTCTTGCTTGCTTAAAAGATGACAATGTTGACACTGGTTCTATATATCATCATGAAAGAAACTGCGAATATAAAGATATAACTATGCAGATGGGTTCAATGGCTGGCGACTGTGTTGATTTGAATACAGAGAATCCGACTGTTCAGAAGTATTTGATAGACGCTTATACAAAATACATCAATATGGGAGTTGACGGTTTCCGAATCGATACAACAAAACACATAAGCCGTCTGATTTTCAATAGAGTGTTTAATCCTGCTTTCAAGACTGCCGCAGAAGCGAATGGAAATGAAAAATTCTTTATGACTGGCGAGGTCTGCGCAAGGTGGAATCAGAGATGGAGCGACAATGACATTGCGCAAGGTTCTCCAGGATTTTATACATGGAAAGACACCACAGAATCAGGCTATGACATTACAAGTGGATGGACAGTTGCGGAAATCAATACAAAGAACACGCCTGTTTATCAGTTCTGGGACGACCACTCTAATGAAAAATGGATTTCAGAACTTTCAAAAATCCAGCCAAAAATATGCAACGCTTTGCTTGACGGAAACAAATATCATTCTGTTGATTCAACATATTTTTCTGGACTTAACACAATCGACTTTAAAATGCACTGGCAGTTCAAAGACACCAATAATGCGTTCTCTGCTGCAAAAGATTACGACAGCGATATTTGGGATGCCACATGGAATGTGGTTTATGTTGATTCACATGACTATGCGCCGGACCAGTCGCCTGAGAACCAGCGTTTTACAGGATATTGGCCTGATAAGTTGAATCTTATTTTTACCTTCCGCGGAATTCCGTGCATTTATTACGGTTCTGAAGTTGAATTTATGAAAGGCTGTCCGATTGATCCTGCGAACAGCAGAACTTCATTGGATAAATCCGGTCGTGCATATTTTGGCGACTACCTTGAAGGCGACGTTTCAGCGACAGATTTTGGAGAATATAAAGCAAGCGGAACTGTCGAGACAACGCTTAATCACGATTTGGCACAGCACATTATCCGCCTGAACAAAATCCGGCGTGCAGTTCCAGCGTTGCGAAAAGGTCAGTATTCAACCGAGAACTGTTCAGGTTCAATTGCGTTCAAGCGACGCTATACAGACAACGAAGTGGACAGTTTTGCTCTTGTTGCGATAAACGGCAACGCGACATTCAGCGGACTTCCTGCTGGAGATTATGTTGAAGTGATTACAGGAAATTCTGTTTCTGTAAGCGAAGGAGGTTCGATTTCGACAGATTCAATCGGCGAAGGAAATATGCGTGTTTACGTGAACACAAGTCTTAACGGCTGTGAAGTAAGCGGAAAAATCGGCACGGCTGGCGCATATTTGAAGTAACTCCGTTTTTTTGTGGCTGGATTTTTGAGGCTTGAAGTATGCGGAAAATAAAAAACTTTACGTCTTTCGGATTGTTCTCTTTGGCTGTTCTCGCTTTGTCCGCTTTTTTGTTTACCGGCTGTTCAAATTTTCTGACAGCGGGCGGCGGACAGAACGATGGGAAGTACGGAGACTTAAGAGTTTTTTCTTCCGCAAGAAGCCTTGATGTTTCCCTTGTAAAGTCCGCGAAAGTTTCTGTTTCCGGCGACGGCATTTCGCCTTGTATTTCGGTCTTGTGCGGTTCTGTCGAGAACGGAACAGGCTCTGTCTTTATAGAAAAAATTCCTGTCGGAAAGAACCGCATTGTTTCTGTCCAGGCTTTGGATTTTCAGGGAAATCCGCTTGAGGACGGAATTGTCCGCGCGGTTCTGGACATAAATCCGGGCGAAAACACAATCGAGTTAATTTCAAAAGAGACTTCGTGCCGCGGAAATGTGTACAACGCTCTTTTTGAAAGCGGAATAAGAATCAGCCAGATGACGGAATCAGAAAAAACATCGCTTGAAAATGTGATTCCTTCGCTTCTGGATTTAGGAAACGACATTTCCCGTCTTGATTATGAAAGCATTGTCCAGGATTTTGCCTCTGGCATGAACAGGATTTCCGGCGGAAACATTTTTGAAGGAAAAACAAAGGAAGACTATATTTTTCCGCTTGCGGTTTATCTTGTCCGCGTAAGGATTCAGGAGACGGAAAATTCATCGGAAGAAAATCCTGTATTCAAGGCGACTGCGTTTTATTCAGACAATTCGGAAAAAGATGTAACCGATTCTGTCCAGTGGATTTCGTCCGATTCTTCGGTCCTGGCTTTGGAATACGGAAAAGCAAATCTTCTGTCCGAAGGAAAAGCGTCCTTGTGCGCGGAATATTCTGAAGGCGGAATAAGGCGCGTAAGCCCGAAAGCGAATTTCACTGTGATCAAGGAAAAGGCGAGCGGAAACAGAATTTATCTTGACAATTCAGGAAGCGTGAACTATTCAAAAGACAAAGCGGTTGTCGCGGCTTGGGTCTGGGGCGATGCGCTTTCTGCGCGCTGGCTTCAATTTGAAAAGTTTGATTCAAAATATATGGTCCTTGAGCTTCCGGACGGAGCGGAGAAAATGGTGATTGTCCGCGGAAAAAGCCTTGCTTCAGATTCAGGCGACTGGAATTCAATCTGCGGGGAATCCGCCGGCGAGCCTTGGAACAGAACCGGCTGGAGCAAAAACGGACAGACAGGCGGCGACCTTGTTTTAAGCGAACGCGGAAAATCAAAAAGCGTAGGGCTTGAGAACAACACGTTCAAGCCTTCCTCATGGAACGGAGCGACAGGAAACTGGGATTATGTTGACCACGGAGACATTCTTTCTGACAGAATTTATTCGGAAATAAAGATGGAGCCTTCCGAGGACGACACAACGCTTTCTTCTGTCAAAGTGAACGGCGCGTCTGTTTCTGTTTCAAAACGGATGAGCTACACAGTTCCTTACGATATTTCTTCCGTGACGCTTGATGTTGTTCCGAACTATTCAGGCGCGGACGTGGAAGTTTCGCCACAGATTTCGCAGAGCATTTCTGAACCCGGCGGATATGTCCAGTTCAAAATTTTTGTCACAGCAAAAGACGGAACAAACAAAGACGAATATTCAGTGAAAGTTTACCGTTCTTCAACAGAACCGCTCGATTCCGACAAAAACAAAAGGAAATGTTTTATCGAAAACACAGACGAGAACACGATAACTTTTGTCTGTTCGCCGGACATCTGGGCTTCTGTAAGCGAATCTGACAGAATCACAGTCCGAGGCTCTTTCACGCAAGTCTGGAACGGAAACACAAAAAAATGGACAGAGAACGAAGATGAGTTCACCCTTTTCTGGGATTCTCTTTACAAGTGGCATTCTGTGACTCTTCCTCAGGAAAAAATCATGCGTCCGGGATTTTCAGGCCAGCCGGAATACAGGTTTTACAAGAACGGAAAACTCGTTTCCTTGCCTTCTTCTGTGGATTTCGATTATGTGTTCGGCTATTCAGGCGATTTTTCGGGCGACGAAAAACTTGTTGTCTTTTTTGAATCTGACAGCGAGGAACGCCGTTCATGCGTCCTTGAAAACAGCGCGCCCGCCCTGGGCATCGCGGAATCCTCAGAGTTTGATTTGACAAGTGAAGAAGGAAAAAGCGCGGTTTCTAACTTCAGGAAAGTTCCGGGAACAGAAAATCTTTTCCGCTCGTATCATCCGTTCTATCCGACGCACGAAAACAGTCCGCTTGAACAGGAAAGGCTTTCGCTTGTGCAGAAATTTGCGGTTCTAAAAGGAATCAGAAGCGATATAAATCTTTGCGACAACAGGACTTACAAAGAAGGCCAGTCTTATACAGTCGCGGACAAAGTCGGAAGCACGGAAGGAACTTCCTATACAGTCACAATTCCTGAGTATTACAGGACAATAATTGAAAGCGGAAATGTCCTTTATGTCGGCGACACAGATTCTGATCTTTCAGCGAACGGAATGGTTCCTAGCGCAAAACAGGTTTACTACAATTCGGATTCTGAAATTTTCACGCAATGGATAAAACAGGTCTGCGATTTCATAAACACGCACGAAGGTCCGTTCCAGATTCACTGCGAAATCGGAGTTGACCGCACTGGAGTTTTCTGCGCGGTTTTCGCAGGGCTTTCAGGCGCGACATGGCAGGAAATCAAAGCCGACTACGAAAAATCAAATGAAATGCGGATTTCAGAATTCCGCGACTGGCGGATTCTGAAGTACTCGCTTGAGAATATGCTCGGCGCGGAAAATATCGAAGAAGTTTCTGACCTGGAGAACGCTTTGAAAAATCATTTTGCCGATTCCGGAATTGTTTCGCTTTCTGATTTGGAAAGCGCGGTTCAAAAGCTCAAGGCGGAGAATTGAAAATGAGTAAAATGCCTTTTATGTTCACTCTGCCTCTGGTTCTGTTTTTCTCTCTTCTTTCCGCTTTGTGCGTTTCCTGCAGCCAGAGCTATGATTCCCGCGTGGACGGCGAGCCTGATGGAAAAACGCTTGAAAAATCCGGCGAAAATGAAATTTCTGTTTTTGCGTCTGGAAGAGACGGCTCTTGCTATGTATGCTGGAATCTTCCGAAAAACGTGTCTTTTGAAAGCCTTGAAATCTGCTTAAGAAAACAGGAAGGCTCTGGTTCTGAAAAGAAAACCGTTTTTGAAAGCGCAGAAGGAACGGGATTTCTGATTCCGGATTTAGAAAACGGAGCTGAATATAAAATCTTTTTTGAGGCGGTTTTAAGCGACGGAAGCGAAATCGAAAAAGAGTTTTCTGTTGTTCCCCGGAAGTTCGTGGCGGAATTTGACAATATAACCGCAGTTCTTTTTGACGGCGAAGTCCATTTCAGCTGGGCGTTCAGGAATTCTGAAATTTCAGATGAGATTGAAAATGTCGCCGTTTACTGCGAAGGAAAAAAGATTCCCTCCTCTGAAATTTCACAGATGAAATCAAGCCTTGTCTACGAAGAGATAAGCGACGAGGCGGTTTTGGAAATAGACGGAAGCCGCCGTTACGGAAAATATTATTCGTGCGTCCTTTCGGATTCAGAATTTTCTTCAGGATTGAAAGACTTTGATGTTTTCGCGGTCGACAAAAGCGGAACTGAAAGCAATTGCGTCTCCGTTTCCGCAAAGAAAATTTCGCTTCCTGCTGTTTTCCTTGATTTTGAACTGAAAAGCGAAAACGATTTTCAGAACCTGAAAGACAAGAAAAAGATTTCTGCGTTCTGTTCTGTGAAAAATTCTGAAAACGAAATCGAGGACGCGGCCTGTACTGTGAAAGGACGCGGAAATTCAAGCTGGACAAGTTCTCCTAAAAAATCATACACGCTGAAATTCGCCCGGAAACAGGCGTTTTTAGGAATGAAAGAATCAAAATCATTCGCGCTTGTCTCAAATTATTTTGACAGGACTTTGCTCCGCAACGCGACGACGTACAGGCTTGGAAGAGAAGTTTTTTCCGGTCTTGAATGGACGGCGGACACAGAACCAGTGAATCTTTTTGTGAACGGAATTTATCAGGGCGTTTACACAGCGGCGGAAACAAATAGAATCGCAGAAAACCGGATAAATATTCCGAGCCTTGAGGCCTGCGCTGATCCAGATGATTTTGAAAACTACGGATTTCTGCTTGAAGCGAACGCGCGCGAAGACGAAAATTTCAATGTCACGACAGAACGCGGACTGGTCTGGTCTTTGAAAGAGCCAGACGGCGCCGATTTGGATGATTTTTGCGCGGACATTTCCGCTTCTTTAAAAGAAAAAATCGCCTTGAAAATCCAGGAGGCGGAAAACGCGCTTTATTCAGAAGATTTTTCAAATGCGGAATCTGAAAACCACTGGAAAAACTATTTTGATTCAGATTCGCTTTACGACTGGATTCTTATAGAAGAGCTTTCAAAAAACACAGACTCAAACCTCTATTCAAGCTGTTATATGTATTTTAGGCCGGAGACAAAGAAATTTCATTTCGGCCCGATCTGGGATTTTGACTTGGGATTCGGAAACAACAGCGCAGACGAAAACGCGGAAGGCTGGAAGACAATTTCAACCTGGAAAGACAAAAACGGAAAGACTGTCGAACCTTGGTTTTTGCGGCTTTTTTCGGACAGCGGATTCAAATCAGAGCTTTCCGCCCGCTGGATAAAAATCAGGCCTGAAGTTCAGGAATATTTTTCAAGGCAGGGAACATTTTCCAAGGAAATCGCGCTGATTGAAAACGACGCGGCATTGAATTTTATCCGCTGGGATATTCTTGGAAAAGGAGCGTACAGATGTCCTTCCGGCTATGAGGAACGGAAGACTTATAAAAGCGAAATAGATTTTTTTGACAATTTCTTGATAAGGAGAATGGAATGGATTGATTCAAACATCTGATTAAAAAAAGCAAGAAACGTTCGGACAGAGGATTGAAAACAATTTTGTGCAAATCTTGGCCAGGGGAAAGCCAAGTTTATTTAAATTATTTTTCATAAAAATAATGGAGGAGACTATGAAAAAATTGTCTATTTTATTAATGTCGGCGGCGGTTGCGCTTGTAATCGCAATTTCTTTTTCATGCAAAACTGAAACGACACCTTCTGGCGATCCTGAATTTTCAGTTTATTTAAGCAACGGACCGGAATTCACCTACGAAGAAGGAAAATCTGTAAAGCTTCAGCTGAAAAGCGATGCTTTTGACTTTTACAAGGACAGCCTTAAAGTCATCGCGCTTGATAACGAAACGACTGGAGAAGAGGATGTCGCCTGTTCTCTTTCACCAAACTATACAAGAACCCGCTGGGATGTCCAGGTTTCAGGCGCGGACACAACTTCAGGAAAGAAATGTGTTTACTCATTGTACGTCCATCACAAAGCCGGCGCAAAACTTGATGACTGTGTGAAAATTTCGTTCACAATAACTGTAGGCGGAAATTATGTTCCTGTTCCGAAAATCACAGTCCAGCCGGTCGGAGCGAATTACAATCAAGGCGAAACTGCCGCCGCGCTTTCTGTGACAGCGACAATAGAAAGCGGAAGCGTCTCTTACCAGTGGTACAAAAACGGCGTAAAGATTGACGGCGCGACTTCTTCAACTTATACACCGACAGAAACCGGAACTTATTATGTTGTAGTTTCAAATTCAAGCGATTCTTCTAAATCTGAGAAATCTGACGAGGCTAAAATTGTGTTTGAAAATCCTAACGCAAAAACTCCGGTCATTTCTTCTGATATTGAAAGCCAGAAAGTCTCTGAAATTTCAAAGGCGGCTTCGCTCACTGTAAAGGCTTCTGTCGAATCCGGCGTGATTCATGCCCAGTGGTACAAAGACGGAGAAAAAGTCGGAACAGAAGAGACAGGCGAAACAGAAATCACGACTTCCAGAACACCTGATTCGTTCGGCGAATACTATGTGGAGCTCTGGAACGTAAACGGGGAAAACCAGTCAGGAAAAATCACTTCAAAAACAGCGGCTGTTGAAGAATCCGCTATCACGATTTCTATCAGTGGAATTTCAAACGAGGCGGTTGTCGGCTCGACTTTGACTGTTTCCGTAACTTCTGAAGTTCCGTGCGATTTCACTTACCAATGGTACAAAATGGCGGACGATCAGAGTTCGGCGGATATAAAGCTTGACGGAGAAACAGCTGCTTCGTTCAAGGCTGACGAGGAAGGAACTTATTTCTGCCATGTCAAAGCAAAATCAAAAGCGACAGGCGCAACTAAAGACGGGTATTCTGTCTCGTGCTATGTGAAGACAACTGTTTCTGAGCCGGGAAGCGGAAACATCGGATTTGACTTCAACTGATGTTTTGATTCAATGTCTTTGAGGAAAAAAGAATGGATTTTAATAAAATTATTTTAAGGCTGGCTTCGGTCTTTGCGCTTTTGGGAGCGTTCGCGTTCACAGGATGCGGAAATGTTCTTGAAGGCAGAGCAGACGAAACTGAATACGGCTCGCTTGTAATCGGCGGCGCATCGTCTTCGGACTGTTCTGATTTTTCATCTTCAAATCCAATGCGCGCATTGTCTGTCGAAAGCGTTAAGACTGCGGTAGCGACTGTTTCGGGCTACGGAATGACTTCTGTTTCTTCCGAGAAAACTTCGGTTTCAGGCGGAAAAGGTTCTGTCCTGGTCTCAAAAATTCCTGTCGGAAGAAACAGGATTGTCACAGTCCAGGGATATTCTGATTCCGGGGCGGCTTCCGCGGTAAGCGGAGCGGTGCTTCGCGCGGTTGTCGATATTAATTCCGGACTGAACACGCTCAGCGAAATCAGCTGGACGACAAGCCGGAAAGGTTATGTCTACAACGCGCTTCTGGAAGACGGAGTTGACATTTCTTCGTTCACTGATTCAGTGATGAAAACGATTGGCAAAGCGATTCCTGAAGTTGACGCGACGAACATAAATCTTCCGCTTTTTGTAAGCGACTTTGCAAAGGGAAGCGGAACTTTGCAGGATTCTTCCGCGTATATTCTGGAAAGCGGAAAAACCTTGAAGCGTCTTGCTGTCGCGGAATCTCAAGGTTCGTCTGAAAGTTCTCCTGCATTTACCGCGACCGCGTATTATTCAGACGGAACAAATGCGGACGTTACAAGCAATGTGGCTTGGACAAGTTCTGATGAAAGCGTCGCGACTGTTTCGGGCGGAAAGGTGACTTTGAAGGCTTCCGGAACGGCTGTTGTGAGCGCGGCTTACACTTACGGCGATGTTTCAAAAACTGGCGCGAAGCAGACGATTACAGTAAAGGCGAGCGGCGGAACGATTGACAAGCTGTATTTTACAACATCAGGTACAAACTGGAGCCAGGCTTCACCTCGTTATGCTGCTTACTTCTTTGTAGGCGACACAAACGAATGGGTTGATATGACGCTTGATTCAACGACTGGATATTACGTTTGTTCAAAACCTTCTACAAGTTACACAACGGTGATTTTCTGCAGAATGAATCCTTCAACAGCAGAAAATTCTTGGGCTAGCAAATGGAATCAAACAGCAGATTTAACAATTCCTTCTGATTCTGATACATACAAATATGATGATTCAACTTGGGACAAAGGTTCTGGCGAATGGCTTTCTGTGCTTTCTGGCTCATATTCAGGCGGAACTCTTTCAGCGACAATCGATTCCGAAGTTGTGTCAGATCCACTCCCTCCGACAGTAACTATTGCTCCTTCAAGTGGAACTGTAAGCACAAGCGGAACAATCACTGTTTCGTATGCGGAAAACAATGCTGCGGTTACATCGGCTTCTGTTACGTTAAGCGGAGCGGTCTCCAGGACATATTCGCTTTCAGATTTTTCAGGCGGAAAACTTTCAATCAAAGTTTCTGACCTTGGAATCACAGAAGCGGATAAAACGATAAATGTTTCTGCAAGCGCGACAAACAGCGAAGGCAATTATACTGCGACTGCAAGCCTTACTACTGTCCAAAAAGTCGCGGTCGCGGACACATTCACTTGGGACAACGCGAACGTTTATTTTGTTATTCAAGACAGATTTTATGACGGAGATTCTTCAAACAACAACAGTTACGGACGAATGTCTACAGATGATTTAGGAAAGACAATCGGGACGTTCCACGGCGGAGACATAAAAGGCCTTACAGAAAAACTTGACTATCTTGATAAGCTTGGCGTGAACGCAATCTGGATAACCGCGCCTTACGAACAGGCTCACGGCTGGTGCGGCGGCGGTTCTTCCGGAGATTTTGCGCATTACGCTTACCACGGATATTATCCGCTTGACTACACAATGATGGACAAAAACATGGGAACTGTCGAAGAGTTCCGAACATTTGTCACAGAATCGCATAAACGCGGAATCCGTGTTGTCATGGATGTTGTAATGAACCATACAGGTTATCTTACATTGCAGGATTGTCAGGATTACAGCCTTGATATTTTCACAGGTTCTTTCTCTGGCGGTAAATCTACAGACATGGGATTTAAAATCGGTTCGGACGGTTCTACATACCATTCTCACCATGACAAAATAGATTATTCAGGTCATAACGATGGCTGGGCTAAATGGTGGGGTTCTTCCTGGGTTCGTGCAGGAGTTCCGGGATATACAGCTGGCGGTGGCGATGATTTGACAGGATGCTTAAGCAATTTGCCTGATGTGAAAACAGAATCTACAGCCGCGCAGACAGTCGCTCCTATTTTGCAGACAAAATGGTCAAAAGAAACAAGCGGATACGACAGCTGGATTGTTCCTGCCGCAAAATCACTTCGTTCTACAAGCGCGACAAATGCGCCTGTTGTCTGGATTGAAAAATGGCTTGCTGCTTGGGTCGAGGAATTCGGAATCGACGGGTTCCGGTGCGACACGGCAAAGCACGTGGACCAGTACCGTTGGGGCGAACTTAAGAACCTTTGTAAAACAGCCCTTGCAGACTGGAGAAATTCTAGCCGCGCGGATGAATACGCGAAAGACTGGGATGAGGATTTCTGGATGACAGGAGAATGTAATCCTTGGAATTATGGCGGGGATTCTTCCTGGTTCAGCAATGGTTTTGACACAATGATTGATTTTAGTGTCTGCAGCGGTTCTGGAAAGGGAACATATTCTCCGACGCTTCCTGAATGGGAAAACCGCACATCAAATAGAAAAGGTCTTTTGTATATTTCAAGCCACGATACAGGCTTAGGACGCTGGTCTGACCAGAAATCTCTGGGAACTAAGTTTGTCCTTATGCCGGGCCCGATTCAGATTTACTACGGTGATGAAACAAGCCGTTCGTTTGGAGACACAGGAAGTGATTCTGACCAGGGAACTCGTTCTGATTTCAACTGGTCTGCATCCACTGGAGAAACAGCGGTTCACTGGGGAAAAGTCGGAACATTCCGAAAATACAATCCTGCTGTAGGCGCCGGTTCAATCAGCGGAAACACCCGCACTTACGGTGACAATCAGGTTGTAATCAGCATAACCTCGGGCACTGTAAGCGTTCCGTATTCAGACGGAACAACAGTTTACAACTGGTACGACGGAACAAGCGCGACTGTAAGCGGCGGAAGCGTTTCGTTCAGCGGAGGCTCGCAAAGCCAGCCGGTTCTTGTTTCGGACAGAAATCCTTCGGACTACGGAGTTACGTTCTAGTTAGACTTACATCTTGGTGGTTGAGACTCTCGAAACCACCAAGACAATGTTCAGGCGGTTTCGGCAGGTGGTTGTTGAGCCACGTCGAAACACTCAATCACCGAATTTAGGGTTAATTACCTGAGTCATCGGTGATTGAGTTTAAAGTCGCGGTGGTTGAGTTCATCGAAACCACCGTCATTGTTAAGCGGTCATTTCGAGGCCCTCAATGACCTTGTCATTCCAGTATGTGGTGGCTGAGGCACTCGCCCGCTTTAGAACGGAGCGTAGCGGAGTAACCACCGTGTTTTCCGAGCGTTCAATGAATGGGAACATTGAGCGTTCAGAAAAAAGCATTTTGCCGGGAAAACAAAGTGCTTCAAGAGGACTAAAAAATAAGGTGGAATATGAAAAGTCTTTTTAAAAACATAGTTCTTGCTTTTGGCGTTTTCTGTCTTTTTGTGACATTCGGCTGCAAGGATTCGATTGATGGTTTAAGCGGCGAGTTCGGCTCGCTTAGGGTTTGCGTTTCTGAACTTTCTTCTGAAAGTTCTTCCAGCCGCGCGGTTTTTGCGGACGACATAAAATCCGCAGTCGTCACTGTTTCAGGATTTGATTCGGAAGGAAGCGTGTTTGAAAAATCTTCCGGGACTGTAAGCGTTTCCGGCGGAAAAGGAAGCGGAATTCTTATCGAAGACATTCCTGTCTCAAACAATGTCTGCGTGAAAGTCCAGGCGTTCAGCGATTCTAAGGCCGGCTCAAAAATCGACGGAATTGTCCTTTATGCAAAGACCGACATAGCGTCAGGTCCAGGAAATTCTGTTTATGCGACTTGGGAAACTTCAAGAGTCGGCTGCGTTTACAACGCTTTGATTTCAGGCGGAACGAACACAAGCCTTTTTTCTGCAAGCGACGTTGAAAAAATCGGAAACGCTGTTTCGTCTTCCGTTCACGCAAGCCTTATTGACGCGTCTAAAATCGCATCTGACTGGAAATCAGGTTCGCTTAAAGAAGCGGATTCGTATATTATGAAAAGCGGAAGCGTTTCTGTTTCCGCGGAAAACTGTTCAGGCGCGAAAATTCAGGTTTGTGACCCTTCCTCTGAAATATCTTCTTCTTTGGCTTCTGGCTCAGAAAACCTGACGATAAACAATGTCGCCCCGGGAACGTGGAAAGTCTACGCTGTAAAAAACGGTGTGGTTCTTGCAAGCGGAACTGTTACTGTCACAAGCGGCGGAACTGCAAGCGTTTCAGTCGCGGCTGAAGCGGCGTTTGACGGAATAAAAGTCCTTGTCGCGAAAAACCTGAACTATCCGCTGATTCATTACTGGAGCTGTTCGGACAGCGAAAATTACCCTGGCACAGTTTGGCCGGGAACCGCGATGAAAGAAAGCGGCGATGACTATTACTATGAGTTCAAAGGCGTTTCTGCCGTAAGCGTTCTGATTACAAATTCCAGCAAAAACAAACTGTACGGAAGCGATATGGTTCTTACTAAAAAAGGAACATACCGTATTACCAAAAGCGGCGCGGAATCAGTTTCGCTTGTTCCGACAAAGCCGGTGATTACTCTTCCTGGCGCAACAGTTTATCTTGGCGGAAAATTCACAATCATAATTTCAAGCGACACTGATTTGACAAGCGCGAGCGCGGAGATTTCAAGTACCTCAGCCGTCAGCACAAAAATCTTGTCGAACGGTTCAAACACGTTCAGTGTGGACGAGTTCACAGCTTCCAGCGGAACTTTGACGCTTTCTGTGACCGCGACAAACATTGCCGGAACAGAAACCGCTTCAAAAACGATTTCTGTAAAAGAAAGAGCTGCGGGCACGATTGTCTCTGACCCGAACGAACTTATTATCTATCAGGTCATGGTCGCAAGTTTTCAGGACGGCGACCCTTCAATCGGATATACGCAGATGTGGGGACCGGACGGACACACAAAAGGCGGCGACCTGCAGGGAATCATAAACGCAGTTCCGTATATCAAAGAGCTCGGATGCAACGCGCTTTGGATGACACCTGTGTTCAATTCAAACGGAGACAGCAAACAGGATGCGACAGGCTATTTTGCCTACGATTATTTCAATATCGACCCTAGATTCGGAACGATGGATAAATTTGACGAGTTAGTTGAGCTTTGCCACGACAACGGAATCGCTGTGATTCTTGACGGAGTTTTCGGACATAACAAAGGCAGTGTCGCCTCTTCTCCAGCTAGGAACGGAATAAAAAATCCTGGAATCACGCCGGACACAAGCAATCCTGTTGACTACGCGAACAATTCCAATTCATTGAAATATTATTCCGATGTCGCGCGCTACTGGATTACTGAACACAAGATTGACGGCTGGCGTTTTGACCAGTGCTATCAGCTGGCTTTTGGCAAGCATGCTTATGGAACAACTTCTGACAACTGCAACACAGGCGGACACAATTACTGGTACGACATCAGAAAAACTGTGGAAGAGGCTGCTGCTTCAAACGGAACAAAAGGCGTTGACTGGGGAACACTTGGCTATATGGTCGGCGAGCACTGGAACGGAGATGCTTCTGTTATTCAGAACGGAACTGTAAAACCAGGAAATTCCAGTGGCTACGGACTTAATTCATGTTTTGACTTTCCTGCGTATTACAAGGTTGTTCAGGGATTTGCCCAGGAATACAAAGGAACTTCGACAGGAAACATCACGACCGGTTTAAGTTATCTTTACAAGACTTATTCTGAAAAAGGCTATTCCTGCAAAGAGGACGACGGCTCTTACGAAACTTACTATCCGAACTTTATGCTTTCAAACCACGATTTGTTCAGAATCGGCGATTTGATAAATAAAAAGCACAACGACGGATTTGAAAGCGACAACTACGCAAAGCGGAATATGGTTCTTCTTGCGGCGCGGGCGGCGTATTCAGGGCCGATTACAATTTACTACGGCGACGAGATTGCAGATCACAACGCGACAACTTCAAGCGGCTGGGGAGAAGACAATGTCGCCCGTTCAAGCGGAAAAATCTCTGGATTCAGCACAAGGGAACAGAAAGTTCACGACTGGACGCAGAAATGTCTTTCAGCGCGCGCGGAGCACGAGGCTTTGTGGAGCGGAACTAACACTCAGATTACAGGCGAAAGCGACTTTTACGTTGCCAAAAAGACCGGCGGCGGAGAAACGATTTATATCGCTTTCAATTACAGTTCGTCATCGTCCAAAACATTCAGTGCAAGCGGAACTGACTTGCTGACTGGCACAACATACAGCGGAACAGTAACAGTTCCGGCGTTAAGCGCGGTTTACGTTCTTGAGAAATAGGAATTAGGAATTGCGGGCGTGCTTGGTCATTGAGGCTCTCGAAATGACCAAATATCAATTTGGAGGACAAAATGAAAAGGTTTTTTGCTTTATTTAGTGTGCTTGCGGCTTTGTTCGCTTTTGCAGGCTGTGTGAATTTTTTGGAAGACAAATCCGCTTTGTCCTCCGATGAAAATGCTGAATACGGAACTTTGGTCTGGACTTCGGATTCTGAAAAGTCGCTTTCGCGTTCTTTGAATGTCGGCGGAATAAAAACCGCGCGTATAACTGTTTCGGGCTACCAGATGGCTTCGGTCAGCGCAGACGCGGTTATTTCTGTTTCGGACGGAAAAGGCTCTGCTGAAGTAAAGAATATTCCTGTCGGCAAAAACAGGATTGTCACAGTCCAAGGATATTCTGATTCTGATGCGGCATCTGCGGTAAGCGGAGCGGTACTTCGCGCGGTTGTCGATATTAATTCTGGCTTGAACACAATCGATGAAATCAGCTGGACGACAAGCCGGAAAGGTTATGTCTACAACGCGCTTCTGGAAGACGGTGTTGACATTTCTTCGTTCACTGATTCAGTGATGAAAACGATTGACAACGCGATTCCTGAAGTTGACGCGACGAACATAAATCTTCCGCTTTTTGTAAGTGACTTTGCAAAGGGAAGCGGAACTTTGCAGGATTCTTCTGCGTATATTCTGAACACGGAAAAAACTTTGCTCCGTCTTTCTGTAAGCGAGGCGGACGGTTCTTCTGAAAGCGAACCTTGTTTTTGTGCGACCGCGTATTATTCCGACGGAACAAATGCGGACGTTACAAGCAATGTGGCTTGGACAAGTTCTGATGAAAGCGTCGCGACTGTTTCGGGCGGAAAGGTGACTTTGAAGGCTTCCGGAACGGCTGTTGTGAGCGCGGCTTACACTTACGGCGATGTTTCAAAAACTGGCGCGAAGCAGACGATTACAGTAAAGGCGAGCGGCGGAACGATTGACAAGCTGTATTTTACAACATCAGGTACAAACTGGAGCCAGGCTTCACCTCGTTATGCTGCTTACTTCTTTGTAGGCGACACAAACGAATGGGTTGATATGACGCTTGATTCAACGACTGGATATTACGTTTGTTCAAAACCTTCTACAAGTTACACAACGGTGATTTTCTGCAGAATGAATCCTTCAACAGCAGAAAATTCTTGGGCTAGCAAATGGAATCAAACAGCAGATTTAACAATTCCTTCTGATTCTGATACATACAAATATGATGATTCAACTTGGGACAAAGGTTCTGGCGAATGGCTTTCAACACTTTCAGGCTCATATTCCGGCGGAACTCTTTCGGCGACAATCTCTTCCGAATCAGTTGACCCGAAAATCTCGTTCTCCGTCGCAAGCGGAACAACATTCACTTCTTCGGTTTCTGTAAAAATCACAGCGGAAAACTGCAATTCGTCCTACTACACGACAGACGGAACAGATCCTAGCTCTTCTTCAAGTCGCATTTCTTTTGACGAAAGCGTGACTTTGTCCTTGGGAAGCGACATTTCTTCCGGCAGCTCAATAACACTTCGCGCTTACGGAACTGACGGCGTTGTTTCTTCTTCAAAAAAAGCGACATATTCAAAAATCGAAGCGTCTTTGACTCCGACAAGGCTCGGCGCATATTACACGCAAAGCCAGACATCGTTCAGCATCTGGTCGCCTGACTCCAGCAATGTGAAAGTCGCGGTAAAAAAGCAGGGCGAATCAGATTTTACAGACTATGTTTGCGCGAAAGGTTTTTCAGTTGACGGCGGTTATCCTGATTCGTCTAACATTTACGGCGTTACAGTTTCCGGCGACTGCAACTTGGCGGAATACCAGTTCTATGTCGGAGGCGTTGCTGTCCGCGACCCTTACGGAAAGATGATTAAGTATGACGGAAACCAGCAGAAAAGCGGAACTCAATCCAGCGGAACAGAAAACGGCTTTGGCTATACAAGTTATCTTGGTCCGACTGTGAACATCGTTATGAATATGGACGAAACCGAACCTTTGAACGGATGGGCGGAACGACCTGTTCTTGAAAACCGCTGCGACGCGATTGTATATGAAGTTCATGTAGGAGATTTCACTTCGGATTCAACCTGGAACGGAAGCTCAGAAAACAAAGGAAAATTCCCTGGAATGGTTGAAAGCGGAACGACTTATTCAAGCGGCTCGACGACTGTAAAAACTGGGCTTGACCATTTGAAGGAACTTGGAGTCACTCACGTTCAGCTTTTGCCGATGTACGACTTTGCGACAAAACACAACACGACTTTGAACGACATTTACAACTGGGGCTACGACCCTGTGAACTACAATGTTCCTGAAGACAGATATTCAACTTGCCCGGGAGATTATGTGGAGCGAATCCGTGAAGTTAAAGAAATGATAAACGAATTCCACAAAAACGGAATCCGCGTGATTATGGACGTTGTCTACAATCACACTTTTTCAAAAGAGATTTTCTCTGGAATTTCAGGAAAGTATTACACTTCAACAGATTTGTCCGGCTGCGGAAACAGCACGAACACAGGCGTTTCAATGGTCAGCAGAATGATCCGCGATTCTCTTGAATACTGGGCGGACGAATACAACATCGACGGATTCCGGTTTGACCTGATTGGAATTTACCACACTTCGGCAGTGAAAGAGTGGGGCGAATATCTGAACAACACAAAATTCCCGGAACGAAATCTTCTTATGTACGGAGAGCCTTGGAACGGATATGCGACTGATTCTGAAGAAGGCTCGAAAATCAGAATGAGCGCGGTTTCAAGTTTGTCGAACGCGCACGTAGGCGTTTTCAATGGAAAATTCCGGCAGAGCCTTAAAGGTGCGAACGATAGTGCGGCTATGGGTTATATTTTTAATGAGAACGAAGATGACGGAACAGCATACGCCGCGAACATTGCTGTCGGATTGAAAGGCTCTGGAACTTCGCTTGACAAATCAAACTGTTCAGACACTTCTGGAACTTGGACACGGTTCTTTACAGCGACTCCTGACCAGTCAATCAACTATATGTTTGCGCACGACAATCTATGCTACTGGGACAAAATCAAGGCTGCAGGAAGCGAAAAATTAAGCTACGGCGCAAGAATAGTCAAGTTCGGACACGGAATTCTTCTGGTTTCGCAGGGAATTCCGTTTATCCACGCTGGCGACGAATTCCTTCGCACAAAAGAAAAAGGCGCAGGTTCGGCGATGAGCCACAACAGCTATATGGCTGGAATCGCGACAAACTCTATCGACTGGTCGCTTAAAGCCGCAAACAAATCTGTCTCGGATTATCATTCAGAGCTTATTGCGTTGCGAAAGGCGCATGACGGATTCAGGAACAGGAACGGCGTCGGAACAACTGAAACAAGCGGAAACGCTGTGGTTTACAAAGTCCAGGACACGGACGGAACAAAACTCTGCGTTGTTGTGAATCCTGGAAACAATATTTCAAGCCCTGTAAGCGGAACCACGATTTTTGACATAAACGGGGCAAGCCCGTCTTCAGTACAATGCGAGGGAACGGCGGTAACGATTATTAAATATTAATAGCGAAAAATAATATAAAAAAATAAAGAGGATGAAAAATGAAAAAAAGAATGTGTGCGGTTTTTGCCGCGGCGTTGGGGCTTTTGCTTTCTTCGTGCAGTTCGGAACTGAAAGAGCTTTCACAGCCTTGCGATTCAGAATCGGAGGGAAAGACAGGTTGCATTGAAATTCAGTTCGGCGAAAGTCCGGCGGCTCAGGCGAGATTTCTTGATGCTTCGGAGATTTCAAAGGCGACAGTAAATGTTCACTACGGAAAGGATTCCTGCATTTCAGAAGAGAATGTTCAGGTTTCCGGCGGAAAAGGAACTGTCGAAATCGAAAACATTCCTGTAGGATTCAACCGCGTTATTGAAGTTGTCGGCTTCAAAGCGAACGGCGTGGAAGGAAAACGCATTTATCTTTCGGCGAACATTGTTTCGGGCAAAAACACAGTTCAAGGAATCAAAGACGGCGCGGAGAGCGCAAAAGGAAAAGCGTATCTTGCGTTGATGAACGCCGGCGTGAATGTGAACAGCTCCAGTTTTTCTGTTTCGGGCTTTGCGGAAGGAAAAAGTTCTTCTTGTTTTGACGCGGATTCATTCGCTTCGGCATACAAAAACGATTCTTCTGTTTCGCCTGCGGATTTTTATACAGCGGCAGGAAGCGTTAATTTCACAAACCTTGTGAACGCTTCAGGCTACACGGTTTATCTTGACGACCCTTTGAGCGAAAAACTTTCCGTTTCTTCTGATTCCGAAAAAAGCGCGCGAATAACAAATGTCGCAAGCGGAACTTGGACAGTTTATGCAGATGACGGAACTGAAACAAAATCGGTCGGAAAAGTCACAGTAAAAGGCGGCGAAGCGACAGATTTTACAGACGCGATTGGAAACGCTTTGAAAGGGAAACTGATTATTTTTGTAAAAGCGTCCTCTGCTCCTACAATCTGGGCGTGGGAAACAAATGACGGAACGGCATTGAGCGAAAAACTGGATGGCGCTTGGGAAAATCAGTCTGCAATGGTTTCTGCCGCTTCGGAATACATGAACAATCCTGAAGGCTGGTTTATGAAGGATTTCTCTTCGGCAGGTTCTTTAAAAGGGGTCGGGACAATATCATTCAAATTGAACAAAAGCGACCCTCAGATTGATTCAAAAAAATCCGCGACTTTCTGGTACGACGGAACGGACTTTTACGATTCCGACCCGACAACAAAAACTGATGGCAGCGGCTCTGGAAGCGGAACAGGAAGCGGTTCAGGCGGAGGCACTGATGTTTCTGCTGACGACGTTTCGCTTTCTTCTGTAAAAGTGAACGGAAGCGCGGCAAGCATAAGCGGAACTAACATAACATTCAGAAAGACAGGAACAGAAGATTCATTTGCGGTGACTTCAGTTGTGGCGGCAGCGAAATCTTCCTCGGCGGAAGTGACATATTCTGCGGCAAGCGGAACAGTCAGCTCCGGCGAAAGCAAGACATTCACAATCACAGTCACAAACGGAGCGAAGACAGCGGCATACACGCTCACAGTTTCGTACACAAAGAAATCAGATTCAGGCGGAACGGAAAGCGGATACTACTGGACAAACAAAAACGGCTACGGAACTCAAAAGACGATTTCGGGGCTTTCAAGCTGGTCGGAAGATGACAAGATAATTCAAGGCGTTGCTTGTGATACTCCGCGCTGCTGGCGTGGCGGACACGAATATCCGGATCCTGATTTGTATGCGATGTTTGCGGCTTACGATGATGCAAATCTGTATCTTCTTATTGAGATTCCTAATGTTGATGATGCAGATTCAGTTGACAACGACAAATGCTATGCTGGTTCTCAGTTTCTGCCTATGGGAATTGTTATGAATACTGGAAAACGAACGGCAGGAAACGGCACTCTGGATACAGGAAGCAGTGTGTGGCAAGGTTCTGTGTTTTATACGTGGGAATCTGGAATTGACACAATGCTTATGTTCCATCCAAGGCTTGGAACTGGAAAACCTAGCATTTTCAAGACACAATCCGACGGGACATTCACATACGAATCAAGTGTAGAAGTTGAGTCAGAAAAAAAGTATTGCATTGGTTTCGAAATAGCAGGTATTGAACGGGAGGTCTATTTCAATGAATGTGTAAGTGCAAATATGTGGGCAGCCGTGGTTGATGAAGAAGGCAACTGGGGCGGAAAATCAAGCACAGATATGACAAGTTATGATTATGTCGATTATATTGCCGCTGGAAAGAAGATGTCTGCTTATCAAGTTACAGTTCCGCTTGCTGCTTTGGATATTGATAACTCTTATATTGAAAACACAGGAATAAGCGTAGGTTGTTTTTCTACTTACGGTCAATCGGCAATGGACTGTCTTCCTTGGGATTCTTGTATGATAGACAATGCTTCTGAAAGCTATTCTGCACAGGCTGCAACTTCAAAAGAAAAAGAAGATGTTGACAACATAACTGTTGAACTTGCCCGGATAGGACACAAATAAAAAACATTCTGCAAAACGCAAGATAAGAGCAAAACAAAACCGCCAGAGCGAAAAATCTGCAAAAGATTCCGCTCTGGCGGTTTTGTTATCTGGCGTTTTATTTGTTTCTTTAGGAAGAAAGTTCGCAGGAATCGCCTTTGATTTTGAGACAAGCGTCTATCCGCCAAGATACGCGGCCTTCACAGAATCATCGTTTATCAGATCAGACGCTTTTCCTTCTTTTATGATGTTTCCTGTCTCAAGAATGTACGCTCTGTCCGCAATCGAAAGCGCTTTGTAAGCGTTCTGCTCGACAAGGAGAATTGTTGTTCCGTCCGCGTTTATCCTTTTTATTATCTCGAAAATTTCATCTACAAGAATCGGGGCAAGTCCCATTGAAGGCTCGTCCAGAAGCAGAAGTTTTGGCTCTGACATCAAGGCTCTTCCGATTGCAAGCATCTGCTGTTCTCCGCCGCTTAAAGTTCCTGCGTTCTGTCTTGCGCGTTCTTTAAGCCTCGGAAAAAGCGTGAATACTTTTTCGATGTCCTTTCTGATTTTCGCCTTGTCTTTTCTGAGATACGCGCCAAGCTCAAGGTTTTCTTTTACCGAAAGGTTCGCGAAAATCCGCCTTCCTTCTGGAACCTGAATCAGGTTCTGCTTTACGATTTTGTCCGCGGAAATGTTTGTTATGTCCGTTCCGTTGAACAAGATTGTTCCGCTCTGTTTTCTGATTATATTAGAGATTGAATGAAGTGTTGTGGTTTTTCCCGCTCCGTTCGAGCCGATGAAAGTGATTATCTCGCCTTCGTCTACGCTGAAACTTATTCCTTTAAGAGCCTTTATCGCGCCGTAGGAAACATTAAGGTCTTTTACTTCTAGCATCATATTTTCTCCATTTTTTCTCCAGTTTTACAAAAGTCCTGCGATTCAGCTGTTTCCAAGGTAAGCCTTGATTACCTGCGGGTCTGACTTGATTTGGTCCGGCGTTCCTGTCGCGATTATTCTTCCGTAGTTCAAGACCATAATCCGTTCGCAGATTCCCATGACAAGTTTCATGTCGTGCTCAATCAGAAGAATCGTAAGGTCAAATTCTTTTCTGATGAACGCAATCATTTCCATAAGCTCTTTTGTTTCCTGTGGATTCATTCCGGCGGCAGGCTCGTCAAGAAGAAGAAGCTTGGGCTTTGAGGCGAGAGCGCGCACGATTTCAAGTTTTCTCTGCTCGCCGTAAGGAAGATTCTGCGCTGTTTCGTCCGCTTTTCCGTCGATTTTGAAAAGCTCAAGAAGATTCATCGCTTTGCTTGTCATAAGCTCTTCGTCGCGCCTGAATTTCGGCGTGCGGAAAAGAACATCAATCGGATTTGAAATTCTTGAACTGTGGAGCGCGATTCTCACGTTGTCGATTACAGAAAGTTTTGAGAAAAGCCTGATGTTCTGGAAAGTCCGCGCGATTCCCATTTTGTTCAGCTTTGCGGAGCCTGCTTTGTTTATAAGATGGATTTTTCCGTTTTTGTCCCAGAACGAAAGCTGTCCTGAAGTCGGCGTGTAAATTCCTGAAACCATATTGAACATTGTTGTTTTTCCCGCTCCGTTCGGTCCGATAAGTCCGACAAGTTCGCCTTCGCGGAGTTCAAAAGAAGCGTCTCCGACTGCGCAAAGTCCGCCGAAAACAATAGAAACGTCTGTCGCCTGAAGGACAAGTTTTTTTTCGTCTGGCATTATTCTGCCTCCTTTGCGTGTTTAAAGTGATTTCTTGCTTCTTTCAGGAATTTTTTCAGTTCGCCGTTTTTAATCCAGTCGAATGTCTTTGTGAACGAGAATTCTTTTGTTCCTAAAAGTCCTTGAGGACGGAAAAGCATCACGATAATCAGCACAACCGGATAAATCAGAAGCCTGTAGTTCTGGAGAAAACGCAGCCATTCCTGAAGGAAAGTCAGAACGTAAGCGGATAGAACGCTTCCTGTCATCGAGCCCATTCCGCCTAGAACAACGAAAATAAGATAGTCGACTGATTTTGCGAACGCCGCCTGGTCAGGTTTTATGAATCCGACATACATCACATAAAGCGCGCCTCCGATTCCTGCGACAAACGAAGCCATCACAAATCCGAGCATCTTGTATCTGAAAACCTGAATTCCGCATGAACGCGCCGCGATTTCGTCTTCGCGGACAGCAAGAATCGCGCGTCCGTAGGAAGAGCGTATGAAATTCTGGACAATAATTATAATCACTGCAAGAGCCGAAGTTATCGTAAGAATCGCAGCCGTCGGATTCAAGGTAAGAAGTGTCGGGAAAGTGTAGCCGTTCGGTCCGCCTGTGATAGACTTTAAATTCACAAGGACAACGCGGATTATTTCGCCGAACGCCAGAGTCACAATCGCAAGGTAGTCGCCTTCAAGTTTGAGCGTCGGAAAACCGATCAGAAATCCGAAAATCGCGGTTATTATTCCTGCAAGGACTACAGAAAGCGGAAGCGGAATGTGCGCGAGGTTTGTGAAAAGTATTGTCGCGTATCCGCCTAGAGCCATGAATCCTGCCTGACCGAGCGAAAGCTGTCCTGTGATTCCTGAGATTATGTTTACGCTTATCGCCATAATCGCGTTGATTCCGGCGAGCGAAAGAACTCCTGCTGAATACGAGTTCAATGCTCCTGCCATTGTAAGAAGGGTCGGAATCCCGATAAAAAGAACTGAAACGACAGCGATGATTATGAAATTCCGCAAGTTTTTTGTTTTTATTTTGCTTTTTTTATCCATGCTTTTTTTCCCTTAGAACTTAAGAACTTGAACGAAAATCCTAGACTTTTACAGTTTTCTTTTTGCCGAAAATTCCGGTCGGCTTTACAAGAAGAATCACAATCAGAAGTCCGTAAGAAATCGCGTCCGCGTACTGCGAGCTTAAATATCCTTTTGTCAAAGTTTCAACAACGCCAAGAAGAACGCCGCCGACCATCGCACCGGGAATAGAGCCGATTCCGCCTAGAACCGCCGCGACAAATGCCTTTAGTCCCGGAATATAGCCGAGCATCGGGTCGATCTGCGGATAAGCGGTCGCGTAAAGAACTCCGCCTGCTCCTGCAAGAACCGCGCCGATCAGGAAAGTCGCCGCGATGATTTTGTTCACGTTTATTCCCATCAGGGCGGACGCTCCCAAATCGTATGAAACCGCCTGCATCGCTTTTCCGGTTTTTGTGCGGTTCACAATAAAGTTCAGAAGAACCATGAGAACGACGCTTGAAATTATCACGATTAACTGAAGGTTCGAGATTGAAAGGACTGTTTTTCCTGCGTTTTGAAGAAGAGGAAAATTCACGGTCCTCATTGTAGGAAACTGCCGCGGATTCGGGCCGACAAACGGAAGAACACGCATCATGTTCTGAAGGATGAGCTCGACAGCGATTGCGGTTATAAGCGAATTTAGCCGCGGCGAAGTCCTTAAAGGGCGGTATGCAAGCCTTTCAATCACAAGCGCGAGAACTCCGCAGACAAGCATCGCCGAAATGAACGCGCCTGCCATTCCCGGAACTGTAGGACCTAAGGCAAGGAGAACAAAATATCCTGCGTAAGCGCCCATCATCATCACATCGCCGTGCGCGAAATTTATGAGTTTTACGATTCCGTAAACCATTGTGTAGCCGAGCGCGATAAGGGCATAAATACTGCCTAAGGTAAGTCCGTTTATAAGCTGCTGTAAAAACATTGCGCCAGTATTCATCTGTCCTCCACAATATCTGAAATAACATCCGCGATGCAAGAATTCATAATGTAAGCGTTTCTGAAAATAATTCTTCTATTTTAGTGAACAAAAGGTGCTTAGACAAGCATTGCGGATTTTCGTATGGCAAGCGAATTCTATAAAATTAATTAAAAAAATGGCTTTTGGTCGCGTAGTCTGTGGCAAAACCGCACAATATTGTGCTACATACTAGTTTGCCTTGGAACTATATATATTGCCGCTTTAGCGGCAGCAAACTAGAATGTTTTTGCCACATACTTCGCTCCCGTGTGCCAAATTTTCTGTAAGAAATATAGTTCGTTTGCCATAATTTTGATGCTATCTATTGTTGCTTTTGTAAATTCTGTTTTCGTCATTGCGGATTCCGCTGTTTTCAATATAATTTCCGCATGGATTTAAATAAGGTTTACATAGTTCTTGCCCGTCCTGAAGAGGCGAGGAACATCGGTTCTGCCTGCCGCGCGATGGCGAACAGCGACATAACTCATCTCAGGATTGTCGGAAAAAAACAGGATTACGACGCGGAGAAAGTCCATGTTCTTGCGATTCACGCGTCACATATCTTTGACAACGCGGAATTTTTCGGCTCGATAACTGAGGCGACAAAAGACTGCGCCCTTGCGGCGGGAACGACAAGACGGCGAGGACAGAACAGGAAAGGAAAGCTTTATCTTCCTGAGGAATTTTTAGAAAGGGCGGACAGAATCACAGGTTCTGGCGGAAACTCAAATGGTTCCGAATGTGAATATTCAGGTCAGAAAATCGCTGTTGTATTCGGGAACGAGCGGACTGGACTTACAGACGAAGAGCTTGATGAATGTACGGAAGGTGTCACAATTCCTGCGTCAGAAAGTTTCGGCTCTTTAAACCTTTCCCACGCGGTTCAGATAATTTCGTATCATCTTTTCAGAAAGAAAAACAGCCGCCTGACAGGCTACACTCCGCTCACTCTGGAACGGATTGACAGAACTGTCGGCGTAATCAGCGAGAATCTGAAAAAAATCGGATTCTTTAAAGTCGCAGGGCAAAGCGACATGGAGCATTTCTGGAGAAATCTTCTTTCGCGTTCGGCGATTTCTGAAAGCGAGGCAAAATACATCGAAAAGATATTCACAAAGGCGGCAGGTCTTTCTTCAAAACGCAATGTCGAATGACTCGAGGGCTGGACATTATTTTTCCTTTTTGAAAAACCTTGCGCAGAACAGAAGAATTCCGTACCAAAGATAAGGAAGAATCAGGAATATTTTAAGCGGATTTCTTATGATTTCGTGGTAGATTTCGTGTCCGCGGCGGAATGATTTTTCGCTTATCCTTTTGACGCGGTTTGAGAAAATTCCCATCGCTTCTTTGTAATAAACAAAAATGCTTGTTGAAAAACGCCCGCGCCTTTTGTATGCCCAGACCGCTTTGTCTTTGATTCCGTCGCTGATAAGAACCATTGAAGGCGAGGACTTGTAAATCGCCTGGATTATGGGCTCTTCCATGTTTTTGTGGTAATACCCGTTCTGGCGTCCGACGATTTTAAGCGAAGGAAAAGTCTCTTTGACATTCTTTTCGGCGATGTGCAGCGTCTGGCTTCTCGAGCCCAGAAGATAAATCGATTTGAAGTGCGAGTCCAGGACGCTTAAAATGCTTATTACAGCGTCAAACGGATTGTATCGGACAGGAATGTCTTTTTTAAGGAACGCCGCGCCTTTCAGAATGCTTTTTGAAACAGGAATCACAAGGTCTGCGTTCTGGATGCAGTTTCTGAATTCTCCGCGTCGGCGGGCTTTCAGAAGATTCCATATCGAAAGAAAAACTATCTGTTTTGGGCCTTGCTTTTCAAGAAGGTCAAGGATTTCTTTTTCAAGGTTTTCCGGCGGAAGAATGTCAACCGGAACTCCTAAAATTTTGATTCTCTGTCTGTTCATTTCGTTTTCCTTATCTGTTTGCTTCAGGAATCTCTTTTGGTTTCAGAGTCCAGAGATTCCGTTCGTTTTTTCTGCGGTATGCAGGCTTGTCTTTAAAGACGCGATTCCGTAAACCGCCGCAGTCTCGCATCTTAAAATGTTTCCCTGAAGATGGACGGCTTTGAATCTGGCGGATTTTAAAAGCCTGATTTCCGAAGGGCTTATTCCGCCTTCGCTTCCTACTGCGATTGCGGCGGACTTTATCTTTTTTTTCTTTTCTGCAATTTCTTCATAAAGCTCAGGAAAGCCGATTGTCTTTTCGTTACGTTCCCAAAGCGCGATGGCGACCCTTTCGTTTTCGGAGGCGGCTTCTGCTTTGGATTTCTCGTTCCAGAATTCAATCGCTTTTTCAAGGCTCATGACTTCTGTTACTTCGCTTTCCACAGGAGAGCCGCTTTGCTGGCGAGCCTCGCGGATTATTTTTGAAATCCGTTCGGATTTTGTTCCTCTGCTTTCAAACGCTTTCACAGAAGAGCTTTGGGAATATTCTCCCGCGACAGGAATTATGTATTTTATTCCGCATTCGGCGGCTTGCCTCGCAATCTGCTCCATTTTTGAAGGCTTCGGAACAAACTGAATCAGAAAATATTCTGTTCCGCCCGAAGAGTCGTTTTCGTTCTGGACAGAAACCGCGTCAACTCCGTGGTTTGAATTTCCACAGGGATTTTCAGAAGTTTCTGCGCAGATCTGAAGAGTGACAAGGCGTTTTTCCTCGTCGATTCTGCACGCTGTCGTGTTCATAAGTTTTCCGCCCGGAATTCTGACAGAAACCATGTCGCCGCTTTTTATGCGCAGAACCTGGCGGAGATAACGGAAATCTTTTCCAGTGATTTTGAGAATTCCGTCTTTGTCAGGTTCCTGTTCCGAAATAAACTGGCGCATTTTTTATCGCTTTGTCTTTGCTATTTTGTCTTCGCCACAGAATTTTCTTCCGCGTTCTGTTTTTCCGCCTCAAGCTGAAGCTCTTTTAAAGTCTTTGTGGAGGCGACAAGTTTCTTGAAGTCAGGATTTCTGTTCAGCACATCAAGCGCGGCGTTCAGCTGGACATCGTAATCCAGGTCGTAAAGATGATTCGGTTCAGTCCGCCAGACTTTTACCCTTATGATTCTTCTTAGAAGTTTTTCTTCAAGACTGTAAGTTTTTTTAAGCTCTTTTGCGTAAGAGGCGATTTCGGCTTCTGTCATTTTCGCGTGCTCATCGACATAAGTTTCAACAACATTGTCTTCCATGAGTTCTGTGAACGCTTTCTGCTCGTCTTCAGAAAGCTCAGGATAAAGGACTTCAAGATCCGGCGGAATTCCGATTTTGTCGATATTCGTGTCGCTCGGAGTGTAGTAGCGTGCGACCGTGATTTTGATTTCCTCTTTTTCGCCCAGCGGAATCACTTGCTGGACAGAACCTTTTCCGTAAGTCTTCTGCCCCACAAGATACGCAAGGTGATTGTCCTTGAGCGCGCCCGAAAGAATTTCCGATGCGCTTGCAGAGCCTCGGTTTATAAGAACGACAATCGGGATATTTCTTACAACTGTATTGTTCTTTGACGCCGTGAAAGTCGAGTTTTCGTTCGCGAGCCGGCTTTTTGTTGTCACAATCGGGCCTTCGTCTATGAATTTGTCCGAAACCTGAGCGACTGAAGCGAGAAGTCCGCCAGGATTGTCGCGCAGGTCTATAATCATATTTTTGTAATTGTTTTTTTTGAATGAATCCAAGGCTTCCTGGACTCTTTCAGGCGTGTCGGGCGTGAACTGGATTATCCTTAAATATCCTGTGTTTTCAATCATTCCGAATTTCACAGTCGGAACTTCAATCAAGGCGCGGACTAAAGTGACTTCAAAAGTCATTGTCTTTCCGCGCAGGATTTTCACAGTCACTGGAGTTCCGATTTCTCCGCGAAGGTTTTCAAGAACCTGCTCCATCGTCATTTCAGGAGTAGGCTTTCCGTTTATTTCTGTTATGAAGTCGCCTGAGATTATTCCAGCCTTTGAGCCGGGAGAATCTTCGACAGGCGAGGAGACTTCGACATAAGCCGGTTTTGCGGCAGTCGATTCGGCTGGCTTTGTGATTGTAAGTCCTACTCCGCCGAAATTTCCTGTGGTCGTGTCAGACAAATCGCGTATTGTGTCGGAATCAAGATAAGAAGTGTAAGGGTCGTCGAACGAATTGAGAAGACCTTTCATCGCGCCTTCGTAAAGGACTTCGGGATCGATTTCATCGACATAGTTCTGCTGCACAAAATCAAAAACCGCGTTGAATCTCTTTAAATACTGGAAGTTTGAAACGCGGTCGTCTTTTATTGAAGACTGGGAAAAGCATTGCGAAGCGAAAATTGACAGGATGAAAGCTGAAAGAATTTTGCGTGCCGTGAAAACCACGCTTTTAAACAGATTGTTTTCTTGATTGCGCATGAAATCATTTTAAGATATAGGAAGTTTTTTTTCAACAATTGTGCTATACTCTAACCTATGCAGATAATTCCTATAGCAAGCGGAAAAGGCGGGGTCGGAAAAAGCCTTCTTTCCGCAAACCTGGCGATTGCTCTTGGACAGGCAGGCAAAAAAGTCGTGCTTGCCGACCTGGACCTGGGAGCGTCAAACCTTCATCTTCAGATCGGGCACAATGTGAAAAACAGCAGCATCGGAACTTACCTGACCGACAAGACTCCGTTCCAGAACATAATCGAGCCGACAGAATACGAGAATGTGAGCTTTATCGCCGGCGATTCACAGATTCCGGGGCTGACTTCTTTAAAGGCCGCGCAGAAAGCAAAACTTGTGCGCAATTTCCACAGCATAGACGCAGATTTTCTGATTCTCGATCTGGGAGCCGGAACTCATCAGATTATCCTTGATATGTTTTTGCAGTCGCCGCAGGGAATTCTTGTCACTTCGCCGACTGTGACCGCGACGCTTGACGGTTACCTGTTTATAAAGAACACGGTTTTCCGCCTTATGTACACGACTTTCAAAAGAGGAACGGCGGGATATTCGTTTCTTGACGGACTCAAGAAAGATTCCGACAGGATGAAAAGCCTTTACATTCCAAAACTTATCGAGGCTTTGAACCGAGTTGACCCTGAGACCACGGCGCTTTTTGTCTCAAGGCTTAAACAGTTCCGCCCACGGCTTGTGATAAACATGATTGACGACCCCAAAGACGCGGAAAAGTCGCAGAGAATCAGGAATTCGTGCAGCCAGTATCTGGGGCTTGAGCTTGAATATCTCGGGCTTATTTACCGCGACCAGTTTCAGGACAAGGCGCTTTCTTCAAGGCTTCCTGTCATCATTTACAAGCCGCATTGTGTCCTTTCCCAGGCGGTTTACAGAATCGCGGAAAAAATCATCGCGTCCGAACCGCGCAAGTTTGACGACGACTTCACTTACGGGGCCGACGCTGCCTCAAGTTTTGACCAGGCGGAGGACGACGCGGCAGAAGATTACGCGCTCAAGCTTTCGGGAATAGACGATCTGGTCGGAAGCGGACAGCTTTCAAACGGCGAGCTTGTCGAGATGATAAAGACACAGAGCTATGAGCTCACCCAGCTGAAAAAAGAGAATATTCTCTTGAAGTCAAAGCTTGTCAAGGCTTCAAGGCAAGGATTTAAAATCTGATTTTGAATAAATAAAAACGAGGAAATTATGCTTTCACTTTATGTAAATTTTCCGTCCTGGATTCATCCTGAAATTTTTCCTGGCGTTCCTGTGCTTCAGCTTCTGCGCTGGTACGGACTGATGTATATTTTTGCATTCGGAACTGCGTTTCTGGTTCTTAGGAAGGAATGCAAGGAAGGCCTTCTTGATTCTCCGGGCTATAAGGCGACGGAAGACGATATTTTCGGTTTTATCGCGTGCGGAATCGTGTTTCTGCTTATCGGAGCAAGAGTTTTTTCCGCCCTGGTCTATGACACTTCCGGGCTTTACAGAAGAAAACCCTGGCTGATTTTCTGGCCGTTCAACGAAAGCGGAAAATTCACAGGGCTTGCAGGAATGAGTTATCACGGAGGAGTTATCGGCGGATTTTTAGGAATGATAATCTGGTGCTTGAAACACAAAAAGCCGATGTTCAAATGGATTGACGCGATGGGCGTCGCGATTCCGCTCGGCTACACATTCGGAAGAATCGGGAATTTTATGAACGGCGAATTGTACGGAAGAATAACAGCTATGCCTTGGGGAATGGTTTTCCCAGGCGCGGAACGTTTTTCCGCTTCTCTTCCGTGGGTTCAGGAAATCGCGGAAAAAATCGGAATGGACATTTCCTCTTCGGCGATGGTGAACCTTCCGCGTCATCCGAGCCAGCTTTACGAGGCGTTTTTTGAAGGAATCGTGCTTGGCGTGATTCTTCTGCTTTTAAGAAAACACAAAAAATGGGACGGAATGTTGAGCGGAATTTACATCGGCGGCTACGGAATAATCAGATTTTTCATAGAATATTTCCGTGAGCCGGACGCGGATTTAGGCTACAGAATCGCAAAAGACTCCGCCGCTCCGATTTACACAAACACATCGCTTCTGAATTTTTCAACAGGACAGGTCTTCTGTTTTCTGATGATTCTCGCCGGAATCGGAATTTTGATTGGAACTTATATCTGGTCAAAAAAACGCGGAACGATGATTCATGTTTCCAGCCGGAAGTCCGATTAATTGCTAAACAAAAACGATTTGGCTATAATCTCACGATGTGAATCCTCGGAAACAAATCCTTGAAAGAAATTTATTGAAAAAACTTGAGGGCTTGTTTTCGGGATTCTGAATAATTCACAATTTCAAAATTCATAAGGAATCTTTAATTATGAGCGACGCTATGAGCAATGAGGGAAAAAATCCTTTGCTTTGCCATTGGGCTGACCAGATGGCTGAAAAAATAATCAGAGAAAAAGGCGATTTGGATTCATATACTTGCGCTTCCGGAATCACTCCTTCCGGAACTGTTCATCTTGGAAACTTCCGCGAGATAATCACAGTTGATTTAGTTGTCCGCGCTTTGCGTGACCGAGGAAAGAATGTCCGATTCATCTATTCCTGGGACGACTACGATGTTTTCAGGAAAGTTCCTGCGAATATGCCTGAGCCTGAAATCCTTGAAAAATATCTCCGTTATCCGATTACAGAAGTTCCCGACACAACAGGACGGAATGAAAACTACGCGCGTCATCACGAGGTTGATATTGAAACCGAGCTTCCTCGCGTCGGAATCGAACCGGAGTTTCTTTATCAGGCAAGCCGATACAGAGCGAACCGCTATGCTGAAGGCATGAAAAAAGCGATGCAGAGCCGCGACACAATCAAAGAATGTCTGAACGAATACCGCGACGAGCAGCACAAAATGAAAGCAGAAGACAAATATTATCCTGTTTCAATTTTCTGCGGAAAATGCCAGAAAGACACGACTGAAATAACTGACTACGACGGCGAATACGGAATCACTTACAGATGCGACTGCGGAAACAGCGAGAAAGCGGACATCAGAGTTTTTAAAGGAGCAAAGCTTGGCTGGCGTGTTGACTGGCCGATGCGATGGAACGAAGAGAAAGTTGTGTTCGAGCCGGGCGGAAAAGACCACATAAGTCCGGGCGGAAGCTACGACACAGCGAAACTTGTTTCAAAAAAGATTTACGGATGGGACGCGCCTGTGACAATGCGCTACGACTTTGTGAACCTGAAAGGCGTTCCTGGAAAAATGTCTTCATCAAAAGGAAAAGTCATCGCGCTTAGTGACGCGCTTGACGTATATCAGGCGGAAGTTCTGCGTTATCTTTTTGCAGGGACAAAACCGAACACAGAGTTCGCGATTTCTTTCGACCTTGATGTTCTTAAAGTCTATGAAGATTACGACAAGACAGAAAGAATCGTTTACGGAATCGACAAGGCGAAGAGCGAGGATTTCTTCAATAAAGAAAAACGGATTTATATGCTAAGCCAGATTGACGGAAAAATCCCTGAGACAATGCCTTACCAAATTACATTCAGAATGCTTACGACTTTGCTTCAGACTTATTCGGGCGACATTGACGCGGCTATAAAATCACTTGGCAATGTCAAGCCTGAGCAGGAAGAACGGCTTCGCCGCCGCGCCGAATGCGCCTGGTTCTGGATTCTGCACAGCGCTCCTGACTGCGCTCCTGACTTCTGCTTTTCCCTGCGCGATGACGGTTCTAAAGCCGCACTTGAAGACGATATGCTTAAAGCGGTTCTTCGTGTCCGCGATGAAGTTGTTCCTAAAGTCGGAACTTACGCGACCGACCGCGACTGTCAGCAGGCGATGTACGATATTGCGACAGAACTCGGAATCGATGCGAAGGCTTTGTTCACGGCGATGTATCACGCGTTGATTGGAAAAGACCAGGGGCCGCGCCTTGCGTCGTTTATGAAAATAATCGGAAAAGAAAAACTTCAGAAGATTCTGGGCGTTTATTAAAACGTAAAATGTCACACGGAAAACGGATTTCCTGGACTTGCGTACACGGAAATCAGTTTTTGCAAAAATTATGGTGGTTGAGCCTGTCGAAACCACAAATTTAACAAGTTTTATTTGAATTTAGGTCATTTCGAGAGCCTCAATGACCATATACTCTTAAAAACGGATTTCCTGGACCTGCGTAAAATTCCTCTTGCAAAATTTTTTGTTTACCGTTTATAATTATGCTATCTTAAATAATTTAGTGTTATCCGACTGGCGGAAGGCTTTTCGGTGACAGAAGGAGGTGGCTTATGAAAAGCAATCGGTTTGGAGTTGCCGGCGTTATGCTAACAGCGGCGCTGGCAGTATTCGCGGCGCTTGTACTGGGGGGGGGTGCAAGCATAATGACGGAGTTCCGCAGGAAAGCGTGAAGTTCACGCTTTCCGTAAAGGATTCAGAAGGAAACCAGATTTATTCTGAAGCCTTTGAGGAAGGAACCGAGATAAAAGCGGATGAAATTCGTGAAAAAGTAAAAAAAGAGAAGTATTCTGCTTCTTTGACGGACGAGAAGACGGGAGAGGCTTTTGATTCGGTGAAGATTTCCGAAGACATAGTTCTTGTCGCTAAATATGTCAGGCTCTTCACGCTGACTGTAAAGGATTCAGAAGGAAACCAGATTTATTCTGAAGACCTTGCTGAAGGAACAGAAATCAAAGCGGACAGGCTTTCTGAAAAAGAAAGCATAAAAAAAGAGGGCAGTTCAGTTTATTTCACAGACGACAAGACAGGAAAGTCTTTTGATTCAGCGGCGATTTCGGAGGACACTGCTCTTTCGGCGGTCTATGTGGAGGAAGGCACGACTGAGGAAGTCACGCTTACGCTGGACCTTTTTTCTTCTGAGGGTATCAAATCAGAAGACTTTAAACTCTATTCCGCCAAAGTCATAAAAGGAACAAGGCTTACAGCCACAGAAATTCTTTCTAAATGTACAGGCTCTTACGGCAACTATAACTATGTTCTTTATGACGAGAACGGTGACCAGCGTAATTCCGTAGTGGTTTTTAAGGATATAACTGTCAGGATAGACAGGAAAAGCATCCCTAGGAATTCTGTGACTGTTGAATATAAAGGCGCTGAATTAAGCAATTCTGTGTATAGATACAATACAGGAACAAAGGTTACCAGAACCAGCTTGATTTCCGAAATTGAGCTGTGGAATCCACTCTACATAGTTTCTTCGCTCACGTATAAAGACGGAACGGAATTCAAGGATATCGAGAGCTTTACAGAGGACATCACTCTTGTCGCAACGCTTTCCGAAAAACTGTCTCTGCCTGAAGTTACTGTCGCGGCGGCGGAAGCAGCAGAAACGATAAGTTCCCTTACAGAAAGAAAAAAAATCATTGTGACAGGGGAAATCACAGATGAAATCAGCGCGCAAATATTTCAAGCCGTTAAACAGGTTGAAGAGCAATTTTACCTTGACCTTTCAGGGACAACAGGGCTAAAAAGCATCCCTAAGGGTGCATTCAACGCCAGCACCACAGGATATCTAGGAAAAACCGCTGTTATAGGAATAGCATTTCCTGACAGCCTTGAAACAATAGAAAGAGCCGCTTTTGCTGGAAACGATTATCTTCTGGAAGTGAAATTCGGGAACGGCCTTAAAACTATCGAAGAGAACGCTTTTAAACGTGCGCTTAGTTATGCGTATGTAGGAATCTTTACAATTCCTAAAAGTGTTGAAAAGATAGGAGCAAATGCATTCAGCACTGGGAATGATACTGTTGATAAACCTTTGTTTGCTTTCGAGAACACGTCAGGCTGGTCTGCAAAAAAGGATGACACTGTAAAAACATTCACTCCCGAAGAGCTGAGCGACACTCAGAAAGTGAAAGAATATTTGCGCTATGACAAATATTACTCTACGTACGAGTGGACAAGAACACCGTCATCAACGGAAGAAGAAAGCGCAGAATAAAACTGTTTCTGTGTGTTTCTTATTTGCGGTCATTTCGAGAGCCTCAATGACCTAAAGTCTGGAATCTCAATGGTCGAAAATCGGGAATATCAATGGCCGCAGAAACAAAGCGGGAAGGGCTGTCTAAAAAGGACAGCCCTTTTTCAGTTTGTCACTTTTGTCTGCGCCACGTAGCTCTGGCTGTCTTTAAAGCTTTCAATCTTTGAGATTCTTGTCTGCCAGTATTCCGCCTCGCTTTTTGTAGTGTAAGGACCTACGCGGACGCGGTAGAAAAGCCTGTTCTTGCTGTCAGTGTAAGTGAAAACATCCGCAGGAATTTTGTTCTCGCCCAGAATCTCGCGCGCCTCGTCGGCGTTTTTTCTGCTTGTGAGCGAAGTCACCTGAACCCAGTATTGTGTTGTGGCTGAAGTTTTTTTAGCCGCCGCGCTGTTTGCCGCCGCATTCGCCTTTGCAGTTTTTGCAGAGGCTTTCTGTTTCACTTGGGAAGCATTCTGCGCTTCGTTTTTGGCTTGCGTTCCGCTTTCTGTTTTTGCTGTTTGGCTTGCGGTTTGCGTGTTTCTGTTCGCGGAAGGGATTATTCCTGTGTTTTCTTTCCGGATTGAACTGTTGCTTTCCGTCCTTGATGAAGTCAGGTCGATTGTCGTGGTTCTTTCATCGTTTTCGTTCCGGAATGTTCCGCTTCCTGTTCCGTTTTCCGCGTTCTGGTTTTTGTTCAGGGTCACATTGTCCACATAGACTGTAAGTTCCCCGATTCTTGTCACGTTTCCGCTTGCGTTTTCATTTTTTGCGGTTTCATCTGATGCGTTTCCATTTGTGTCTGCTTTGTCTGCTGTGCCGGTTTCTGAAATGATTTTCTGAATCTCGTCCTGTTTTTCCTCTCTTGAAAAATCATTCCGGTTCGGATAATAGCCTGATTCAGGTTTTTCTTCCGCAGGCGCGAGCGAAATCCAGCCGTTGTCGTCTGATTCGTGTCTTGGTTCATTTTTATAGTTTGCGATAGTCTGTTTTGAGCGCGCGGAAGGAGAATACAAAATCAGCGCGGCTCCCAAAACAACAAGAAGGAAAACCCCGACTGCGGCGATAATCCATAAAGTTCGTTTCTGTTCCATAGCAAATCCTCTTAGTTCGGCTTGACCGTCTTATACTTCTTTATCGGATTTATGGATTTTTAGTTTAGAAAAAAAATCGCGGAATTTCTTTTTGCGGAAAATGGAACAAGTGTGTGAATTTTGCTATATTTTCCGTCGATGAAAACTTATTTTTTTGAAACCTACGGATGCGAGATGAATGTCGCCGAAAGCGCGGCCGTCGAGCAGCTTTTCATTTCAAGAGGATGGAAAAAAGCCTCCAGCGCGCAAGTCTGCGATGTCGCCGTGATAAACACCTGTTCAATCAGAAAGACAGCCGAAGACAGGATTATAGGCCGCCTTGGCTGGTACGCGGGATTGAAGAAAGTCCGGGAATGCCGTCCTGACGCAAAGACACGGAATCTTGAAGAGGCTGCGGAATTTGTCAAAGACGGAGCGAAGCCTCTTACCCTGGTTTTTATGGGCTGCATGGCGGAGCGTCTTCTGGATTCTGTACAGAAAACATGGCCTTTCATCGATTATGTTGTCGGAACTTTCGCAAAGCCGCATTTCGGGGAAATCGCGGAAGCAATCGAAGAGGGAAGAAAAGCGTTTGTTCCTGACGACACTGAAAAATATAAATTCGCGCCGGTTTCATACGAGCAGGGAAATTTTGAGACCTTTGTTCCGATTATGCACGGCTGCAACAATTTCTGCACTTACTGCATTGTCCCTTATGTCCGCGGAAGAGAAATAAGCCGTCCTGTCGAAGAGATTTTGAACGAGCTTGACATTCTGAACCGCTACGGAGTGAAAGACATCACATTGCTCGGACAGAACGTGAACTCGTACCGCGGAAAAGACAAAGACGGAAACGAAGTGAATTTCGCGGGGCTTTTAAAGACAATCGCTTCGCATTTAAGAAAGACTGGTTCAGAAATCGGCTGGGTTCGTTTTATGTCGAGCCACCCGAAAGATTTCACAGACGATGTGATTGATGCGATTGCGTCGGAAGAAGTCATCTGCAAGCACATTCATCTTCCCGTCCAGCACGGCTCAAGTTCTGTCCTGAAGAGAATGAACCGGCAGTACACGCGCGAGCATTATCTTGAAGTGATAAAGAAAATCAAAGAGCGGATTCCGGATGTTTCGCTTACAACCGATATTATGATGGGATTTCCCGGCGAAACGGAGGAAGACGTCCGGCTCACTCTGAATCTGATGAAGACTGTCCGCTACGAAAGCGCGATGATGTACTATTACAATCCGCGTGAAGGAACTCCTGCCGCAGAATGGGAGCAGATTCCTGAAAATATCAGGAAGGAACGGCTTCAGCGTGTCATCGATTTGCAGCTTTGCCACACCGACGAAGAGATGAAAAAACAGGTCGGCTCAGTCCAGAAAGTCCTTGCCGAAAGCGTAAGCCGCGACAATCCGGACGAGCTTCTGGGAAAAACAGAACGCAACGAGAAGGTCTCGTTCGCCGCTCCAAAATCAATGATTGGTAAATTTGTTCAAGTTGAGATACAATCTTTAAACGGCCACACATTCAAAGGGCGGATAATAAAATAAACATTTCGAGGAATTTTTATGTTAGGACGACTTATAACGACAATCGTTTGCCTTGTGCTTCTTGCTTTTTTTGTCGGATTCAATCTTGACAACAAATGCAATGTGAATCTTCTTTTCCATACATTCCAGAACGTTCCGGTTTTCTTCACGATAATAACTTCGTTTGTTGTCGGAATTGTTTTCACGATTCCTTTTGCATTCATCCGGCGCGGAAAACCAGGAAAAAAAGACAAGTCTGAAAAAATCAAAGGAAAGAACAGAAAATCCGCCGCGGAAAATTCTGCAAAACCTTCTTCTGAAAATGAACCGGCTGAAAAAAACGGAGCAAATATAATATATGATGAGGCTGAAAAGCCTGGCTTGAAATCTGACTTGAAAAAAGAAGGGAATCAAAAGGAAGGGAATCCTGAATGAAAAAAAAGTTTTTCGTTTTTCCGCTTTTTCTTTCATTTTTTTCAGCGTCTTTGGTTTTTCCTCAAGAATTGACTTCCCGGCAGATTGCGGACGAGTCCGTGAAAAAAGGTTCGCCGCTTGCCGCCGCGGAATATATAAAGTCCGAGCTTGAAAAAGTCCAGGACCTTTCTGAAAAACGCGCGCTTTACGCTTATCTTGGAAGCCTTTACGAGCTTTTGTGCGATTACGGCGAGGCGCAGAAATGTTATGTTAGCGCAGCAGGAATCGCGGCGAAAAACGCGGACGGAATGGCGAAAAAATCAAACGAGGAGCTTGTGCTTGACGCGGTCCGGTGCGCCCTTTGCGCTGGCGAAGGTGAAACCGCTTTGAGTTACCTGAATTCTGCTGTGAGGAATTCAAAATCAGAAGAAGTCCAGGCGAAAATAAAGCTTTACGAGGAATGGGCGAAGCTTTCGCTTGCGGAAAATTCTTCCGAAACGGAAGAATCTGTCGCGCTTTTGAAAGCGTATTCTGATCTTTCTTCAATGAAATCTGTAAAGCCTTCTGTTCTTTTGACTTTATGGTACACGACAGGAGAAAAAAAATATTCTGAAATCCTGAAAAGTGAATTTCCCGGTTCGGCGGAAACAGGAATCGTCACAGGGAAAGTCCAGATTCTTCCGACTCCTTTCTGGTTTTTCCTTCCTAAGCACAGCAACGCGGAAATTCTTCATTCGGCGGAGTCTTCCGTGTCAGAACATTCCGAACAGGAATCTTTTGACGCGGAGAAAAAAGTTTCTTCAGTAGCAGAAAAATCTTCCACCGAAACTGAACAGTCTTCTTCCGAAGCGGCGGAAAGTTCCGCGCCTGAAACCGCGCGCAATTCCGAAGAAAATCATTCCGCTTCAAGGCTTCAGCTAGGTCTTTTCAAAAGCAAGGAAAACGCGCTTTCATTTGTCGCCCGCCTTTCTGAAAAAGGATTTTCCGCCTACATTCAGGAAGAGACACGGGGAAGCGGAACAGTTTATTACATCGTTCTTATAGATGAGAATTCCGAGGCGAACATGGGGCTGAAATTGAAAAGCGCAGGTTTTGAAAGTTATCCGGTTTTCTGAAAAAACATCTATAACGGTTTTTAATTTGACGCTTGATTTTTTTACTAAACGAAATTATGGTTGATTATCATGGACAAGCAGGAAAAATTGAAACTTCACAGGACACAGAAGATTGTTCGGAGAGTTCTTTACAGCAGATTTCTGTTTATATGCGCTTTCCTTTTGATTCAGATTGCATTCTTCATTCTGTTTTCGATGCGGCTTCAGTCTTATGTCCAGTATTTTTTAGGCGGCCGGGTTCTTCTTTCTGTCGCTTTTCTGATTTACATCGTGAACAGCAAAGGTCGCAACGAATTCAAGCTTGTCTGGCTTCTTCCGATTATGGTCCTTCCTGTTTTCGGAACTCTGCTTTTCCTTTATTTCAAAATCAATTTCGGCGCGAGAAAAAAAATCGACAAACGGCTTGACACCTACAAAGACGAGACTGCGAAATATCTTCTTGATTTTAAGTCGGTCAGCGAAGTCCTGGATTCGTTTCCTAAAATCGGCGACATTTCAACTTATCTGATAAAAGAAGGAAAATATCCGCCTTATAAAAACACAGCGACAAAATATTATCCGTCGGGCGAATCTTGTTTTCCTGACATGATTTCCGCCTTGAAATCCGCAAGGAAATTTATCTTCATCGAATTTTTCATAATCGAGTCTGGCAAAATGCTTTCCGAAATCCTTGAGATTCTTGTCGAGAAGGCCAAGGAAGGTGTTGACGTGAAAATTCTGTACGACGGTTTAGGCTCGCTTTCAGTCTCTTCAAGATGGAACACAAATTACCTGAAGTCGCGCGGAATTTCCGCGGAAGTCTTCATGCCTTTCACTCCGGTTTTCGACGCGCGGCAGAACACGCGCGACCACAGGAAGAATTTCATAGTAGACGGAAGAGTCTGTTTTACAGGCGGGATTAATATTTCAGATGAATATATAAACGAAAGCCATCCTCGTTTTGACTACTGGAAAGATTCGATGATTCGTGTTGAAGGAAAAGCGGTGCGCTCGTTCACGGCGATGTTTCTTCATCTTTTTTATATCCAGAGAAATTCAAAAAGCCAGAAAGACGATTTTTCTTCTTATCTTGAGGCGGAATATCCTTTGCTGGAGACAGACGGCGCTGTGATTCCCTACGGAAGCGGCGCTTATATTGGAACGAACACAAACATCGGCGAATATATTTATGTATATATACTTTCAAAGGCGCACGATTATGTTCATATAATGTCGCCTTATCTTTTGGTCAACAACGCTTTTATGGAAGCCCTGATTTTCGCCGCAAAATGCGGAGTTGATGTCGAGCTTATAATTCCTAAGAACTACGACCATTTTTTCACTTTCTGCATAGGACGGAGATATATTCTTCCGCTTATAAAAAACGGAATCAAAGTGTACCAGTATATTCCGGGCTTTATCCATTCAAAGGTTTTTGTCTCGGACGGAAACAGGGCGACAGTCGGTTCTGTGAATCTTGACTACCGGAGTTTTTATCATCACTTTGAGAACGGCGCTTTTCTTTACAATTCCAGCACGATAAAGGACATTGAGCACGATTTTCAGCTTACAAAAGCCGCAAGCCAGGAGATTACAATGGAAGTCTACAAGCAGATTCCGTTCCGTTACAGGGCAATCGGCTGGTTATTGAAAATCATAGCGCCTTTGCTTTAGGCTTTTTGAAGAGATATTGCGGCGATATTATTTGACCGATAAAAATAATTGTAGTAACATATACGCTGAAAGAAAAATAATTTAAATCCAAATTATCTTAAGGACTATAAAAATGGTAGCGAGTGGCAACAACAGTATAATCCCGAATTTTGATGATGAGCGAGATGACAGCCTGAAAATCACGCTTGAAAAAGCAGAGTCGATTCCGAACGGTGTTTTTATTTATCTGAACGGCTATATCGACACTTACAATTCCAATTTTTTCCAGAAGAAAATAACAAAGGTTGTCGAATCGGGATTTATAAACCTTGTGTTCAACTGTTCCGCCTTGAATTATGTGTCTTCTACTGGAATCGGCTCGTTCACCGCGTTCTTGAAAATGCTTAAGCCAAAAGGCGGCGACATTGTTCTTCTTGAAATCCAGCCGAAAGTCTACGAGGTTTTCCAGCTTCTGGGATTCTCGCAGTTCTTCAATATCAAGGACAAATCAGAAGACGCGATTGCCTGTTTCAGAAAAGACGGAGCGGCGGCGGATTCTGTGTTCCCGAAAGTGTTCGCCTGTCCTGTATGTTCAAAGCATTTAAGGGCGACAAGAGCCGGACGGTTCAGATGCTCGGAATGCAAGTCGATTATCGCGATTGACGAGAAAGGCGTTGTTTCGATGGGCTGATTTTCCGCGCATTGAATAAAGATTTGAAAGGCTGTCTTGAACCGCTTGTGTTCGGACAGTTTTTTTATTTGTACAATAAAACTTGATGTTTTGGTCAGGGCTTCCGCATTATAATTTTTTATAAAAAATTTGGTGTTTGGGAGCGGAGCGTCAGTGGCAAAAACACTCTGGTTTGCTGCCGCGTGAGCGGCAACGTATATAAGTTCCAAGGCAAACTAGCGTATAGCTGTGCAGGTTGAATATGCAATTCAAGCGCAGAATGTTTCAACCTGCACACTAATTTTACTTCGTAAAATTAGCATAAAATACACTGCCCACTCGCTACGCGACCAAAAAACTATTTTTTTATTAAAGCTGGTTATAATGCGG
>CAZSHF010000007.1:0-55838 GCA_964606655.1 uncultured Treponema sp.
AATCGGAACCTTGCCTACGTACATTTTTTACTGTTCGCAAAGAAAACTCGACATTCGACCTAATATTATAAAACTCGAAATTCGGGCTATGTAAACAAAACTTAATTGCCCCGAACCTGAACTTGAAAACTTTCAGGAAAATCTTGGAGGAAAAAAAATGAAAGTTCTTATGATCAACGGAAGCCGAAGGGAAAACGGCTGCACATTCACCGCGCTGGACATCATTTCAAAATCGCTCAAGGAAGAAGGAATCGATTCTGAAATCGTTTTTGTCGGAAAGGATTCTGTGAACGGAAATCTGGACGGACTTTTAAAATCGCTAAAAGAAAAATGCGCTGAATCGGACGGATTTGTGTTCGCATCTCCGGTTTATTACGCGTCGCCTACAGGAGAAATCCAAGTTGTGCTGGACAGACTTTTCATGCAGGCGAAAAAAGAGCTGAATCACAAGCCTAGCGCGATTGTCGCCTCGGCGCGGCGCGCAGGAACAAGCGCGACTCTTGATGTCCTTGCGAAATATCCGAGCATAAACGAAATGCCGATTGTCTCGTCCTGCTACTGGCCGATGGTTCACGGCTACACTCCGGAAGATGTGATGAAAGACGAGGAAGGCGTTTTTGTGATGAAGACGCTCGGAAAAAATCTCGCCTGGATTTTGAAATCCATCGAGGCAGGAAAGAAAAACGGAATCGCCCAGCCTGAAACCGCGCAGAAGCCGAGCACAAATTTCATCCGATAGAAAATGCGGTGAAAACAAATCAAATAACCGTTAGAGAAAAAAACGGAGAGAAAATGGGAGAGGAAAACATGGAATACAAACCAGGATATGTTTACGAACTGATGGACAAAGGCGGCCCGACAGATGTTCGGGAAGAATATTTCAAGGAAGCAGTCAGCGAAATGATGCGGGCAAGAACTTTATGCGCAAAAGCAAACGCAAAGCTTCCTGACGACCCGGATTATGTGAAAGATTTGGAAGAACTTTTCGGATGCAGACTTGATAACGTTCGCATTCTTACGCCTTTTATCTGCGACTTTGGAAACCGTGTTAAATTCGGAAAAAATGTTTTCATAAATCATTCAGCGATTCTTTCAGCTTCAGGCGGAATCGAATTTGAGGACGGAGTTTCGCTTGCTCCTGGAGTCCGCATCGCTACAATCAACCACGACTTCAACGAGCGGCACACAAAGTACACTTACGGAAAAGTCACAATCAAGAAAAACGCCTGGATTGGAATGAACGCTACAATTTGTCCGGGAGTCACAATCGGAGAATACGTTGTTGTAGCGGCAGGCGCGGTTGTCACAAAGGACATTCCGGCTTACGCGGTCGCAGGCGGAGTTCCAGCAAAGGTGATAAAAATGCAGAATCCAGAAGAGCAAAAAGAATAGAGTCATTCGGGCGTTACCGCCTGCGGCGGTCGGCTGTTCCGCACTTCGCTGACGCTCATTCCTACGGAACTGCTTCGCAGGTGCTGCATAGCCTAACGCGTTCCCGATATATAACAGGAGGCTAAGATAAAAACTGCCTGAAATTGCGTCAGTTTTTATCTTGCCAAGTTTGCGTTGCAAACTTGCTTATAAACTGCGGAGGAAATATGGCAAAAAACCTTATCATTTATTATTCACGCAAAGGACAGAACTACACAAACAGCGGAATCAGAAACCTTGAAAAAGGAAACACAGAAATCTGCGCGGAATTCATTCAGAAAGCCGTCGGCGGAGATTTGTTCCAAGTCGAAACCGAACACGAATATTCCGAAGATTATATGAAATGCACTGAAGAAGCAAAGGACGAGCGGAGGAAAAAAGCGCGCCCGAAACTCAAAAAATATCTGGACGACATTTCAGAATACGAGAATATATTTGTGTGCGGCCCGTGCTGGTGGGGAACTTTTCCTATGGCGATTTACAGCCAGACTGAAAGGCTTGACTGGAGCGGAAAAAAAGTGATTCCTCTTATGACGCACGAAGGAAGCGGACTAGGCTCAGTTGAATACGATATAAAGCAAGCCTGCGAAGGCGCAAGTTTTGGAAAAGGTCTTGCAGTCCGCGGTTCAGATGCGCCACGTTCAGAAAAGATTATTGAAAACTGGGCAAAGACACAGACAGATTAAGCTTATTTTCCGTTGCTCCGCTTGGAGAAAATCTTTTTCTTCCGAAAATCATTTTTTTGAGAGGTTTATCGGTTATGAATCGGACAGCAAAACGAAAGACATTTTTCTTGGCAGGACTGTTTTTGCAATCATAAATTGCAATAATTTTCCTGATGCTTTCGATTTGAACCGGTTCAAACTATATGAATCTTCTTTTTGTCAAATCTGTTCTGCTGGCTTTGCCCTTTTGCTGCGTAGCCAAGCGGAACCAGCGCGAACGGAATCAAATCTTCTGGAACAGAAAGCGCTTTCCGCGCTTTTTCAATTCTGTCCTCGAACGGCGCGACTGCAAGCCAGACGGCTCCAAGTCCTTGCTCAACTGTTTCCAGAAGAATATTTTCAGTCGCAATCGCATTGTCAATCTCCACAAGTTCAGGGAACTTGACGCCGTTTTTTTTCGCGCACGGAACAAGCACAACAGGAGCATTCTCCGCACAGCCGGAAAACTTGCTCACTTTGGAAAGCTCCTGAATCTTCGACTTGTCTTTCACGACATAAAATTCCCAAGGCTGCTGGTTTCCTGCCGACGGCGACTGCATCGCAGCCTTTAAAATCCGCATGATTTTCTCATCCTCGACAGATTTGTCCTGAAAATTCCTTACGCTGACTCTCTTGAAAATCGCGTCCATAGTTTTCCTCTCCTATTTCCACAACTGGTCAAAAAAGTATTTCCACGGAAGAATCTCTATTCCGTCAACAAGACGCGGATGTTCTTCTTGGCAGACAACGATGTAGCGTTTGAAAATGTTTTCTTCCTGGAGAGCCTTTAAGCCTTTCAGATGTTTTTCTGTTACGTTCATTGTAGTTTTCACTTCGATTGCAATCTCCTCGTCAACGCAAAAGTCAACTTCCATTCCAGAAGTTGAACGCCAATAAGCAAGGTTGCTTTTCGGTCTTGTGTAGTCAATCCACGATTTTAGTTCCATACAGACGAGCTGCTCAAAATATTCTCCAAATTCTGAAGTTCCTTCGTTTGGAGCAGGAATATTCCTGAGCGAACGGGAAATCGCGATGTCAAAAAAATAGAACTTTGAAGTTGCAATCGCCTTACGCTTCATTGTTTTTGTGAACGGCAAAACTTGATAGCCTAAAAGCGTGTCTTCCAAAATTTGATACCACTGCCGAACAGTTTGTGCAGGGACTTTGCTGTCATTCGCGATATTCGTGTAGTTCAGAATCTGCGAGTTTGTAAGAGCCGCTGTTGTCAGAAATCTTGAAAATGCGGGAATGTTTCTTGCCGCGCCTTCTGCTGCAATTTCTTCCGTAAGATAAGTGTCAACATAAGCCGCCAGATCTTCGTCAAGATTTTCGGAAAGAAACATCGGCGGCAAAAGTCCGTGTTCAAAAATAAAAGGCAAATTATAGTTTTCGTGGTTTCCGATTTCTGCAAAATTGAACGGGTGAAAATGCCGTTCCGTTGCCCTTCCGCCAAGCAGATTCACGCCAGTGTTTTTAAGTTTTCGCGCGCTTGAACCTGTAAGCAAAAAACGGATATGCCGCTCTTCAATCAAAAAATGTATCTCGTCAAGCAGCTCCGGACACTTCTGAATTTCATCGATGACAATTATGCAGTCGTGAAGATTTTTGAGCTCGACTTCCTGTCTCAAGATTCCTATGTCAGAGTGAACCTTTAGTCTCAGCCTTCCGTCCAAAAGATTCCAGAAAAGCGCGATTTTTTCATTCGCAATCTGATTTTTTATGAAAGACGATTTTCCGCTTTGTCTTGGCCCGAACAGAAACATAGACTTTGAGTTTAAGATAGACATTAAATTCAGATTACGAGAAAAATACTGCATTTATACCGCCCTTTAGTGAATTGTAATGATATTTCACTAAACCAATATAAGTTTATCAGCAAAATGTATATTTCACAAGAAAATCAACGAAAATCAACGAAAATTGACGTGGGGCTGTCCAACACCCCAGATGTCGACATTTGGAGTAATACCCCAAATATCGACTTTTGTAAATTTGATAACCCAAATACCGATTTTCTTTGCAGACAATAAAAAATGCACGCAGGCAAGGTTCCGATTTGAAAAACAATCTGCACAAGTGAGTACGGAAAACTTAAAAGCCGCAAACAATGCTTGCATGGTGGTTACTCCGCTTCGCTTCGTGCGCAAGCGGGCGACTTGCTCAACCACCACAGTTTTTGACGAACGCGGAAGCCGTTTTTCATAATCGGGTTCTTGCCGAGAGTGCATTTTTGCATGGTTTCATAAAAGTCGACATTTGAGGCAATATTCTCAATACTTATGATTGATATGTTTCAAAAAATAACTTGACAAATGAAACTTAGGCTTTTATATTAATTATAAGTTACGAAGCGTAACTTGCAGAACATATCCTGGAGGACAAAATGAAGAAATTCGTTTTATTTTTTGTTTCTTTGTTTTTGCTTTCCTGCTCGCTTGTTAATGCTCAAAACGCAAATTCAAACTACAAAACCTACGAGACAACTGACGAGAACGCGCCTGTTGTTTATTTCATCCGGGAAATAACTCCGGAAAGTCTTGTAAAAGTCTACAAGGCGATGAACTGGTCTCCGCGCGGAAAAGTCGGAGTGAAAATCAGCACAGGCGAGCCGCCTTCATCAAATTATCTCCGCCCTGCCCTTATCGGAAAACTTGTCAAGGACGAACTGGGCGGAACGATTGTCGAATGCAACACCGCTTACGGCGGAAGCCGCGCTTCAAACGCGATGCATAAACAAGTTGTGAAAGACCACGGATTTCTGGACATCGCTCCGTTCGATCTTCTGGACGAAAGAGGAACAATGACTCTTCCGATTTCCGGCGGCGAGGTTTTAAAGCAGACTTATGTCGGCGCAAATTTCAAGAACTACGATTCCTATCTTGTCCTGAACCACTTTAAAGGCCACGCGATGGCAGGATTCGGCGGCGCAATCAAGAATCTTTCAATCGGATTCGGAAGCGGAAGCAGCTCAAGGAATTCGGGAAAAGTTCTGATTCATTCGGGCGGACACAGCACACGAAGCTGGGGCGGCGGAACTCAAGACGAATTTTTGGAAGCGATGGCAGAGGCGGCGAAAGGCGCGTGCGATTATATGAAAAACGAACAGGGAATAGCGTTTGTAAGCGTCATGAACAGAATTTCAATCGACTGCGACTGCGACGGACATCCGCATGAGCCTGAACTTAAAGACATCGGAATTCTGGCTTCCCTTGATCCGCTTGCCATTGACCAGGCCGCTGTCGATATGATTTACACTTATCAGAACAAGGCAGGAGATTCCGCCCAGTCTTTGATAAACAGAATCGAAAGGCAGAACGGACGGCACACGCTTGAACACGCGGAAAAAGTCGGGCTTGGAAAAGGCACAAGAAACTACAGGCTGGTTGAAATCAATTAATTTTGTGCAGGAAAGAATAGTTTCCCGCAACGAGAAAAGATGAAAGAAATCATTTACCGCGAAGCAGTTTATCTTTGGTATTACTTTGATTTGCAGTTCCGGCAGATTTTCTGGTACTGGGTGCTGGGAATGATAATCGGTTCTGCGATTTCGGTTTTCGCGAAAAACTACATTCACAAGGCAGCGGAATTCTTAGGAAAACGGATTCCCGGAATTGTCGGACTTGTTTTCGCTTCTCTTCTGGGAATCGCTTCTCCGCTTTGTATGTACGGAACGATTCCAATCTGCGCGGCGTTTTCCCGAAAAGGAATCAAGGACGATTTTCTTGCGGCGTTTATGATGAGCTCGATTCTCCTGAATCCTCAGCTGATTATTTATTCTGCGGCGTTAGGCGGAACAATGCTTTCCGTCAGAATTGCAAGCTGTTTTCTGATGGGAATCGCCGCCGGGCTTCTTGTGCATATTTTTTATTGCAGGAAAGAAAAATCGGTTTCGAGTGAGTCAACCGCGGCAAAATCCTACTTCGACTTTTCTTCGTTTGACGAGCCGAAAAACCGCGACACCGACCCGAACATATTCCTGCGTTTCATAAAAAACCTTTGGCGGAACATAAAAGCGACCGGACCGATGTTCCTTCTGGGAATCGCGCTTTCTGCGATTTTTCAGCGATATGTTCCGGCGGACGCAATGGCTCGCCTTTTCGGAAAACAGAATGAAGCGTTCGGTCTTCTGATGGCGGCGACAATCGGAGTTCCGCTTTACGTCTGCGGCGGAGGAACAATTCCGCTTTTGCAGCAATGGCTTTCCGAAGGAATGAGCGCAGGAAGCGCGGCGGCTTTCATGCTGACCGGCCCTTCAACAAAAATCACAAATCTCGGCGCGCTTAAAATCGCTCTCGGAATAAAGAACTTTGCGCTTTACATCGCCTTTGTGATTCTGTTTTCGCTTTTGACAGGATTTATAGTAAATCTGATTCTGTAACAAAATCCGACGGAGAGAAAATTATGGAAAATTCAAAGCCAAATAAAGATATTCACGAAAAACTCGAAAACTTGCGTTCGTATCTGCGTTCGCTCGGAAGTGTTGCTGTAGCGTTTTCCAGCGGAGTTGACTCGACCTTTCTTTTAAAAGTCGCGCACGATGAGCTTGGCGACAAAGCGGTTGCCGTTACAGCAAGTTCGTGCTCGTTCCCAAAACGAGAGGCAGACGAAGCCACGGAATTTTGCAAGGCAAACGGAATCCGCCAGATTGTCGTGAAATCCGGAGAGCTTGAAATTCCAGAGTTCCGGCACAATCCTAAAAACCGATGCTACATCTGCAAAAACGCTATTTTTTCAAAAATCATTTCAATCGCAAAAGAAAACGGAATCGAAAACGTCGCCGAAGGAAGCAATATGGACGACAACAGCGATTATCGTCCGGGACTTCAGGCAATCGCGGAACTCGGAATAAAAAGTCCGCTCCGGCATTGCAATCTGTACAAATCGGAAATCCGCGAGCTTTCCAAAGAAATGAATCTTCCGACCTGGCAGAAACAGTCGTTCGCCTGCCTTTCTTCGCGTTTTGCCTACGGCGAAGAAATCAACGAGAAAAAACTTTCAATGGTTGACAAGGCGGAACAATTTTTGCTGAACAAAGGATTTTTCCAGCTCCGCGTAAGAATCCACGGAGAAAATCTTGCAAGAATCGAAGTTCTGCCTGACGAAATGGAAAAACTTTTTCTGATTCGAGATGAAGTCGCCAGAAAATTAAAGGAAATCGGATTTGCATATATTGCGATGGATTTGAAAGGTTACAGAACTGGCGCGATGAACGAGGTGATTAAAAAATGAACGGAAAATCCTGCTACGACGAATTGAACTTCGCAAAACTCGACACAGACAGAAAGAACAGGACAGGATTTTCAGAAGTCGTGTTCTGCCAGGGAAAAGAAGACGATTTCCTGAAAGAGATTTTTCTCAGGCTTTACAAGTCAAACGGCGAAGTTATGGGAACGCGGGCAGACAAAAACCAGGCGGAAATTGTAAAAAGCGTCATTCCGGAAGCAAAATACGATGAAGTCTCGCGGATTATTTCTGTAAAATCTGAAAAAAATGATGAAAAATCCGCGGCGGAAAAAAAACTGATTGGGAACATCGCGGTATGCACCGCAGGAACAGCCGACATTCCTGTCGCGGAAGAAGCCGCCCAGACTGCGGAATTTTTCGGAAGCAAGGTTTCGCGCGTTTACGATGTCGGAGTAAGCGGAATCCACAGGCTGCTTTCCAAACTCGAAATCCTGAACGAAGCGAACTGCGTAATCGCGATTGCCGGAATGGAAGGCGCGCTTGCAAGCGTTTTAGGCGGATTAGTGAGCGTTCCTGTGATTGCAGTTCCGACTTCGGTCGGTTACGGCGCAAGTTTAGGCGGACTTTCTGCATTATTGACGATGATAAATTCCTGCGCGAACGGAATCAGCGTTGTGAACATAGACAACGGTTACGGAGCAGGATACATAGCGACGCAAATCAACCGTCTGGCAGAAAAAGGAAAAGCAAAATAACTGGAGAACAGAATGAGCGATTTATATCTTGAATGCAATGCAGGAATCTCTGGAGATATGGCAGTTGCGGCGATGATTGACGCAGGAGCGGACAGAACGGTTTTGCAGAAAACCTTGGATTCGATTCCGGCGAATGGATTTAAAACAGAAATTTCACGCGTCAGCAAAAGCGGAATTGACTGCTGCGACTTCAACGTGATTTTAGACAACGAGCACGAAAACCACGACCACGATATGGAATATCTTTTTGGACACGAAAATGCGGAATCCGCGGCGGATGAGCATAGCCGAAACCACAAAAATGAACACCAAAATGAAAAAGAGCATTTTCACGAACACAATCACGAAGAGCATCATCACCACGAAGAAAAGAGTCATTTCGACAGGAGGTTGTTGAGCCAAGTCGAAACACTCAATGACCATAAACATCACCACGAGCACAGAAATCTTTCCGATGTTCTTGAAATAATCGACAAAACCGAAATGACAGAAGGAGCGAAAAAACTTGCACATAAAATTTTCCGGATAATCGCGGAAGCGGAAAGCAAGGCTCACAATCTTCCGCTGGAAAAAGTGCATTTTCACGAAGTCGGCGCGATTGATTCAGTCGTCGATGTGATTGCGCTTTCTGTCTGTTTTGAAAGCCTTGGCGTGAACCGCGTTTTTGTTCCGTTTTTGAACGAAGGAAGCGGAACTGTCCGCTGCCAGCACGGAATTCTTCCGATTCCAGTTCCGGCAGTCGCGAACATTGCAGAGCAATATAAACTTCCTCTTCGCATAATCCAGGACAAAGGCGAGTTTATAACTCCCACGGGAGCGGCTTTTGTTTCGGCAGTTCTGACGGATAAAGTTCTTCCTGAAACATTCACTGTTCAAAAAATCGGGCTTGGAGCAGGAAAAAGGAACTATTCTCGTCCAAGCATTTTGCGTGCGTTTCTAATAGAAGAAGATGAAAAAAACGCGGAAATTGAGAAAAGTCGAAGTGCGGAAACCTACACGGAAAATCATTCCGACAGAATCGTAAAACTTGAGACAAACATCGACGACTGCACAGGAGAATCGCTCGGATTTGTGATGGACGAACTTTTTTCCGCCGGAGCGCGCGACGCGCATTTCATTCCCTGCTTTATGAAAAAGAACCGCCCGGCGTATCTTCTTTATGTAATCTGCCTTGAAAACGACCGCAAAAAAATGGAAGAAATCATCTTCAGGCACACGACGACAATCGGAATCAGACGCGTTTTTATGGAACGGACTGTTCTTGACCGCAAAGAAATTTTCCTTGATTCGCCATACGGAAAAATCCGCGCAAAATCAGTTCAGGGAAGCGGAGTTTTTCGGACTTTGCCGGAATACGACGATGTCGCGGAAATCGCAAGAAAAAGCGGAAAACCGTTCGGCGAAATATTCAGCGAGCTTTCAGATTTGTGCAAAAGCAGAATCTGATTGAAATAAAAAGACGGCTGCTTCGCCACGCTTCTGACACAAGCGAGCGGAATCAACCAGCCGCCACATATTTTTTATCTTTATGGGGGAAAACTTATGGCTTGTTTTACCGTACCATTGGCTGAGGCTGTCATCTTGACAGTTTCAAAGAAAATTTTGCTGAAAAGGAACGCGGACAAAGTTCTAAGCGAAGCGAATTCAGCAAAAATCGAATCTATCAAGACGAAATTAGGAACTCTTGAAAAAATGCTTTACGGCGGAAGTTTCCTTCTGGCAGTCGAGCATTTTTACCACGGAGAACTTTCGTTCGTTCCGCCTTTCCTGACAGCGATTAAAAATCCGGCTGAAATTCCTGAAATGCTCAGGGAAATGGCGACTGTCGGAGTCGGAATGGCGCTTCTTGTCACAGCAGTCTGGGGACTTGGAATCGCATTGTCTTCGTTTATAAAACGGATTCGCAAAAACAGGCTGAACTTTTCCACAGGACTTGCCTGATGTGCCTTTTAATGACAGTTTTTGCGGCTCTTGTTTTTACAGTTCTTTGGGCAGCCGCAAAAAAGCAAGGAAAAAAGCACAAAAGTCTTTGGACAACTCTTCTGATGTTCTGGGCAGCCGCTTTGATGTGGAGCGTGGACGGAATCGCGTCAGTTATTGGCGGCGAGAATTTCTTTGACATCAGCGTTTCCGACACGATTCTTGGCACGATTGTCCTTGCGGCAGGGCTTCTGATTTTTGCGTTTTTGTTTGCGAAAGAAAAACGCAAGGCAAAATCAGAGTAAAACCAAAGCGATGGAACTGTCCGAAAACCGGACAGTTGAAAACAGCAGATTACAACAAATCAAAGGAACACTTATGAAAAAGAAAATTTTATTTATTGCGGCGGCTTTGACGCTGATTCTGTTCAGCGCGTGCAACAGTGCAAAAAACTCGCAGAGCGCTGCGAATTCTTCTGTAAGTTCGACTGTGGATTCAAACGACACATCAGTGATTCAGAAAATTGATGTTTCAGACCTTCCGCACAGAACAAACGACGCGAACGCTCCTGTCGTGTACTTTATCCGCGACATTTCGGCGGAAGCAATGCTGAAGGCTTACGATGCTCTCGGCTGGACTCCGAACGGAAAGACAGGCGTAAAAATCAGCACAGGCGAACCGCCGGCTTCTAACTACTTGCGTCCGGCTTTGCTGAAAGACACGGTACAAAAAGTGAACGGAACGATTGTAGAATGCAACACATCTTACGGCGGAAGCCGCGCTTCTAACGCGATGCACAAACAGGTTGTGAAAGACCACGGATTTTTAGACATCGCGGAATTCGATTTGCTCGATGAAGAAGGAAACATGACGATTCCTGTGAACGGCGGCAAGCGGCTGAATGAAGATTATGTCGGAAGCCATTTTGCGGACTACAATTCTTATCTTGTGATTTCGCACTTCAAAGGACACGCGATGGCAGGATTCGGAGGCGCAATCAAGAATCTTTCAATCGGCTTTGGAAGCGGCGGAAACTCAAATTCCGGAAAAGTCTGGATTCATTCCGGAGGAACCAGAACAGCAGGAAACATTATGGGCGACCAGATTGCATTCCTTGAAGCGATGGCCGACGCGGCTAAAGGTGTCTGCAATTATATGAACGGCGGAAAAAACATCGCGTTCATAAATGTTCTGAACCGGCTTAGCGTCGACTGCGACTGCGATGGAAATGCCGCTGAACCTGATATGCACGACATCGGAATTCTGGCTTCTCTTGATCCGCTTGCGATTGACCAGGCGGCTGTTGACATGGTTTACAAGGCTCCTGACTCTGCGTCTTTGCGCGCAAGAATTGAAAGACAGCAAGGATTGCACACTTTGGACGCAGGTGAACAAATCGGGCTTGGAAACCGAAATTACAGGCTGGTGGAGCTTTAATAGCCTAAATGCGTTAGCGCTGGCAGGGGCAAGCCGAAGGCTTGTTGCGGAATGAAATGAAGCAATGAGCGTAGCGGAACCCCGGACATAGCGACCTGAAGGTTGAGCCTTGCGAAACCTTCAGGGAACGCCCAAAACGCAAAATAAAAAATAAAAGAAGGGAACTTTATGGATTACGGAAATTATTTAGGAAAAGACATTTTTAAACTTGGTTTTGGCTTAATGCGACTTCCGAAAACTGCAAACGGAAAAATCGACATTGAGCAGACAAGCAAAATGGTTGACGCTTTTATTGATGCAGGCGGAACTTATTTTGACACGGCTTACGTTTACGACAACGGAGATTCGGAAAAGGCTGCGAAACTTGCTCTGATCGACCGTTATCCGCGCGACAAATTTACGCTGACAACAAAACTCTGCGCCTGGCTTCAGTGCCACGATGAAAAAAGCGCGAAGCAGCAGTTCTACACAAGTCTGGAGCGAACAGGCGCGGGCTATTTTGATTTTTATCTTCTTCACGCTTTGCAGCGCAACAACTACAAAAAATACGACGAATATCACATCTGGGATTTTGTGCGCGAACTCAAAGAAAAAGGTCTGATAAAACATTACGGATTTTCGTTCCACGGAGACCCGGATTTGCTTGAAGAACTTTTAACTTCGCATCCGGATGTGGATTTTATCCAGCTTCAGATAAATTATGCGGACTGGGAAAATCCCGGAGTCGCTTCAAAAGAATGTTATGAAATCGCGCGGGGGCACAAAGTTCCGATTACAGTCATGGAACCGATAAAAGGCGGCGCGCTTGCAGATCCGATTCCGGCGGCAAAAAAAGTTTTTGACGAAGAAGGCCGGAAAATCGCAGGCGACAAAAATCTTTCGTACGCATCTTGGGCAATCCGTTACGCCGCGTCGCTTGACGGAATCATCACGGTTCTTTCCGGAATGTCGAACATTGAACAAATGGAAGACAACCTTTCTTATATGCGGAGCTTCAAGCCGCTTTCCGAAGAAGAAAACCGCGTCATTCAGCAAGTTCAGGCGGCGATGAACAGCGACAATTCAATTTCGTGCACAGCGTGCCATTACTGCACAGACGGCTGCCCAAAACAGATTCCGATTCCAGAAATCTTCGCGGTAAGAAATCATTCCATCCGATTCAAAAGCTGGGACGGCGGAAAACAATCTTACGGAATCGCGACAACAAACAAAGGAAAAGCGAGCGACTGCATCCGATGCGGAAAGTGCGAGCGGACTTGTCCTCAGCATCTGCCGATTATCAATCTGCTGAAAGATTGCAGACAAATGGAAGCGTGATTTTGAAACCGGAAATGACTTTTTCAGATTCGCCTAAAAGAAAGCCGAAACCTTCTTCCGCATTTGCAGGCCAGGATTCATACAGGAATTCTCTTTCCGAAAACACAAGCCTTGAAGTCTACAACGGCGGAGATTTGATTTTCAAAAACAGCGGAAAATGGCTCTACCCTCTTTTTGATTTGGAAGAATTCCTGAAAAATTTCAAAGGCGACAAGAGCAATCTGCGCGCGCACGACACAGCGATTGGAAAAGCGGCGGCGGTTCTGATGTTCAGGATGAACATTCATCACATTCACGCGAATTTGATAAGCGAACTTGCGCTTGAATATCTTGAATCAAAAGACAGGGCAAATGGAATTTCCGGCAAAGAAAATGAAAATGAAGTCGGCGTTGAAGTTCATTTTGATTCAAAAGTCCGCCGTCTTCTGTGCGCAACTGAAGACCTGCTTGCTCCTCTTTCCGACGAAGACGAAATGTATTTTCTTTTGCGCCAGCGGGCAAAGCGGATTTTAGGCGTAAGTGTCAGCGTAAAAAATCTGAACCACGATTTTGGAAACATAAAAAACCTTTCGTTTGAACTTGCCGCAGGCGGAAGGCTCATGATTCTTGGAGAAAACGGAAGCGGAAAAACAACTCTTCTCCGTCTAATCGCTGGAATTTACAGCCAGAATTCCGGCGAGATTTTAATCGGCGGAAAAAACATAAAACATAATCCCAAATTCACTGTCGGCTACATTCCGCAGAACGCGGACAACAATTCAGTTTCGCTTTCGGTGGAAGAAGTTGTTTCGCTCGGAATCAGAAAAGACGCAAAACCGAAGGAACGCAGAAAGATTGTCGACGAAAGCCTTGCGAAAACAGGAAGCATTTCCCTAAAATCAAAAAACTTTTCAAGCCTTTCAGGCGGAGAAAAACAGAAAGTGCAGATGTCGCGATGTCTTGCCCAGAACGCAAAGCTTCTTTTGCTTGACGAGCCGACTTCCGCCTTGGACACAAAAAACCGCGCGATGGTCACAGAAATCCTGCGTTCTCTTTCGCTTACAGAAATTCCGACGATTATCGTTGTGACGCACGACAAAGATTTGGTGAGCGAACTCGGCTGGCCTCATCTGGACTTGGAAAAAGATTCGGATTCAGACTTGAAAAAAGAAACAGAACCCGATTTTAAAGCAAAGGAAGTTTAAAATGCAAAAACTCGCGACTTTATTTATGCTCGCTCCTGTTCTTCGCGGATTCATCGCGCTTGCGATTTCCGGAGCGTCTTTTCCGGTCTGCGGCGTTATGATTCTCCGGCTTGATCTGGTTCCGCTCCGTTATATGCTGATGCACGGAGTTATTCTGGGCGGAGCAATCGCATTGGCGGCAAACATTCCGCTAGTTCCGGCGGTCATAACAGTAAATCTTCTGCTTGTGATTCTGATGTTTCTGTTCTCGAAAAATTCCGGATTTTCGTTCAGCGGAACTAGCGCGGCGACAATGGTTTTCAGCATGGCTTTGGCTTCGCTAATCACGCATATTTTTGGAGTTCCTGCAAAAGATTCGCTTTCGCTTCTTTGGGGAAGCCCGTTCACAATTTCGGCGGCGGATTTAACTGCGCTTGCGGTTCTTTCGGCAATTCTGATTCTTTATGTCGCCCTGAATTTCAGAAATATCCTGAGCCTTTTTTTCAACACAGAAATTTCAGAAGCGAACGGAATCAGGACAAAACAGCATTACGCGGTCATGGTTCTGATGGTCGCGCTTGTCGTCGCGTTCTCAATGAAATTCCTGGGAGCGTTTATGGTCGATTCCCTGCTGATTCTTCCAGTCCTGATTTCAGTAAAATTCCAGAAAATCACAAAACACGGAGGAGTCAGAAAACTTTTCCTGCAAAGCGGAATCACAGGATTTCTGTTCGCAGTATTCGGCTACATCGTCGCGGTTCTTCTGGATTTTCCGCCCGGAGCGACAATCGCTTTTCTGTCCGGCGTTGCATACATCGCGATAAGTTTATGGAAAATCTGAAGAAAACGATTTCTTATACCCCAAATGTCGACTTTTATAAAACTATGCAAAAATGCACTCTCGGCAAGAAGGTTTAAATGCGTCTGCTGAAATATCGCAGCCGCATTTAACTTCAAGTTTGATTCTCAAACTTGCCTATTTATATGCACACTTCCGTGTGCCAACAAGTCATTTTCGGAAACTGAAGTTTCCTGCAATGCCTTGTTTTTAAGAACCCGATTATGAAAAACGGCTTCCGCGTTCGTCAAAAAATTATGGTGATTGAGTTTATCGTCCCGAAGGGCGCGCAAGCAATCACCAGGCAAGAATTTTCTGCAATTTTTAAGTTTTATCACTCACTTGTACAGATTGTTTTTCAAATCGGAACCTTGTCTACGTGCATTTTTTATTGTTTGCAAAGAAAATCGACATTTGAGTTATTATATTCATAAAAGTCGACATTTGAGGTTATAAATTTTTATAAAACTCGACATTCAGGCTATTTGTTTTTCTGCAAAAACAAAATCAATTCTTGCGCCGTCGGATTATGATTAGGCTTGCAAAAATAATATTGAGTAATCGGAAAATCCGTTCCAAACCGCATTCGCGCTCCAAATCCTGCTTTTATTACTTTTTCCTGAACATCTTCTGGAACAAACGCTGTGTCGCAGAAAGTGTTCGGATATTTTTTTAGCATTTTCAAAGTATTTCTAAGCGGTCGCGTGTGGGCAAGTTGAACATTCACGTTTGGGTGGCGAGCAATAAAAGGTTCAAACTTTTCTGGCAATTCGCAATCATCTAGTCCGCAGTGAATTAAAATCAAAAGATTGTGTTTTTCCGCGTAGTCAAAAACCTCTTCAGTAAGCACAACCGTTCTTTCGTCGTTCAAATTCCAGATATTTCCACGTGGATGAATCTTGAATCCTTCATAATGAATTTCGTTCATCGCTTTTTCAATCGTGATGTTCGCTTGGCTAGATTTATGAATTTCTGGAACGACCCAATAAAGAGCGTGCGCCTTTAAACTGATTTTTTTCGCAAGTTTAAGTGCGTCTTTTATCTCGTCGCGGACTATTTCGTAAAGTTCAAGAGCAGTCGGAAAATTGATATTTTGAGTGCCAAATGAGTGCGTTCCGCCAGAAGAAATTAAATCAAGAACGGCTTGACTTTCTGTGCAGTAGCGTTCGCTTGTTGTTGAAGAAAACCATATTTCGTCTGTGCCTGTCGCCTTTAATGCAGAAAAAACACTTTCGGCAAAATAGTAAATGTCAAACCATTGCCCGATGTGAACGTGGAAGTCGGTCATATTACTTTTCCTTGTTTGTAAAAGTTTTTCGTGTTATATTTGATTTTAGGAGGCAGAGCAATGCTTGTAGTTTCTATGAACGATTTTTTAAGCGACCCAAAACAATATATGGAAAAAGCGCAGCACACTTCTGTTCTTGTGGAAAACGAAGGCGAAAAGCCGGTAAAACTTTCTACTCGCGTACCAAACATATTCAAAAAAATTGCGGAACTGTTCAAGCCAAAGCCACGACCAATCGGCACTTTGGCAAAAAAAGGAAGCATTGAATTTATTGGAGATTGGGAAGTTACACCTGAAGAACTTTTCGATAATGACGAAGATTTCATGATTTCAGACACAGAAAATCGCAAGCAGGGATAATGAATGAAGTATTTGCTTGACAGCCACACTTTACTCTGGCTTTTATTTGAGCCCGAGCATCTTTCTAAGAACATTTTAGATATTCTGCAGAGCAGACGGAACAAATCTTTTGTCAGTATAATAACTTTTTGGGAAATCGCAACGAAAGTAAAAATCGGCAAACTCAATATTCGAGAATTGACATTGAAAGATATAAAAGATGAATGTGAAAGATTGCATTTTTCTATTCTTCCAGTTTCTTTTGAAAACATATTAACTTACCTTAATCTCCCGCTCTTTCAAAATCACCGCGATCGGACAAAAACGCAAGCGTTTTTGTCTACGAGTTTGCTACGCAAACTCGCCTAATATTTCTCTACTCCGCGACACAAAACTTCCGCAATACGACAAAGATGGTTTGCTACACATTTGGTAGAGGTGGTTTCGATACGCTTCGCTACGATAGGTGGTTTCGACAAGCTCAACCACCATATCACTTCCCCATCGCTTTTAACTTTGCCGCTCGCCAATCCAGCACAATTTGCTTGTTCTTTGCGGCAACGGCGCAAAAGTGGCGGTTTATTTTTAAAGGATTTCCTTCTGGATCTTCGTTAGCGTTTCTGACCATACACGGAGCGCAGAAAGCGGCTTTATTGCACTTTGCACATTCGCCGTTTCCTAAATCCTTGAACTTTAATGAACGAAGCCACTTGATTTTTTCACTGTTGTTCCAAATCCATTCAAGGGAATGTTCGTTTAGGTTTCCTAAAACCATTTCCTGCCAGCCAGCGCACGGATAAACATTTCCGTTTGCAACCATGCAGCACGTTGACTGTCCAACTCCGCAAAGCCGTCGCTCAGGATTTTCTACTAAAGCATTGCAACGTTCAACAAAATCTGGTTTTAAAATCTCTTTTTGATAATCTTCATCGCCCAAAGCAATCTGTTTTATCACTTCGCCAGCTTCTTCTACGCTAAGCCGGTTCGCCAAATTTTCTGTTTCGTGGTTGTATTCTGCCATAATGATGTAGTCAGTTTGAGCGCGAATTTTGTGTTCGTGGCACCAAGCCATAACTTCGCCGAATTCCGTTTTATTCGCTTTCATCGTTGGACAACTTACGTGAACTGGAAGATTGTTTTCTATCAGTTTTAGAATTGCGGCTTTTGTTTTTTCGCACGAACCAGGAAGCTTTGTAATGTAGTCGTGGATTTCTGGTTTTAGCGAATAAAGCGAAACTTGAACCGAAGAAACGTTGCCTTCTTTCATTGCTTCAACAATTTCGTCGGTTAGCAAAGTTAGATTAGACAAAATATTTACGTAAAAGTCGTATTTTTTTGCAGCGCGCAAATATTCCAAAAAGTGCGGATTGCACATAGGTTCGCCACCGCTTAAAGTTACGGAAAGAACGCCCATTTTGCTAAGTTGTTCAAGCGTGCTGTAGTACAAATCTGGCTCTATGTTGTAAAGTTTAAACTTATGCGGAATGTAGCAGTGAATACAGCGTTCATTGCATTTTGAAGTTAATTCAATCTGAAACGAAGTAAGTCGAGGCTTTTCGGAAAAATGCTTTTCAAGCCAAGTCTGCGTATCTTCGTCCGCACGTTGAATTTTCGGGGTAAAATCTTCTTGAATCGTCTTTGGAAGAATAGCGTTGTAAGTAAATCCTGTGTCCTGTGCGTCAAGTTCTTCCTTCGTGTTTCCTTTAATTAAAAATCCATCCTGAATCAGCGTTTCGTAGAATTCCTCCGCGTCGCGTTTTATAGTTTCGCGGTCAACGTCCACAAATTGCGGAAAAATTTTATCCACAAGTTCATCAAGCGTTTGCGGCTTTCGGCTAATCGCCATTAAAAAAACCGTTCCGCTTTCGTTTACAAGCCGGTCGTTAAAGATTCCAGTAGAAGTAATGTAACCCGCTCCATCATAATTTCGAATGTAAGTGTCTTTTTTCTGTCTGTAAAGCATTTTTCGTTCCTTTGTTTTGTTTATTTTTCCAATTTTTCGTAGTATATTATTCATAGAAATTATAACTATGGAGATTTTCTATGAACGCAGTTGCCGAGCGGACACAAGTAATAGAACTTGTCAAAACGCTGCCCGATGAGCAATTAGATTATGTTATGAACATGATTCAATCCCTTTTGAGCCAAAATACAGTTTCAAAGCCTTGCAGTTTGCGAGGACGTTTTTCACGCTATGCAGATTCTGCCTTGCGCGCAAAGGAAAAAGAGGCATGGAGCCTCGCGGCAGAGGAAAAACATGCTTTACGCTGACGCAAACATCATTATCCGTTACATCATGAATGACGACGAAGAAATGGCTACGAAAGCAGAATCTGCTGTCAACAACCGAACATTGTTCATTTTGCCGGAAGTTTTCGCCGAAATCACTTATGTGCTCACGAAACTTTACGGAATCGACCGTATAGATGTTGCAAATTCTATGCTGGAACTTCTTGATTTTGTAACCACTTCTTGTCCAGAAATTATGCGGAAAACTTTTGTCTATTACCGAGAAAGCAAACTTGATTTTGTTGACTGCATTCTTGCCGCATATAAAGTTCTTGAAAGCAAAGAAATTCTTTCTTTTGACAAAAAACTGAATAGTTTTATCACAAGAAAACTTTCCGAAATAAAATAATTTTTTCATTTTCGCCGACAAGCAGTTCCAGATGTAAGTGTCCTTTTTTTGTCTGTAAAGCATTTTTCGTTCCTTGTTTTATGTGGTCATAATTTTATTTCTTCATCGTTAAAATCTTTGTTTATAACTTCCGTCTCGATGGGACAATCTGAAAGAAGTATTGTATAAAAATCAGAAGAAAATTGATTACTTAAAAAACAATACCGCAGGAATACAATAAGTTTTGGACGAATTGATTTTCCTCCCGTTTGTTTTTCTAAATCATAATAAAAACATTTCTCGTGTGTATCTTCTTTTTCCTGAATAACATAAAGAACATTTTCAATAAACTCTTTATCAACATCATAAAAATCACTAAAAAGTTTGGCTTCCTCGTCATCGTCAAAATACGGATAGCAATCTTTTGCAACAGAATAAATATAACCTTGCGAATATAAAGATTGTGAGTCGCCCTGCAATTTGTAAAACTGCAAAACAGAACGTTTCATACTGTAATATTGAGCCTTTAATGTTTCTTCTTGCATATTTCCTCTTTTTTTTGTCATACTGAACCAAGAAACAAGTTTCTTAATTCAGCATTTATTTCTGTGGTTGCTTACGCGCACTTCGTGGACGATTTTGCTCAACCACCGCAATTTTCTTTTTTTATTTTTATAATTACTCTTTTGCCGGTTTTATTTATTGAGGAAAAATAATTATAATTATCAGAATAATCTTCCTGATTTTTATTATCAGTTTTATTTTTAACTGATTTTTCACTTTTTTCATCGTTTTTCTTAAGTTTTTTTCCTGAAGCATTAATGCAATAAAAAATTATGAAAATAATTGCTAAAATAATTATTGCAATTGATATAAAAAAATCGTTACGTTTTAGATAAATTATTTCTTTTGAATCTTTTTCTAAAAAAAATAGAATTGCATGAAATAATGATAAGCCTAATGAGCAAAATGTAAGTAATAAAGAACATAAAAGAGAAATCTTGCTTACAGAATATTTGTAAGCTTTTACACTAAGGATACTTTTATTAAATTCTAAATAATTTTTTGTATCAAGATAACTTTTATAAATTTTCCCCATATAATCATTTTCAAGATAAGATATGTGAGTTTCCCAATTTTCTTGCCAAAATTTTGAACCTTTATGAACTAAAAGCCATGAAAAACAAAAAATGAAGCAAATAAATGAAAGGACAAAAAGAGCAATTTTTGCGGTAAAACTCATATCTAAAATCGTATTTAGACTTAGGGCTACTTTTATTCCATTTTCATTTGTTGCAAGAGCTGAATTGAACACTGCCATATACGCAGCGAATGAAGCGGCGATAAATGCCCAAAAATATGTTCCTCTGGACCAAAAACGATCTATTTCTTTGTCACGACAACTGTTTGCAAATTCAAAAACTCTTTTTAAAGATTCCTCTTTCGACGTGCCTGTATCTTCTTTTAGGTTTGCGAATTCTACAAGTTGCTCATATGTTTTAGCTTCTGGTTTAATTTTTTTCTTTCTAAACATTTTAAGAACCTTAATGCAAACAAAATTGCCCCTGTATTGTTTTATATGGCAAGGAGCGCCCGCCATAACCAGCAGATTTGCTAAACCGCCGATATTGCTTTTGTTTTTACTCGCTGACGCAACGAGTTTTTAAATTCCGATTATTTTCGAATTTCGCAAGCCGATACACATGGTGATCCAGCCCAAGGTTTGTTTGTCGGACATCCAGCCGCATAGCTTCCTGAAGAAGCGTTCTGTGCAACTACTTGTGGTTTTGTGTAAGCCATAGGTTTCCTCCTTTTATTAATTTTAATCTTTTAATCTGCCTGGCTTTGACAATTCGGAAATCGAAAAACATCAAACAACACAGACTTAAAGATAAACTTGCTTATGAACTTCCGAATGGTTCAGAATTTCATTTTGCAAGCAACCTGCTGACAGCAGGATAAAAAATTGTTTTGGATTCTGATTCGCATTTTACGGAAAACTTATCCCGTAATGCAGCTTTTGATTCCAAGCACAATTCCGATAATTACGCCGATAACTATCACAATTGGGAAAAGCTTTCTTCTGATTTTGTCGTCAAAATCATCATTTTCGTCGCTCATTTTGTTCCTCCGTATTTATAGAATTATTGGTTCGGCATAGATTTAATGCCTAAATAAAAGATTTTCGGTTTTATAAACACTTAATTAAGCGTTTATAAAAACAGTTTATGTCTTAAAAAGTGTTTTGTCAATTTTTAAACACTTAAAAAAGTATAATCGAAGAATGGGATTTTCAGAAAATCTTAGAGAACTTCTCGATTACAAAGACATAGAACTAAAAGAACTTTCCGCAGGAACAGGAATAAGCAAAAACACGCTTGACAATTATCTTTCCGGACAAAAATCGCTTCCGAATGTGGAAAACGGAGTAAAAATCGCTCGATTTCTTGGCGTTTCTGTGGAATATCTTGTCTGCGGAACCGATAATTTTGTCTCCCTTGAACCTATAGAAAATGTCGTGAACAATTTAAAAAAACTAAAAAAAGCGGATTATATTTCCGTGTCGAACATAATAAAATCCCTTGCGAAAAAATAATTTAAATCATTGTATCACCCCCTTTCCCACACACAAAAATAATCGCTAAACGATTTCTATTTCCGGTTTGGATATTTCATTATTCCGGTTCATCATTTCTTCAAGCCGTTCTGTTATTTTTTTGGAATTTTCGTCATCTGGAATTTTTATAGCTTTAATTCTACGGCAAGAAAAATCAAATTTTTCGATTTCTGCCAGCCCTGACGCTTTAGACAAATCAAGAATGTCTTTAGCAAAATCGCATAAAGGCCCTTCCTGATTTTCTCGTTTTGGGGAAACTCTTCCAAATAATGCAACAAGTTTTTCGAACCTGTCGTCGGTTATTTTTCCTACATATTTGATTTCTGCCCTGTATGGACAAAACCGATTAACATGTGAATTAAAAAATTTCTTTTTTAATTTTCCGTCAACTGCATAAAAGCATTTTTCCCTTTTTTTATCAAAAGATTTTGTAAATATTTTGAACTCAATTTCTGCAAAATGGTCAAAATTGTCTACGTTCCAGATTTTTTTTCCTTCTTTATCAAGAAGATACTGATTGGTGTCTTTTGTAAGCAAAAAAGGACCTTCTTCATCACTAAATCCCTCGAATTCATACAAATCCTTAATAAAATCCACATCAGCAAGAGTGTCGGGAAAATTGCTTTTTTCGTCGTCAAAATTCAGTATATCGGGGCGATAAAAAACAATGCGATTTTTGTCAAATGTTATTTCGTGCTTATCAACTTTATATGCGCTCGGAAAAAGTCCATCGTTGTGGCAGACTCTATCTTTCTGAATATCATAATATACTTTTTCTCCCTCGTTATTTTGATAGCAATAAATAAAAGTCGGATTTCTTTCTGACGAACCATGCCACAATGAAAGTTTTGACCAGTCAATCTTAATCCGTCCGCTTCCGGAATCAAACGCTGGAGTTAAATATTCATAGTCAAACCCTTGCCACCGAAAACTAAAATAAAAGAGCCGTTTTCTAAACTCTTCAAAACCCATAAGAAACTCAATTTCTTCCTGTTTTAAGTTGCGGGGTATTAGAGCAAAAGGAATTTCTTGAGATTCCATCTCGTGTGTCTTTACATAAAAAATTTTTTTAAGTTTTTCTTTGTCGCTTTCGCTGCATTTTTCAATCCATTCAGAAGATTTGTTGTCAAATTTTTTCCAGCTTTCCCATTTTCCATGCTCATGAGCCTCAAGTCTAAAATCCTTTCTAAAACTTTCATTGATAATTTTCAATGCTTTTTTGCTGTCAATATTTTCCAAAGTCTTAATCGGACATTTGCCCAATGCTTTATAAAAAAATGTGTTTACCGAAGTTTCTATGTAAAATGACCAGTGCGGAGCTATAAAACTGTTCTGGTGTATTATCAGAATTTCAGAAAAAAGATTTTTCTGTCTGGAACTTTAAATGATTTTTTGCCGAATGTCTGACACGACAGATTCAAGAGAGTCATGCTCGTCTAAAATTGCATAATCTGCCACATACAAAAAACCATCTTCAAAATCCCAGTGTCTCATATAGCGCCGTTGTCCGCATTTTGGCTTGACATATTCCTGGAAAATGTAAGCGCGCAGTTTTTCCAATTCTGTTTTGTTTTCAGAACCGTCTTCGTTCCATAAAAAAACTTTGATTTTCGTAATCATTCTTTTCTCCTGTGTGCGTTTGCTTTGAGCGGAACAGATAATTTTGGCAAATAAATCGCTTGTGATTTGCCAAAAAACATCTGATTTTCAATACTACACAATATAACGGCGGAAAACCGAAAGTTCAAAATTTTCGCAATTTTCTTCAAAAATTTTTATCAATAAGAAATAAAAGAGTGCCGGATTTTTCCCATATTTTTCCCAAAACAGATGAAAATGCAAAAAATTTGAAAAAAACGCAAAAATTTTCACTTTTTTTGCCGAATTTTTGAACTTTTGGATTTCGGCGGTTATATTAGTTATTGATTGCAAAAAAATGTCGATTTTGAATAAAAAAAATCCGAAAACACCTTGCATTTTAGGATTTTGCGGTTATATTCAGAGATTGAAGAATCGATTCATTTTTTTGAAAATTTTTTGCGGTTCTCATAAATTGAGAATACGCGACGGAGGAAAATCATGGCTAGAAGACGACGTATTCGTTCAGACTTTTTTGGCAGCAGAACAAGTTCTGAAATTTCTGTTGGAAACAAAATCAGCGAGCGAGATTCCGACACGCTTGCGGTTTATCTTTTGAATTTTTCAAAAAAATATTCTTTCAGCGATGAAGTCATTGACTTGTTCTTTTACATAATCAACGTGAAAAACAGAAAAGATTTTTTAAAGCAAATTTTCAATTTTGAAATCGAAAAGCTTTATCTTCAGAAAAAACTGCATTTCACGACAACATTGAAAAAATCAATCTCTGAAAAACTTAAAAACGATGATGAAGTCAAAACAGAAAAAGAGCTGAACATTCTTTTTGGAAACGAAGCTGAAGAAAACACAAACGCCATTGAACCAATGGAATCTCTTGAATCCGCTGACGAAAAGGAACTGTTCGACAAAAAAAATTCCACAACAATCATAAATTATTATCTAAAAAACCGCGAAGAGCTTTCTGACAATCTTGAATGCGATTTTGTCGAAGACCGCGATTCTTACGATAAAGTCCGGTTCCGCTGTTCAGGTTATCTGGAAGAAACTTTCGCGCGCATTCTGGCAATCTTGGGCGAAAACGAAATCCGAAATGTCATGGCTTTTTCTTTTTTTTATCACAACACAAAAGAAGACGCGGAAACCCTAAAAGAATCATTCAGCAAATTCTGCGAGAAACGGACAAAAATTCCGGCCCGCGCGCTGAACAATTTTTACGACTGTTCCGCTTTGCAGATTGTGATTGACTTTGCTTCACTGAACGAAACCGAAGCCAGGCTTCTAAAAATGTTTTATATGCAGAAACGATTTGAACCGTTTTCCGAGCTTGAAGACAATATCAACAGGGAAAACTGGATGTTCTTTTATTCAACTTTGCTGGACATTCAAGAAAGCGAAGTCGCAAAACTTCTAAGAGCCGACAAGCCGCTTCTGTTCTACGGTCTTGTCAAAAAAAATCGCCGCACAGAATTTTATATGTTCGGCGACGATGTTTTGACTTGCATCACCGCCGGCGACATGAGCACGTTCTTTACATCAGTTCTGCGCGAAATTGAAGTAAAACCTTACGCTCTGGAAAGTTTTTCCTGCAACGAGGAAAATGTCAGAATTGTGCAGAAACTTTTAAAAGGCGGCCAGAACGTGAACATTCTGCTGTACGGCGCGCCAGGCTCAGGAAAAACTGAATTTGCAAAGTCAATTATAAATTCAGTCGGGAAAAAAGTTCTTCTGTTCAAAAACGACCTGGAGCTTAACGAAGATGAAAACGTGATTTGTTCAGTAAACCGAATTTCCGCTGTGAACCAGGGAAACGATGCTGTAATCGTCATTGACGAGGCTGACAAACTTCTGGGAACTTCAAACAGCAGTTTTTCTTTTGGCCCGATTTCCGGCTCTGTGCCAAGCAGCCAAAAAGGTCCGATCAACAAAATGATGGAGGAATCCAAAAACCAGATTATCTGGATTACAAATTACACAAATCAGATTGATGAGTCCACAAAGCGGCGGTTCACTTTTTCCATTGAATTCAATCCGATGAACGAAGAAACGCTTAAAAACATAACTTTGACAAAACTTTCGGATATTCCTATCAGCGACAAAATGAAAAATGAAATCAGCGAACTTTGCACAAAATACAAAATCACAGGCGCAAGCGTTGAAAATGTGCGCAAAATGATTTTAAGCATCCAAAACGAAAATGCTGCCGGCGGAACCAAGGAAACCGAAGAAGAAGAGCTTTCCGAAATTGACAGACTCCTTGTTTCCAATTCCAGACTTCTGTACGGAAAAGCAAAAATGCGCGAAAAACAATGCGCCGCTTACGATATGTCGGTTTTAAACACAAGCATGGAAGCCGACAAAATTGTAAAAATGATTTCAAATGCAAAACGGTTTTCTGAAAAACACAAAGGCACAGAAAGCGGAGTCCGACTTTTGTTCTTTGGAGCAAGCGGAACCGGAAAAACCGAATTCGCGCGCTACATCGCAGACAAACTCGATATGAAAATCACAATCATGCGCGCTTCAGATATTCTGGATTCCTATGTAGGCGGAACTGAACAGAAAATTGCAGCAGCATTTGCGCAGGCAGAACAAAGCGGAAACATTTTGCTTTTCGACGAGGCGGATTCTTTCTTTTACGACCGCGAAAATGCGATGAGAAGCTGGGAACGAACTTCTGTAAATGAATTTTTAACTCAGATGGAAGAATTCTCCGGCATTTTGATTTGCACGACAAACCTTAAGAAAATTCTCGACCCTGCTGTAAACCGCCGTTTCCATTTGTCTTGCGAATTCAAGCCTTTAAACGAACAGGGAATTGAAAAACTTTTAGGGAAGTTTTTTTCCAGCCTTGAATTTTCGCACAGCCAAATCAGAGAACTTGCGGAAAGCAATTCTTTGACGCCTGGTGATTTCGGCGCACTTGCAAGCAGACTTCGTTTTATGGACGAAGACGAATACAATTCGGAAAATATTGTAAACGAACTTTTCACGCTTCAAAAGCAAAAGAAAAACTCGGACGTGTACGAAAACAAAATCGGATTTTAATGGCACGGAAATTCTGGCACGGAAATAACTCACTTGATGAACCGATATTGGATTTACAATCAAAAATCTCTTTGCTTTGTTCCGGCGCAAAACGAACCGCTTTCGCTCTTTCCGACGATTGTAAAAATCGAAAAGAACAAACAGCTTGTGTTTTGCCGCCACCATCACGCATGGGAACAGATTTCAGCATTTAAATCCAACGTGCTTAAAACTTCCTGCGGAAAAATTTATGCAGGTCCATTTGTCCGTGAAAATTCGATTTTAAATTACGGCTACGATATTACAAAAAAGAACGAAATTTATTACATAAGCGTGAAAAGCCAGACGGCGCAAACAAAAAATCGCAGGCTTTTAGAAAATCATTTTGAGCTGGACCTGAAAAATCACGTTTTGTATTTAAACGGCGAAACAATTTTAAAAGTTGATGAAATTCCTGTCGGACTTTGCAAAGAAATCACCCAGCAGATTTTAGACGAAATCGGCGAAGCGCACAGAAAAACGTACAAAATAAAACCGACTGTTTCCTCGGAGCTGAAAGGTTTTGGCGTGATAATTGGCTATATGCTTTGTCCTTTCAACGTGAACTTTGTAAAAATTTCGCAGCATTGGGGATTAAATCCTTATGACAAAGACTTTATTTCTCTTTCCAGCGGAAATTCTCCAAATGCGGAAAACGAGATGTTCGAAAGCTTAGGAATAAAGCCGACAAAACAAATCAGAAAATTGTACCAGAAATTTCCGCAAAGCGTTGTCTGCTACGCCGCCGCAAAAGATTTAGGCTTTACAGACGTCAATATTCTGCAGAAAAGCGCGTCTCCAAAATTTTATGCGTTCTTAAAGCATTATATGCTCACTATCCAGGGAAGCGACATTTTCTATACAACCCGCGAAGGCTTAAAATCTTTTGCCGCTGATATGATTGCGCTTTCTTCTCAGAAAACGGTCTGGGCTTCGATAGAGCGAACTCTTAACACTTTTTTTGAACGGACAACTTCCAATTATATTGTAGAAGATGGTCTGGAAAGTTATCTGAATGCGCGCGATTTTCTTACAGACAAAGAAAAAAAAGATGTTCTGCACGAAGGCTTTAACCAATACACCCACGATTTTTTAGTTCGCAGGCTTGTCAGTCTTCAGGCGGAATTAAGGGAAAGACAGCATGAAAAGGCTCTTAAAGAAGCGAAAATTCCTTTTGAAATTGAAAAATCTTTCCTGGATTTGGAATACAAATGCGGCGACGACTATGTGAATGTGAAAGACAAAAACGGCGAAGTGCAGAAAATCAAAGTTCAAGATGAACAGCGATATTGTTTTTATGTTGCAAAAAGTCCAGAGGAACTTAAAATTGTCGGAAGCGAAATGCATAACTGCGTCGGCTGGGGCTACGAAAGATCAGTCCGAGAAAGACGCGCGACAATTGTCTACGCAAAATTTATGCACAAATACAAAATCTGCATAGAAGTAACACCAAATTTTACAATCCGCCAGTCGCTTGGACCGCACAATCATACACTTCAAGGAGACGCTTTAGCCGCATACCACGAATGGTGCAGTAAAAAAAACATAAAGTTTGTAAAAGCGTTCAGATAAAACATCGCGCCGCAGAAAATTTTAAGGCGCGAGATTTCTTTCTGCAAAAAAAAAACAACTAAAAAAACCCCGTTTTTTCGACTAAAAGGGTATACCCTTTTAGTCGGTTGACTAACCGACTAAAAAAGTTTGGGCATCGCTTCGCTCGCCCAAACTTTTTTAGAATTTGTTTAACCTGAATTATGGAGAAAATATTGGAATTAGTTTATTTACTTGCAGAACTATTTAAATTTTTAAATGATACAAATATTTCTGCCATTATAAAATCCAAATTACCTGATTTATCACATAAAGAAAAACCTATCCTCAGAGCTTTGCATTATGAATTTTCTGAAAACATAAGGATATTAACCGACTTTTATTCTGCCAACAACAAAGATAAAAAGAAATTCATAAATCTTATAAATTCATTATCTATCAAAATATTGGATGGTGTATTTTTTAATCGGCAAACAACAGAAAACGAAGCATATAAATACAGGCTTGCTTACGACAAACTTGAAAAATCGCAAAAATCATCTTTAAATTTCATTAAATTAATAGAATCGACAAGAAGAAACGTAATTAATCTAAAGAAAGATTCTGAAAATTCAAAATATTTAGCAAATCTAAGCAAAAAAAGACCTGAAATCAGAACCAAAACATTGATAACACAATTTTCCGAACTAAAAAAAATTGTTGAGGAAAATTTTAAATAATTTAACTTTGATAAGGAGTAAAAAAAATGGGATACTGTCGATGGTGTGGACGTTATTATGAATTTGGCTATGGATTTTTTTCAGGGTATTGTTCCGAAAAGTGCAGTGTAGACGCTAAAGCGCATGAGAGTCAGCAGAGTGAATATGCAGCACAGCGACAACAAGAAAAACTTGATAGTATGGCTCGTCAAAAGGGATATGCCGATTATGAAGAATACAAACAAGCCCAAAATCAAGCATTGGAAGATTCTGTTGACGAAGAGGCTGATGAGTTGCTCGATAAAAGTTATGCGGTTCTGTCTAGGTATGAATCACTTAAAACTGAAAATCCCGAAGAAGCGTTCGACGTAAATAACAAACGACGTTTAGCCGATATACTATCAAAATATCAAGGAAGTAATTTTGCAGAAGAGAAATTTTCACCCCTATATATTGATGAAGATGGTACATTTTACCATTTTTCTCCTGAATTAACCAGCGAAGAGGCTGAAAATCTTTTCAAGACTTATAGTCCTCTTGTTACATTAAAAAAGAATCGGAAAAAAATAACCAAAAAGAATAAAAGCATAAAAGTTTCTAGAGAAGTAGAATATTATACTGGAGCATATATAACCACAAAATCTATGCTTGAATTTTTAATTGAAAATCCAGAAGGCATAGAAGATATTCTTAATCCACTTTTAGAAAAAGCAGAACGAAACAGTATTGCAAAGGGAAATATCAATACAATTGTTACATCGTGCATTGCAATTGCAACGGCATTTATTTCTACTTTTATTCAAGTTGGAGTGCCAGTTTCAAATTCGGGTGCTTCATTCTGGGGAGCAGTTTTTTCATTTGCAGCTCTTTGTCTTTGCGCATTTTCTTCCGGTTTTAGAAGAAAAAAAGTGGCAGGACTAATTGTGACTTTCATATTACCTATTGCGATGTATATCCTGCAAGGAATAATGAATCAAACAGGACACGCCTACTCTACTCTAATGCTTAAAATGGCATTTTTTACATCCTTGTTTACAATACTTCCTGCAATTTTGAGTCTTAGAAAAAAGAAATACTTTTCAGGTATGCAATTAAAGGAAGCTGATTTAAATGAAAACATTAACGATAATGACAAAACAGGTAATAACACAGTATTTTTTTGTCTTGTTTCCATTGTACTGCTTTTTGTTGCTAACTATATGTCTATAGGCCTTGATACAGGTTTTGAATCTCCTGATGATGAAATGGGATATTTATTTTGGTCGGCAGTTTTCACAATTGTCGCTGGTTTTGCTCCTATTTATTCAATCCAATACAGCAAAGTCAGTATTCACAGCCGACCATCCAAAAATATTATGCTTCTTATTTTGGCAATTTTTTTTATAAGAGGTTCTTTTTCATATTTTGGCAGAAGCCACATTATAACAGGACTTCTTACATTTGCTGTTGGGGCTGTATCATTGGGAAGTTTTATCCTTAACTTACTCAATCAACGAAAACATAAAATACAAAAAAAATCTGTTTAGAAACAAAAGTTTTTATATTCAAATGAGCTGTCTAAAAAGTATGAACTGCGGTGGTTGAGTTTATCGAAACCACCATATATAGTGGTAAAGTCATTTCGACAGGCTCAATGACCGCTACGTTCTAAACTTATTGGACAGCCCATTTGAATAAAGGGAATCAAAATGTCAAACAAGCCTTATTATCGTGGTTCAAGCACTTATAAAACTCTTGTTTCAAATGAATTAACCAGTATGCTTGGACAACATATATTGCTTAGAAATTCCATGCGAAATATAGAATATGGAATAAGAGGCGACATCAGAGCCAGCACTTACGCAATTGTCGCTTCTCAGCAGATGCTTGCCGAAACATTCCAGGACGGATTCGATGCAGTAAACAACACGCTCGAAGCAGGTTTTGGAATGCTTTCTTCAAGACTTTCAAATCTGGAAAGTGCAATTACAGAAATCGGCGAGAAAATATGCAACAAACTTGATGAAATCCATGACATTGTGAACAATCCGCTTCTTACACAAAGCCGCGAGCTTTACCGCCGCGCTCTTGCAAACTACAATAAAGGATATTATGAAGAAGCCCTTTCAGACTGCAAAGCCGCCATTGAAAAAAACAAGACAGACTATATTTCATGGAATCTGCTGGGCCAGATTTTCCTTTTTGGAGCCGGAAAATTCAGCAATGTGATAAACCTTGACTATGCGGAAAAAGCATTTACAAACGCCGCAAAATATATCGATTCAGATTTAGGAAAAAGCGACGAAGCAAACCAGCTGGGTTCGGAAATCTATTATTACTTAGGCTACACAAAACTTCTGCTGAGCAACGATTATCTGGTTGAAAACAAAATTGACGATTCAAACCAGAAACTTGCCGAAGCGGAAAATCACAGCAGTCAGGCTTATCAGCTTTACAATGAAAATATTCTTGCCGCGTATGAACAGGCAAAAGAACTTCACTTTCTGGAAAAGGACGATGAATCGCTTGCAATCCTTGAGGAAATATTCAAGAAAGAGCCAGTTTTTGCCGTAAAAGCGAGCAACGACAAAAATTTTGAATCAATCTGGAATAAAATAGATAATCTGATTAAAAAACTTACTGATGAAATCACAAACAAAATACAAGAAAGATGTGATGAAATTATTTTTAAAGCAACTGAAGAAATTAATTCTCTCAAAAAGCAAATAGAAAATTTCGATTGCCCGACAAAAGAGGAATTCGAAATTGCACGTTCTGAAAAAAAATTAAAAAATCCGCAAATAGAATATCCCTCTCCAGAGAAACTTTTAAGAGAATGCGATGCAAAACTTATATCCATTGAATCGGAATTTAATTCAACAGAAAAAAAAGACTATTTGTCTTTGATAAAAACACTTGAGGAAGTTGAAAAACCTAAAGAATCATACTTATCTTCTGCCTTTCAGCCATTAAGAGATTCATTTAAAGCAATGCAAATAGAATTCTCTGATTTTTCAGAAATAAGAAAATATGTAAAGTCTACTTATGAAGACAACTCTCAGCTACAAGAATTAAAAGAACAAGATTTTGAAATGTATACTGGCGTGTGTCATCATTATGATTATCTGCTAAATAAAGGCATCATAAAAAAAGGAGAAGGCAGATTAATAAACAGACTAAATAATCCTACCGTGGAAAACAATAATGGATGTTATGTAGCAACAGCAATTTATGGTTCTTACGACTGTCCTCAAGTCTGGACACTTCGCCGTTTCCGAGACTATAAACTCGCACAAACTTGGTACGGCAGAATATTTATCCGTTTATATTATGCAACAAGTCCAACAATTGTGAAGTATTTTGGTGAAAGTTTGTGGTTTAAAACATTGCTGCGTAGAAAACTAGACTGTATGGTAAAAAAATTGCAATCTCATGGCTTTAAAGATACTCCATACAAAGACAAAGTATGGCAAAAATGACAAAAATATAAAGAAAATGAACAATCTTCCCTGCCCTTTCTGTAAAAAATCAAACCGCCAAAGTGCAAAATTCTGCCGGTTTTGCGGTTCAGAACTTTCGACGCTTTCGATGTCTTCGGCGGCATCAATTTCTGAAGCGACAGCCACAAACGAATCTGCTCAAACGCGATTTCTGTCCGCAGTTCCCGCGGCTTCTTCGGAAACAAAAACTTCTTCGTCTTCACCTTCATTTTCTGACTACATCGGACTTTCTGAAATCCGCAGAAAACTTTCAATGTTCATAAGCACGTTTTCAATCAGGCAAAAACAGAAAAACATCGGAATGGAAATTTCAAATTCAAACAGCATTCTTGTATTCTCTGGCGAAGCCGGAACTGGAAAATCTCTTGTGGCGAACTGCTTCATCGAGGAACTGAAAAAATCAAACTGCCTTTCTTCAAGCCGGATTGAAAAAACAACGGCGCACAAAATGCAGCGGCTCTACCCGACCGACGCGGAAATCGCAAAATATCTTTCCGAACAAAACTTCGGTGTTCTTCTTGTGGACGAAATTCACACTGACGAATCATATCTTTACGAACTGCTTTTAGGCTTAAGCGAAAAACAATGCGACACTGTCTGCATTCTGATTGGAATCAAAGACAGGCTTGAAAAATTTTTCAGCGAAAAAGACGAACTTGCAGACCTTGCGGATTTTTATAATTTTCCGGACGTGGACGATGAAAACCTTACGAAAATTCTTGAAAAAAAACTGCGCGACAAAGGCTTTGTTTTTGGCGACGAAGTAAAAGATTCATTTTATTTGTGCGTAAAAGAAGCGCGACACAACAAAGACAATGTTTACAAAAACGGCTGGATTGTTGAAAAAGACATCATAAAAAAAATCACGGAAAAGCAAGCCGCAAGATTAAGGAAAACCCAGAGCTTCTCTGAAAAAGATTTAAAGCAGATTGCGCAGGAAGATTTGCCTGCAATCAGAAAAATCCAATCGACTGAAGAAATTCTTTTGATTCTTGACGGTCTGATCGGAATGGAAAACGTGAAAAAATCTGTGCGCGAACTGTGCCAGACGATTCAAAACAATATACGCAGAAAATCGCTGGGAATAAACGCAGAAAATCCCAAAATACATATTGTCCTTACAGGAAATCCGGGAACAGGAAAAACAACTGTCGCAAGAATTTTAGGAAAACTTTTTTACGCGATGAAGCTTCTTCCAAGCGACAGAGTTATTGAAACAAGCGGACTGGATCTGACCGCAGGCTACGTCGGACAGACAAAAGACAAAGTGAACGAACTTTGCGACAAAGCGACCGGCGGCGTTCTTTTTATTGACGAAGCGTATTATCTTGCAGGAACTGAAGGCTCTTCCAATCCTTACGGAAGCGAAGCGGTCGGCACGCTTTTAAAACGAATGGAAGACGACAGAGGAAAATTTGTGATAATCGCGGCTGGCTACAAAAATGAAATGCAGAATTTTCTTAGAATGAATCCTGGACTTGAAAGCCGTTTTGAACACAAAATCCACATCGAAGATTATACGGAAGACGAGCTTTTCAGAATTCTTCTTTTGAATGTTGAAAAAGCGCAGTTCACTTTTGACGAGGAAGCAAAGAAAGCAGCCCGAATTGCAGTTTCAGATTTATGCAAAAACAAAGACAAGAATTTTGCAAACGCGCGCGCGGTCCGAAATCTTTTTGACACGATAAAAACCAGAATGGATTCACGGCTTTCAAACATCTCCGCAGAATCGCTTACAAAAGAGCTTCTTACAGAAATCAAGGCGGAAGATATTCCTTACGAAAAGAAAAATGAACTTACAAGCGAAGCGGCTTTTGCAGAACTGAACGAACTTATCGGAATGGGCAATGTAAAGCAGACAATCCGTGAACTTTACGACACAATAAAAATAAACCTTGAAATCGAAAAACTAGGAGCAAAAGCGAAAAAGCCTGAAATTCACATTGCTTTGACAGGAAATCCCGGAACTGGAAAAACGACTGTCGCACGAATCTTGGGAAAACTGCTCTGCTCTATCGGGCTTCTTTCAAGCGATAAAGTGATTGAAACCGACAGAAGCAAAATTGTCGCAAAATTCGTAGGACACACAGCGCAGAATATGCAGCGGCTTTGCGACGACGCGACAGGCGGAATTCTTTTTATCGATGAAGTTTACACGCTCGCGAAAGATGATTTCGGACGGGAAGCGACCGACACATTGATGAAGCGGATGGAAGACGACAGAGGAAAATTCATTGTGGTTGTCGCGGGCTACAAAGACAAAATGAACGAATGGATGGCGACAAACGAAGGACTTTCAAGCCGTTTTACGCATCATATTCATATCGAGGATTACAGTCCTGCTGAACTTTATGAACTTTTCTGCCTGTTCGCAAAAAAAGAAAATCTTACGCTCACAAATGAAGCGAAAAAAACTTGCGGAATTGTCATAGACAATATCTGGCAAAACCGCGGCAAGAATTTTGCAAACGGAAGAACAATCCGAAAACTTTTTGATTCAGTCGTGCGAAAGAAAAACAGCCGCGTAATTGTATTGAACAAAGAAGAACGGACAAAAGAAGTTCTTACAACCATTGAAGAAACTGATTTTTAGGAGGCTCTAAAAACTTAAGTTTTTAGAGGCAACTTTGAAGATGCGAAGTTTTAACTCGCGCTATTTTAGCGAGTTAAAAATCGCTGGCAACTCGAAAAAGACAGAGTTTTAAATTTTGCGAGTTGCCCTTTTATTTTAGCGAGGTCGAAATTTGATTTGCTCTTCAAAAACTTGCCGCGCAGAAATCCCGGACGACTCTTTATTCTGCGACCAATGCGGAATCAGGCTTTTAAAATGCTCGAACTGCGGAAGAGTCGCGCTCGGAAAGTTCTGCGGAAAATGCGGCGGAAAAATGATTCCTGTCAATTCTCTTGACAAGAGCGACGATGAGCAAGGAAATCCCCGATGAGTGATTTAAATGTTTTTAGGAAAACTGTTTTATCCGCAAAATCCGAGGCAAAACAAGAATTTCAGGCAAACGAACCTGAAAAAGAAACTGAACGAAAAAGAATCGAACCTAATAATACTCGCATTGATATTGAAAAACCGAAATTCTGTATTCATTGCGGATTTCCGCTTGAAGAAGGAAACGACTTCTGCACAGAATGTGGCGCAAAAATAGAGAAAACAGAGGAAACAGAGAAAGAAACCGATTCAGTTGAGAAGATTGCTGAAAAAAAATCAACACAACAACCATTAAAAATCTCTGCTGACAGAATGGCTTCAATAAAAGAAAACAGGCTTTTGAAAGACGGAATTGCAAAAGATGCGTTCAGAGAACGAAAAAAAGATTTGCTTCGGCAAAAGGAAGAAATCGAAAATCAAAAAAAAGAATTAAAAAAACAGGAAACGGAACTTCTGTCTGGCAATTATGTATATAAAGACTCTAAACTAAGTATCACTTTCTTAATCGAAACAATTTCAGGCAGCAAAATCCTTGCTTCAGCAAGATTTATTTTTTCCGAAGGCGGCTATTGCATAGAACATTTTTCCGGCAGCATTGCAGGCGACAACATAGAGCTAAAACTTATAAAAGATGAACTGCATCCTAGTGCTGGCACGCACATTCAGAAATCAACTAGATTTTCAGGATTTTTTTCCGGCGACAGAATCATCGGAACTTTTGAAGGAGAATATAATCCTATTTCTGTTGTCCTTTCAAAAACTTCGGATGTGTAATGCATAATTCATCATTATGAATTATGCATTCTTAATTACGACTTATCTTTTTGAATAATTTTTCGCAATCCAGTCTTTGTATGCACCGCTTTTTATGTGGCTTATCCATTCGTCGTTTTGCAAATACCAGCGGATTGTAGAAAGCAAGCCTTGTTCAAACGTCATTTTGCGTTCCCAGCCTAGTTTTGTTTTTGCTTTTGTGCAGTCGATTGCATAGCGGCGGTCGTGTCCTGGTCGGTCTTTTACAAAAGTGATTGTTTTTCGCACTTCTTCCGCGTCTTTTCCAAGTTCTTTAGAAGTCAAATCTATAACTGTGTTCAAAAGTTTAATGTTTTCCCATTCATTTTCGCCGCCCAAGTTCCATTTTTCGCCCGCTGACGACTGTTTTACAATTTGCCAAACTCCGCGATTGTGGTCTTCTACATAAATCCAGTCGCGAATATTTTTTCCATCGCCATAAACAGGAAGATTTTTTCCTTCTTTAATGTTCGTTATCATTAGCGGAAGCAATTTTTCCGGAAACTGATACGGACCATAATTGTTAGTGCAGTTAGAAAGCGTTACCGGAAGTCCGTAAGTGTGAAAATAAGCCATTACAATGTGGTCAGAACTTGCTTTGCTTGCAGAATAAGGCGAACGCGGATCGTAAGGTGTCGTTTCTACAAAGTAGCCTTTTGGACCAAGCGAACCGTAAACTTCGTCTGTAGAAATATGATGAAACAAAACATCATCGCGAATTGAACCGTCGTCGCGCTTCCAAAAATTGCGAGCCACATCCAAAAGCGTAAAAGTTCCCATAACGTTGGTTTTCATAAATGCTTCTGGACCTAAAATTGAACGGTCAACATGGCTTTCCGCCGCAAAGTGAATAATTGTGTCGATGTCATATTGCTTTAAAATCCGTTCGATTTGCGGTCGGTCGCAAATATCAACCTTTTCAAAAAAATAGCGAGCATCGTTCCCTTTTGCAGAAACTCCGTATTTTGCTTCCACATCTTTAAGACTTTCCGCATTTCCCGCATAAGTTAGGCAGTCAACATTAACAATTCGCCCGTCAAATCCAGAATCAGTAAACGCCGCACCGCCAGCCGTACTTTCGCCCATCAAATAATGAATAAAGTTCGAACCAATAAAACCAGCACCGCCAGTAACAAGTATGTTTTTTAATTTACGATTTGCCATAATTCCTACCTTGATTTAGTCTCCAGATTTACAATACATAATTAATAATTGTGTCGGGGAAAGCAACGCTTCGCTAATGAGTTTGCATTCTATTTTTCTGTTTTAGATTGCAAAACTCACTTCCCTCGCTTCAAACCTTCGGTTTTCCGCTACCCCTTCGCCTAGGGGTGAGATAAGGCAGCTGTGCTGACTTGTGATTAATAGCAAACCGTTAAAAAAATTGCGAAAGCAATTTTTAGGTTTACCACAACTCTCGCAACGCCCCTAAAACCCCTTTCTATAATTTCCTTACTAATAATATAGTATGGAATAAAAAAATATTATAGTCGCGGAAAGCAAAAAATTCGCAATGAAAAGAACATAGCATTTTTCAAATTTTGCATATATGGATTTTTTGAGTTTTTTGAACTAAAATAAAAAAGTTAAGAAGCAAAAATTAATGCAAACAGCAACAGCAGGAGACAAACATGAACTATTGGACAGATTTAAGCATTCAATATGCAAACCAAAGAAATTATCTTGACGATTTGTTTGCAGTTTATCCAACAATTCCGAACGGAATTCGTGAGATTGACAAAGACCGCTGGACTAGCATTGAACAAGCATTCAACGAAAAAGACGACGAAGTTCTGATAAAATATCTTCTCCATCTTGATTTGTTCCCAATAAAAGATTCCTATGTTGCTTTCCTAAAGCGAGACCCGAATGCTGTAAAGCGAAATCCTAAGACGGTTAAAAGGCTCTGTGGCAGACTTTACGAAATGGGACTAGACAAAATTTTTGAAAAATGCACTGAACCAAAAGAAACAAATAGGCAGATTGGTCCACTTTTTAAGCGTTGGTGCAAAACAAAAGCACTTGGAATTATGCCAGTTTCCATTGACGAATTTATGTCAACAAAAGAAGATGCGATTTTAGACGCAGGCGATAAAGAAATGATGGAATGGGCACAGAAAAATGTGAATTACAAACGAAATAAAGGATTGGATTTTGTAGGTCGCTTTAACGGAAAATATGTAATTGGCGAAGCAAAGTTCCTTTCAGATTTTGGCGGACATCAAGACGCACAACTTGAAGATGCGATTTTAACTTTGACATCTCCGAATGTTGATGCTATAAAAATCGCAATCCTTGACGGCGTTTGCTGGTTGCAGTCTCAAAATAAAATGTACAAAACTATCACCGAAGAACACGGCGAAGAAAATGTTATGAGTGCACTTGTTTTGCGTGAGTTTTTATATACACTTTGATTTGGAGAAAATATGGAACTTACATATTCTGGAAAAATTCCTGAAACAGAAATATTAAAAACTCTTCCGACTTCTCAATTTTCTGATTCAATTCAGAATGAAAAAAATCTTTTGATTCATGGCGATAATTTGGAAGCATTGCGAATTCTTCTTCACAATTCAAATTTAAAAGGTAAGGTTGATTTGATTTATATCGACCCGCCATTTGCAACAAACGGAACTTTTACAATCAACTCGGAGCGAACAAGCACAATCAGTTCAAGCAAAAGCGATAATATTGCTTATACGGACACGCTTCTTGGAGAAGAATTCATTGAATTTCTTCGTGAACGACTGATAATTGCACGAGAACTTTTAAGCGAGCAAGGCTCAATTTATCTCCATATTGATTATAAAATCGGACATTACGTTAAAATCATTATGGACGAAATCTTTGGAGCAGAGAATTTTAGAAACGACATTACACGAATAAAATGCAATCCAAAAAATTTTTCACGCAAGGCTTATGGCAACATAAAAGATTTAATTCTTTTTTATTCAAAGTCAAAAAATCCGATTTGGAATGAGCCTTTTCAAGCATTTTCCGAAGATGACAAAGCAAGGCTTTATAAAAAAGTTGATTCTGACGGCAGATTCTACACAACAGTTCCGCTCCACGCACCTGGCGAAACAAAAGACGGAGTTACAGGAGGAATGTTCAAGGGAATGTTGCCGCCGAAAGGCAGACACTGGCGAACATCTCCGTCAGAACTTGAAAAACTTGACGAGCAGGGCTTGATTGAATGGTCAAAAAACGGAGTTCCGCGACGCAAAATCTACGCCGACGAACAGAAAGGTAAGAAAGTTCAGGACATCTGGGATTTTAAAGATTATCAATATCCTGTTTATCCGACAGAAAAAAATCTTGACTTGCTAAAACTCATTGTGAACACTTCATCGAATCAAGAAAGCATTGTGATGGATTTTTTCTGCGGTTCGGGAACAACACTTGTTGCAGCACAGGAACTTGGCAGAAAGTGGATTGGAATTGACAAATCAGACAAGGCAATAAAAATTGCAAAAGAAAAACTTAGTTCAGAAAACGGATTATTTTCTAATGGTTTTCAATTTTTGGAACTTTCCGAAAAAAAAGAAATTCAAAAGTTAAACATAGTAAAATCCAAAAAAGTTGCAGAAAGTGCATAAACTATGCTTTTCTATCGCGGCTATGATTCAAAATTCGGATTCGATTCTCAAAATTCATTCATCTGGATTTCAGATAATAAAGATTACGCTCAGCAATACGGAAATGCGGTCAAAAAATTTGAGATAACTTTTGAAAAACTTAACCTTGCGGATTTGCGGACTCTTGACGAAGCCTGCACAGAACTTGGATATGATCACATTGACGTAATTTATAATCCCACAGAAGAATTTGCGTCTTATATAAAGTCGCTCGGCTTCAACGCCTTTACAGTCAATCTCGGTGATTACACTTGTTGCTGCATTTTGGATAAATCATTGATTTTGTGAAATTCACAAACAATCTTATAATCCGTGATTATTCGGTTGACGACTTCTCGGAATATTTGGAAAGTGCGAGAACTTTGTATTTGAAATAAAGATGAGAACATGACTTTTTCATCAAATTCTCACTGACTTTTCCCCAAAAACTCACTGAGTTTTTTAAAATTCTCAGTGAGAAAATAAAAATTCTCACTGAGTTTCTGATGAATTCTCACTGAGAATTTACCTGCTTCTCTAAAATCAGATTCCGAATCAAGTTCGGAATGACATTCTTTTCTTTCCTAATTAAATTATTCTCCAATCCACTTTGCGTTTAAGTCAAAATATCTGTTTTCCAAACTGAACGCTGGGTGCTTTTTGTCTTTTTCGCTTAGGTTTGCGGTTGTTGTTATGCCGGGCAAAACTTTTTCCCAGTCGATTCCGATTTGCTTGTCGTTCCACATTAAGCCGCCTTCGTCTTCTGGATGATAAAAGTCTGTGCATTTGTAGGCGAAAATTGCTTGATCAGTTAGAACACAAAATCCGTGAGCAAAGCCTTCTGGAATATAGAACATATTTTGTTTTTCGCTGTCGAGCACAACACCGTAATGTTTTCCGAATGTTGCGCTTCCAAGTCGTAAGTCTACTGCAACGTCGTAAACTTTGCCTTCCAAAGCACGAACAAGTTTTCCTTGCGGATGATGTTTTTGAAAGTGAAGTCCGCGCAAAACGCCTTTTGTAGATTTTGACTGATTGTCCTGCACAAACTTCATTTTTAAGCCAGCGTCAAAAAAATCTTTTTCGCTGTAAGTTTCCAAAAAGTAGCCACGATTGTCGCCAAAAATCTTAGGCTGAATTTCGTAAAGTCCGTCAATTTCACATTTTTTGAATTCAAACATAATTACCTCAATTCATAATTCATAATTCATAATTAACAATTCGAAAATCGGGGCGTTGCGGGGTGTCCACGCTAGAAGGGGTAGGACGCAACGAAGTGCGGCCGAGGGGAAGGCTTTCCCCACCCCAATTATTAATTCAGCATTATTAATTATTAATTACTTTTGCTCTGCAATAAATTCCAAGTATCGTCCGTAGTCGGTTTTGTAGGTGGCAGCCATTTTTAGCAAGTCTTCTTTGGTTATCCAGCCGTTTGCGAATGCGATTTCTTCTATGCACGAAACGTACATTCCTTGCCGCTTTTCGATTGTGGCAATAAAGTTCGAGGCTTCCAAAAGTCCGTCGTAAGTTCCTGTGTCTAGCCAAGCCATTCCGCGTCCTAAAAGTTCTACGTTTAATTTGCCGCGCGAAAGATATTCGTTATTTACTGTTGTAATTTCTATTTCGCCGCGCGCGCTAGGTTTTACGTTTTCTGCAATTTGCACAACGGAATTGTCGTAAAAATAAAGTCCCGGAACTGCGTAATTTGATTTTGGAACTTTTGGTTTTTCTTCTATTCCTAAAACTTTTCCGCCCTTGTCAAATTCCACAACGCCGTAAGCAGTTGGATCTTTTACGTAATAACCAAAAATTACCGCGCCTTTTTCTGTACGGATTTTCTTTTCGGCTTTTTTTAGCGTGCTTGTAAAACTTTGTCCGTAAAAAATGTTGTCGCCCAAAACAAGCGCAACGTCGTCTGAACCGATAAAGTTTTTTCCAACAATAAATGCGTCGGCAAGTCCGCGCGGTTTTTCTTGAACTGCATATTCAAAACGCATTCCAAGCCAAGCACCGTCGCCAAAAAGTTCTTTGAATAGCGAAATGTCGCGCGGTGTGGAAATTATTAAAACTTCGCGAATGCCAGAAAGCATTAAAACGCTAAGCGGATAATAAATCATTGGTTTGTCGTAAAGCGGCAATATTTGCTTAGAAACCGCCTTTGTAATTGGATAAAGCCGCGTTCCCGAACCGCCGGCAAGAATAATTCCTTTCATAGTTTCTCCAAAAGATTTTTCATTATAGCACAGAAAAATATTATATGAAACACAACCGCCTACAGGGCTTCCGCATTATAACCAGTTTTAATAAAAAAACAGGTTTTTGGTCGCGTAGCGAGTGGTCAAAACCGCACAATATTGTGCTACACGCTAGTTTGCCTTGGAACTATATACGTTGCCGCTCACGCGGCAGCAAACTAGAATGTTTTTGCCACTAACGCTCCGCTCCCCGAACACCAATTTTTTTATAAAAATTTATAATGCGGAAGCCATGCAACCGCCTATCCTTGAATCACAACTTCTTTATTATAATCACAGTCAAATCGTCGGCGAGCGGAACAGTTCCTGTGTATTCTTTAAACTGACGGATCAGGCTTGAAATCTGGTCTTGCGCTGTTCCGTCGTTGCTCTGGCCGAAAATCCGCGCGACATTTTCCGCACCGAACTCCTCGCCGAATTCATTCCGCGACTCGTAAAGACAATCCGTGTAAAGCAGAAGCGAATCGCCCGAACGCATTGCGAAATTCACGCCTGTAAAACTTGCAGGCAAATCGCGGATTCCAATCAGACTTCCAGAATCAGTGCCTTTTTTTGGAGAAACAACTTGGCTCACTCTTCCTGAAGTTCCGCTTCTCCAAAGCATCGCAGGATGCGCTCCGTTCACATATTCAATCCTGTCTTCGTTCGTCCTGATTAGAATACCTGTAAAATAGTTTTCGACCTCGCCTTTGTTCTGGGCAATGGCGTTGTTTATGTTCAGCATGACTTTTGAAAGCGGAAGATTTTTTCCTTTGTAGAATTCCTGAGTTATAAGAGTTTTTCCAAGCATAGCGACAAGTCCGGCAGAAATTCCGTGTCCCGAAGCATCAAAAAGACAGCAGCCTTCAAACTTCCTTTCGTTTGTGTAAAAGTCGTACAGGTCGCCGGCAACTCCAGAAGCAGGACTGAAAAAGTACGCGATTTCCCAGCCGTCGACTTCGATTTCCTGATGAGGATAAAACGCGCGCTGGACATTCACGGCAAGATTCATATCGCGCTGAGATTCTTTTCCGGCGGCAGAAAGTTTTTCGTTCGCCGCGGACAAATCTTTAGTTCGTTCCTCGATTTTGGATTCAAGATTCTTGTTCAAATCCTCGATTTCATCTCTCGTCTTTTCAGAATGCTTTAAAACACGCTCGTTGAAGTTCCAGGCAAAAATCAGAATCATGTTCGCTCCGAAAATTCCTGCCGCGCTGATTATGACTGAACCCAAAAACTGCATCGGCGAATTTTCATAGGCTTTCAAATAAACTGTGAACGAACTTGCAAACAAGGCGACAAGTGAAGCGACATGAAGCTGCGTCAGCTGAAATTTCCTGAACGCAAAAAAAGAATTTACGACCGCAAGAACGACAACAAATCCGCAAGTCCTGTAGTTCACAAAACTTGAAAATTCATTCTGCTTTGAAACCGGAATAAAAAACGCGCAGACAAACGCCATCAGGATAAATCCCAAGGTCACGCAATAAGATGCGGTTCTGGATTTTCCGATTTTCACAAGCAGAAGCGAAACCGCGAGAAAAAGCGGCGAAAGCAAAGTCAATCTTCCAGCCTGCGAATATCCGTACAAGAAAAACAGCAGAAACGAGTACACAAGAAAAATCGGAATGCAGACAAGCGTACCGACAATAATATTGTTGATTTTTTGTTTTTCGCGGTAAGGGATTTCTTTAAATCCTTTTGCCTTAGGAAGGAAAATGTTTAAATTCATAAGGGACTCTCCGTATTTGAATATAATCCGAGAAAGCTTCAAAAAACTTCAAACTGAAAAAACTTTTGAAACCCGCTCGCTCTTTAATCCCCAAAAATAAACACTTCCTAGATTATACACCAAGATTCACAAATTTGAAAATTTTTTTATTCATACTTTTTTCAAGTTGCAAAAAGTTTATATTTTCTGCTATCGGCAATTCATAGTTATATCTTGTACTCAGTATTGCATATTCCTCTTTCAAAATTTTTCAAGGAAATCTCTTCGCTTTTGATTTTGTCTGCTAAAAACAAAGCGCTGACAATCGGCATGGCAGTTCCAGAAACTTTTGTTTCGAGATAAATCTTGTTCAGCTTATCGGCAATATCGCCTTTGAAACTTCCAGACACAAACATAAAATAAAATTCTTCAAGATAATCTGGAAACTCATTCCACCATTTTGTTGAATTGATTTTCTCGTCTCGTTTTTGGTTGTTGCTGATGTAGCGTTTCATTTCATCCTGTTGCCCAATTGGAAGACTGTAGCCGCCTGAATACGCTTTCATGTCAACTATAATTCCATAATTTTTGCTATTTGATAATGCGGGGCAATTTTCATCTGTATACAAAACCCCGTCTGGCTTGTTCGCACCGCCCAAGTGTCTGCCGTAAAAACCGCATTCATTCAAGAACAAATCCATCACTTTCATTTCAAAAAGACGATTCTGTGCTGAATCAAATGCTAAGTCCATAAGTGAAAGATAATCGTGAGAAAGTGTTTTCAGCTGCTTACGGACTTGGTCTTTTTCTTTTGAAAGTTCTGATTTTACAGTTAAATCTTTGTAAACTGGAATTGAAAAATCCGCGATTATATCTTTTAACAAAACTGAATCGTTTGAGATTTCAAGATTTAGCCCAATATTTATAAATCCTAAAACATCATCTCTTATTGTTTCTGCTGATTCCTCAAGGTTGTTTGATTTCAAAACTTCTTGAATTTTTGCAAAAGTCGCTTTGTTTTTGCTTTCAACGATTGCTTTTAAAATCAGTGAACGCCTAAGACGCAGATACTCGCGGTCGATTCCTTTTGTTGCAAACATTTCATAAGAAACTTGCTTTTCTGCCTTAGAGTGCTTGCTGTTTCCATTTATATTCCGCAAAGCCAGCTCTCCTTTTGGAGTTATGCAAAATGCCCCAAGTGTGGCAGAAACAATTTTATGTCCGTATTCTACAGAAATATCTTTTCTGCAATTTTCAACAAGTCCAAGTTGACCCAGCCACTGGGCAATTGTCCGCGCATATTTGTCTGAAGAACTTTCCCAGTCCGAACGGATTTTTGAACGTTCTGCTTTGTCCTCATTTTCCGCAAGAGCGGCAATTATGCTTCTTACGGGATAGCAGATAAAGCCTTCCTCTCCAGTAAATCCAAGTTTTTCACCTAATTCAAATTTTGTAAGCAAATTGTTCGGGTTAGAAAGTAAAGACAAAATCCTGGATGCAGGCGGATAAGATAAAATGGCGTTTACTAAAACATTTTCTTTTTCTTTGCCAGTTGCTTTTGTAAGTTCCAGTCCTTTTTTTGTTATTGAAAATGTGTCATCTGAATAATTGTATTTTATGAATCCAACAGCTTGTGCCCATCGCACAAAATTATCCGCCGGCCAGTCAACAATGAAATCACGCTTTTGTCCTTTTACTGCGGCTTGAATAATTCCATTGCAGCGTGAGCTTGAACGAGGTGTAAATGCTGTTCCTGTAAGAAGTTTGTATTTTATGGCAAGTGGAATTGAGTTTAAAGCGGTTAGCATTTCTTGCCTGCCGTCTTTTTTTAAAACAATATTCGGTATAATCTCATTTACGAGTTCTTTATGAAAATCACTTTCAGAATCAAAAACGGCAACTACATTGCACAAACTTTTAATGTTGCTTGAATCTTGCACCCAGCCAAATGCCCTTGTATCTTTTGTTGGAATATTTACGATTTCAATCATTTATTTTCATGCTCCCCTTCAATAATTTGTAATCAGAATTTCATCGCTTCCGCTTCGGTCTGTGTTGTAACTTGAATTTGAATAATCTTTTTTTAAGTGATGAACTGTGTATTTTTTTGCCCAATCAATAAGCATTTCATTTTTTTTGCCTTTGTGAGTAAAAACATTGGAAAGAGCAAAGCGAATTTTTCGCTTGTCAAGTTCGTCTAGGAGTTCGAAAAGAGCCTTATCAGAATCTTGTGTCCAGTTTTTAAATCCGCGTTTGCCATCATTATAAGAACCTGTTGTAATCAGATAAGGTGGGTCACAGTAGACAAAATCTTTTTGAGTTAAAGTATCAATTGGGAATTGTGTAAAATCATAAGAAAGAAATTCTGCTGAAACGGATTTTATTTTTTGGACAAAACGAATCAGATTGTTCTTCATAGTTTCTGAATAACGGCTTCTATTTCGCCCAAAAGGATTGTTGTATTCATGATTATTGTTGAACCTGAACTGATAGTTGAACGAAAAGCATGAAAGCACGTATAAATCGATTGGATTTCGGGTTTCATTATAATGTTTGCGAAATTTTATAAATGCGTCCTCGTTCGTCATTGAAAGATTCCAGTCTTTGATTGTACAGTCAATCTGCAAAAGCAAATCGTTAAGATTCATTGAGGCAAAAGCCTTGAACATTTCCATTAAAATTGTGTTCATATCGTTGAAAACAAGCTTTTTACAATCATCGTTCACGCCAACATTTCCTCCTCCGCAAAACAAATCTACAAAAGTTTCCGTATTTTTTGGAAGCAGCGGCATGATCTGTGGCAGAAGTTTATATTTTCCACCGATGTAGTTAAGGGGACTTTTTATGTATTTGCTATTTTGCGAATTAAAATCATAAGAAACAGTTGGGCTTGCAACTTCAAAATTTTTTTCTCTAGAAATAAGATAAATATTGTTCTGTGATTTTTTCTGAATGTAAAAAAGATATTCGAAAACTTCTCTTTCATCATGGATTTTGCTTTTGTATTTTCTGTATGGAATTTTTTGCAAAGTGAAACTTGAAGCGATTCCGTTGTCTTTTAAAATCTTCTCGATGAATTCTTCTTTCATCAAACCTGATGAACTGTAACTTAAAATAATATGCGAGAAGTCAGCCTTTTTGATAAGTTCTTCAAAGGCATCTTGTACTTCGTGTTTTGAGCAAAAAGGTGATTTCTGATTTTGATACGGACGCATTCCAGTTACGCCTGAAAGTTTTGGATTGTCATATCGAGCAACGGTTTCAAGAACGTGATAATTCGGAGCGTATTGCCTTGAATTATAAGGTGGGTCAATATACAGAATATCGCCTGAAATATGTTTTTCCAATATAAAAGCATCTTCGTTGTAGGCTTCGTTTTTTTGATTGTTGTTTAAAATCTCAAATTGGGAAAGTTCCAATTTTTTAAACGCTCTTTTGTCCCAGTTTTTTAAATACGCTCCGTAAGTTCCAGTTGTGTTTGAAACTGAAGGCACTGCTTCAATAAGACTTGCAAGAAGATAGTAATATTCGTTCTCGGAAATTTTATTTTCATTTTTCCAATGTTCTATAGTAGTTCGGATAAAATCAATCCGCCTTGCGTTCTCGGAAGTAAAATACATTCTTCCTGCATTGCCAGCCAGAGAATAATTTTCTTCAACGAAATTGTTCTCTAAAGGAATTGCATTTGAATCTGTACTTTCAAAATAATAAAAAGGATTTTCAACTGTTGATTTAAGAATATCAAATGTTGGCGAGAAATTGTTTTCTACAAACGCTTTCTGAATGACATAAGAGAAATAAAGAGAATCATTGGAAATAATTTTGTACTGAGGTTTAAAATACCGTGCGACAACACCAGTTCCGCTAAAAATATCACAAAAAGTTTTTTGCTTTGTTTGAATATTTGTATTGATACATTTTTCTATTGCTGAAAGCAAATTTGCCTTGCTGCCGATATAACGCATTTATATTTTTACATCCCTTCACATCCTTGTTATAACACGAACAATAGTTTTATACAAGCAATAGACTTGTTCTATAACTTCATCATCAACAAGTCGACAAGTTTAAAATCGCACTATTTCAGCGATTTTAAACATCGCGCTTCAAAGTAACCTGTTCTGAAACTAAAGTTTCCGAACAGGTCTAATATCAAAAACAAAACACGTCTTGAAAAATACTGAATTTCAAAATATTTCTTTACATCTTAAAACAAATCAAGATTCAGATTCTGAAGCTCAAGCTCCTTTTCAAGAATTTTTTCCACAGAATACGAGATTTCAACCGGAAAAGATTTTCTTTCCTCGCTAGGAATTTTAGAATCATCAAAACTGAATGAAAGTTCTTTTAAGAACGCGTAGATTTTGCTGTAGGTTGAATCAAATGTCTTTTTCTCGGCGGCAGTTCCTTCAAACAGGCGCAGTTTTTCTGTAAGCGAATCTTTTATGTTTTCCAAATCTTCGTAAGTAATCGTCATCTTGTTCCCGGAAAAAAGTAATCGCTTAAATATACAACTTATCTGGCTTATGCTCAAATGTTCCTTAAAATTGCACATCGCAGAAAACTTCAGTTTTCGAGGATGTGTAATTCAGTCCGCAATGCGGACAATTTTAATTAGGTAAAAACATATTCCGTAAAAAAACAACTCTAGGACACTCCAGAACACTCCGATTGACATTTATTTTTTTATCACTCATACTTTGTTTTATCCGCCCCACCCTCACATTCTTCTATAATATATTTTGTTTTTTATCGAGAGGTTTTTATGAAAATCCAGCTTTCAGACCATTTTTCTTACAGAAGACTTTTAAGATTTACCGTTTCTTCTATTTTGATGATGATTTTCACATCGGTTTATTCGATTGTCGACGGAATCTTCGTTTCAAACTTCGCGGGAAAAGAGCCGTTTGCCGCGATAAACCTGATTATGCCGCTGATACACCTTTTCAACGGAATCGGATTTATGGTCGGAACCGGCGGAAGCGCGCTTGTTTCAAAATTCCTTGGAGAAAAAAAGAAAAAGAAGGCTAACGAACTTTTCTCGTTCCTTATTTACTTTACAATCGGCGCGGGAATTATCCTGAGCATTGCCGCCTGGTTTATTATTCCAAAAGCCGCAGAACTTATGGGAGCGGAAGGCGAAGTCTACAGAAACTCTGTTCTTTACGCAAGAACTCTTGTTCCTGCCACAACTGCGTTTATGCTTCAGTCTGTATTCCAAAGTTTTATGATTGCGGCGGAAAAACCGCAGCTTGGACTTGCGCTGACTCTTATAGCCGGATTTACCAACATTATTCTTGACGCAGTGTTCGTAGGACTTTTTAAATGGGGAATTGTCGGCGCGGCTATTGCGACTGACATTTCATATATCGTAGGCGGAATCACTCCGCTGATTTATTTCTTCACAATAAAAAACGGAGTTTTAAAACTCGGAAAAGCAAAATGGGACGGACGCTCGCTTGCAAAAACTGTCACAAACGGCTCGTCGGAACTTCTGACAAATATTTCTTCAAGCGTTGTCGGAATGTTGTACAATATTCAGCTTTTAAAATACGCCGGAGTTGACGGAGTTGCAGCTTACGGAGTGATTATGTATGTCGGATTCATTTTCGCGGCGATTTTCATCGGATATTCAATGGGAACTGCCCCGATTGTAAGCTACAACTACGGAGCGGAAAACCACGCTGAGCTTAAAAACATTTTCAAGAAAAGCCTTGTGATAATCGGAATAACTTCTGTCGCAATGCTGCTTGCTTCCGAACTTGCCGCAGGAGCATTCGCTTCAGTTTTCACAAGCTACGACGAAAATCTTTTCAATCTGACAAAAAGCGCGTTCAGAATTTATTCGGTAAGTTTCCTGCTCTGCGGACTGAACATTTACGGCTCGTCGTTCTTTACAGCCTTGAACAACGGACTGATAAGCGCGTTGCTTTCTGTTTTCAGGACACTTGGATTCCAGACAATGTTTATCCTTGTTCTTCCGGTTATTCTTGGCGAAAACGGAATCTGGATTGCTTCTCCAGCGGCGGAATTCGCCTGTATGATTATGACGATTGTCTGCCTGATTGTATTCAGGAAAAAATACAATTACTAGGTCAAATGTCGTTTTTTTTTACAAACATAAAAAAGCACGTAGGCAAGGTTCCAATTTGAAAAACAATCTGCACAAGTGAGTAATAAAACTTAAAAATAGTAAATAATGCTTATCTGGTGATTTCTGTTTGCTCAAGCACTACGATTTTTGACGAACGCGGAAGCCGTTTTTCAAATTGGGTTCTTGCCGAGAGTGCATTTCTTGCATATTTTATAAACTCGGCATTCATGCTATTTATAAATCTTTTTTCCATGCGTCGATGAATTCAATCATAAACTGCTGGACATCGCCGAAATATTTCTGCTGAAACTGAACCGCAGGAACACCGATATAACGGAAATGCCAGCTTTCCCAGCGGTAACCTGTAACATCTTCGCAGCCTTGCGGAAAGCTTAAACTCCAGCCGAACTTTGCGGCGTTTTCGTAAACCCATTTTCCGGCTGAAGTTTCGGCAAAGGCATCGTCAACAGGAGCAAAATCCAAAGCCATTCCCAGCTGATGCTGGCTTGTTCCCGGACGGGCGCTTTCGCGTTCCGCTTCCTCAAGTCCGTCAACACGAACCCAATATTCAAAAAGATTTTTCTGATAATCGTAGGAACGGTAAGTTGAACTGACAGTCAGCGTGATTCCGTCGTCCTTTGCGGCGGCTGCAAGAACATTCAAAGCCTCTGCCGCTTCAGGCCGAAGGCTCAAACTGTTTTTGTTGATTGCATACAAATCGTTCTGCACAAGGTGAACAAGATTTTTCGGAACATAATCCGCGGAGACAGAATTCTTTTTATCAATTAAAAAAAACGGACTTAAATCATCGGAAGAAAAATTGCGCTCGGAATCAAGGACATTGTGCAAGTCAGAAAGAAACTGTTCTTTGTCAGAAACAGACATCTCGCCGGAAATTGAAATCGCGGACCTGCAGCGTTCCGACATCTTTTCAAGAACGCGGCCGATTTTATTGAATTCAGGATTCACAACTTCTTGGATTGAAAAAGACTCAAGCGATTCAAAAGATTCAGATTTGTTCGCCTGTTTTGAGCAGGCAGGAAAAACAGCCGCGCAAAATAAAACAGAACAGACAAAAAAATGGCTGGAGAACGACTTTAAAAGAATTTTGCTTTTCATACAATTCTGGATTTTAACTCAAAAATCGACTTTTATGAATATCACATAAATCTATAAAGCACGCCGACCCGGAATCCAAGATGATGAACCGCCGCGTTCTTTTCCGGGCTGAATGAATATATCGGAGAAAGCTCAAATTCAAGCCGTTCATTTAAAACATTCGGATTCACATAACGGAAACTAGGCGCAATCTGAAGAATCTGGTCCGCGTAAACCGAATCAAGGGAATTGGCGTAAGTTCCGTTCGCCTTTGGAAAATAAAACACAAATCCCCAGTCAATTTCCGGCTGGAAAACAAAACCGCTTTTTCCGAACGGAATTCTGACAAATCCGCCTAAATAAAATTTCATATTCCAGATATAGCTGAACAAATCGGCGTTCTCTTTTTTTAAAGAAGTCCCGTTTGCTGCGGCATGAAAAGACGCTCCGATGTCAATCACAGGAAAAACCGGAAAACCGATTTCATAAGTCAGTCCGCCGCCGATATTTGAAACCACATAATCCGAAAGCGTTCCCAAAACCGGCTCGAAATTGAAAAATCCGCCGGCTTTCATTGTGACAGGAGTCTGATTTTTCGCGGAAGAGGCAATGTTTCCGGAATCCTGCGAAAAACCGGAAATATTCAGCAAAACAAAAAATGCAAATGCGCCAAGGATTTTTTTCATAAAATTCTCTCTCCTAAAATTAAAGTTATAAAGTGTTTATATAATCTTTTGCGTCGTTCAAATCTATTGTAGCAGACTTGGAAATCGGCGCATAAGCCGGAATCTGTGTCGTGAATTCGTTTGAATACGGAGTAAACTCCACATAATAATAATCCGCCCAGTAGGAATCATCGTGAGGCTTTCCAGCGTTCGGATTGTTCAAATCACCGTCTTTTGATTTGTCGTTGAGCCGCAAATCGTTCCATCGTCCATGCGCAGTTCCCTGAAACTGAAGAACATTGTAAGATTCGCCGCCGTCAGTGACTCTTGCGTGCGGAGCATTAGCCTGTGTGATACTTTGTCTGTCTGTTTCCGGAATGAATTTGTTGTATTTGTTGTTCCAGTACACAAATACTTCTTCAAGTTCAGATTCATTCTCATAAGTGTACTCTTTTCCTTCCGCATCTCTATATTTGTTCGTATCGGCATAAGAGTCGCCGTGGAAAATCCAGTTTCCGTATGAATCTTTATAGACCTGATACTTCTTTAAGTCTTCTTCAGAGTTCAAAGGTCCGCGTCCGCCCCAGAACGGCTTTCCTGCGTTCGGGCCGCAAATCCAGTAAAAATAATCCGCGCCTTTTTTACCGTCTTCTTCGCTGAACTCAAAAGTGTCCTTGTCCCAGCCGTTTGTCGGAACAATCGCCGCCGCGCCCATCCAGCCGCGTCCGTTTGTAGCAACGCCGTTATCCTGCTTGTTCGCATACGCTTTGTAAATATAGTTGCTTTCAATAAGAGAATCCGGCGTCATAAGATAGCCTTGCAATCCGTTGAATGTGAACTGTTTTGCCTTTTTATAACATTCGTCTATTCTGTCAAGTCCGCCTGAATTCGGTTCAGAAGCAGTCGCCTTGCTGTATTTGTTGTTCGCGCGGATATAAAAGCTTCCGTCAAAATACATTATTTCCTGTGTGATTGTCTCGCTTGTTCCGTCCTTATATGTGTGGCTGTCTTGAATTCCTTTTGCGATTTCGCTGTACGGAACTGTTTCTATATTGATTTTGACTTTCATCTTCTTGAATGAATCGCCGTCTTTTCCAGGAATAAAAGTCACGTTCGCAAGAAAATCAGATACGGATTCCTTGGAAATCTGTCCGCCTGAAGACATAACCTGCATATAAATATATTTTTCGTTCTCTTCAAGGCTTGTTTCATAAGTTGTTTCTGTTTTCTGCGCCATATATGTCATTGCGGTTTCAGAATCGCTGACTTTTGTCTTTCCGACAGTAAAAGAACCGTTTGTCACGCTTACAGAAAAAACTGAACACGAATGTTTTATTCTTCCCTCGCCTAAAGAAAATCCAACATCGCCGGAACTGTTTTTTGAAATATCAATTGACTGCGAATGTTTTTTGATTCCTTTTGTATAATTTGTTGGAATATCAATATCGTCGTCTTTTGCAAGAACTATTTCCGCGCCTGCTCCAGACGTGCTTTTCATTTCAAGATTTTCTCTTGTATAGTTAGTTTTGTTTTCACTGAGTTTATAACATTCAACTCTGCCGAGCGTCGCGTAATTTATGTCAGAAAGTTCTGCGACAGAACGGACAGAAGAAGAATCAAATTCGTAAGATGTGATGAGCGTAAGAAAATAATTTCCGGACATTTCCTTGTTGATGAAAACACATTCGTCAGTAAAAGAAGAAAGGTCGATTCCGTAGATTTTTGTGATTTCTCCTTCTGAATTTGAAACAGGCTCTGAACCGACTTGCGAAGAGCCGTTCACATAAACAGAAGAACTCTGCGAATCAAGATTAAGCCCGGAAAGGGAACGGACACTTCCTCCTGTCATTGTGATTCTTACATCTTGATTTTCAGTTATCAGATTTTGATTTCCCAAATAATATTCCGATGTAATATCCCAGCCTGTAAAATTATTGTATCCTGCGATTTCAAGCGGATTTGAATTCTCGTCAATGATTCCATCCGAATTTTCATCAATGTAAATTTTTGTCTGCTCTTCTCCGCTTTCTGATTTGTCAGAACAGATTATCAAAGAAAGCCCGTTTGAATAGACAGTTCCTTTGTAATCGCTTTCATTTTTCTTTGCGGATTCTCTTACAAGTTTCACTGACAGCGGAAAAGAAAGACTGTAGCTTGATTCAGAAATTTCGCTTACCGATTCGCTTCCTGCCACAACAATAATGCTTTCTGAAAGCGTCGCGACCAGGCGGTTTCTTGAATCGTAAAGATAAAAAATCGCGTACTGCACAGAACCGCTTGAAAGTCCAGACACATAAAATGTGACAGAATTTTCCGCTCCGCCAAAAGAAGCAGAAGAATCAGAGTTTTTTTCCAGAACGGAAACAGGAATCAAATCACATTCATCTGCAAAAGGAACAGACGAGATTCCAGCCTTTACGCTTTCAACTCCGTCTTTCAGGAAAAGCTTTATTCTTGCGCTGCCTTTTCCGCCTTCAGCCGGATACATTTTGAATGAAAGAAGTTTTTTTCCATCAGAAAGATTCACATTGTCTTCACTTCCTGAAAAAGCCAAGGAGCTTACGGATAAAGCGGGTGAACTTCCGTTTGTTTTTCCGGCATTTGTTTCACTAGCACTTGTTTCATCAATATTCGTTTCATTATCCGAAGAAGAAGCGTTGAAAGCGTAAAGAGTGAAACTATAGATTCCGAGCGGAATGCTGTAAGTCGCAGAAATATCGGAAAACGGTTTTTCAGAAAAGACAGTGATTTTCCCGCCCTTTGATGTTTCTTTTGCCTCGAGCGTATAAACATAGTTTTCCCACAAAATATCAGGAAGCGCGGTTCTTGATTTTTCCTGCGCAATCGAAACTGAAACAGAAGCGCCCTGAACATCATCTGAAGAATCTTCTTTATAGTCCGCAATTACTTTGCAGGAATTAAAGACAAGAAGAAAAACAAAAGCCGCGGACACGATTTTAATTGAGCTCTTCATTTCCAGCCTCCTTCACTTGAACAGAAACCGATTTTGAAAATTCGTTTGAACCTTCTCTTGCAATGACAGAAACTGTATGCGTTCCTGCTGAAAAATTTCTTGTCATCGAAGCGCCGTCTTCTGAGATTTCGCTGACAAGAACGCTGTCAACTCGCCATTCGTATTTCCAGTCGCCTGAATACGGAACTTTGACTTTAAAGGTGATTTTTGACGGATCTGATTTGTCTTCGGTCTTTTCAATTTCAATATCCTTTTTAACTGTGTCGATTACCGACTGGCTTGTTCCCGATTCCCATTCGGCTGTGAAAGTTTTATCTGAAAGCGGAAAGACTTCCGGAACTTCGGAATCCCAGCCTTTGAAAGTGTAAGTGTTTTTCACAAGGTTTGTTGTGTCCGGGACGGAAACCTCTGAGCCGAATTTGCCTTTGACAAAAACCTGTTCGTCAGATTCTTCTTTTGTTTTAGGCGAAATCCAAATGCCCCCGCCCGAATCAAAAGTCAAAGTCACAATATTTCGCTTGTAATAGTAGCGGACATAAGTTGAGCCGTTCTCTTTAAAAACAGCGCTTCTTTCAGAATCAAGCGAAAATCCTTCGTATTCGCCGGGAATTTCGCTTTCAGGATAACCTGTTTTCAGTTCGCTTTGGAATTTTAATTCAAATTTTTCAGTTGACGCAGATTCAAAATAATTTTCGATTGTGTACAAAACAGAACGATTCAGATTTTTAAAATCGCTGACAAGAGCGGAGCACGAAATCAGTGCAGATACAGAAACAAGAAACAACACGCGATAAATTCTCTTCAGATTCATAATCCAAGCCGCCTTTCTGTTTTATTCTGAAGCAGACCTTGGATGCAAAACCACGTCATTATATAAAATGATAGTCAGACTGTCAAATTTAATAACGAATCTTTTAGAGATTTTCTAGAACGATATAAAAACAAAATAAAATCGTAAATGATTTTGGCTCAGACATATATACATATTTTCTTCGTTAAAAAAAAGAGGCTGGATACTTTCCAGCCTTTTTGTGCAAACCGCCAGACTTGTGGCGTGCATAATATAAAATCTGCTTCTGCTGCAGTTGGATTAATCTTTTTTAAATTCGATAAATATTTTTGTCGGCTCCATACGCCTCCTCACGTGCGACCGGTGTGCGTCCTCATCTCGCTCCTGACCACAATTTAATAATACCACTGATTCAAGATAATGCAAGAAAAATTTTTGTTTTTTTTTATTTTTTGTGTACGGAATTCAGTTTTTGAAAACGATTCGCGAAATATAAGCAAGAGGACAAGCGCGATTTGTTCTCGAGATAAAAAAAGAACTGCATAAGGAAAAAATGAGCACACAAAATGAAAAATCCCGAGGAGAAACATTCTTATGAAAATCAAAACATTTGATGAACTCACATTCACGGACGACTTTATGTTCAACAAAGTTATGCAGAATCCAGAAATCTGCAAGGAGCTATTGGAGCGGCTTCTGAAAATCAAAATCGAGAAAATCGAATATCCCGAACTTCAGAAAGAAATCAAACCGTATTATTCAACGAGAGGAGTTCGGCTTGATGTCTACGTAAAAGATTCCGACCGGATTTTCGACATCGAAATGCAGACGACTTTGTCTGACAATCTTCCGCGCAGAATGCGCTATTACCAGAGCATGGTGGACATCGACGCACTGATGAAAGGCGAGGATTATTCCAGTCTTA